>JBEPVP010000074.1:0-16390 GCA_041690935.1 Rhodanobacter sp.
TGGTCGCCGGCGGCATCCTGCTCGCGTTCGCCACCCGGCTCAGCCTGCGGCTGGCGCGCCTGCGCAATGCAGCCGAGCGCGCCCAGCTCAACGATGGACGTCTGGACGGCTTGTTCGAGAGCGGTCGATTCCCGATGACCGACGAGCCGGACGAGATCGGCGATCTCGCGCGCAGCTTCGAGCAACTGTTCGAAGTGGTCGGCGGCTACACCGATTACCTGCGCACGCTGGCCTCGAAACTCTCGCACGAACTGAACACGCCGCTGGCGATCGTGAAGTCATCGCTGGACAACCTGGAGCATGCTTTGCAAGAGCGGGCCGCGCTGCCGCCCGAAGCGCAGCCGTATTTGGCCCGGGCCCGCGACGGCGTGGCGCGGCTCGGCGCGCTGGTGCGCGCGATGAGCGAGTCGAGCCGGATGGAGCGCTCGATCACCGCGGCGGAACCCGAGGACGTCGACCTGCGTGACGTGGTGCGCGGGTGCGCTGATGCCTATCGCGCCCTGATCGGCCCGCGCCGGCTCGACTGCGTGCTGCCCGATGTACCGCTACGGCTGCACTGCGCGCCCGAGCTGATCGCGCAGGCGCTGGACAAGCTGCTCGACAACGCGCTTTCGTTCACGCCCGAGCATGGCTGGCTGCGTTTGAGCCTGCATGCCACGCTGGACGGTGCCGAGATCGAGCTGGCCAATCAGGGCCCGTTGCTGCCGGCGGCGATGCAGGGTCGCTTGTTCGATTCGCTGGTCAGCCTGCGCGACAAGGCCACCCCCGGCGACGCCCCGCACCTGGGCCTGGGACTGTACGTCGTGCGGCTGGTCGCCGAACGTCATGGCGGCGTCGCCAGCGCACGCAACCTCGACGACGGCAGCGGCGTGGCGTTCTCGCTGCGCCTGCACGGCATGCCGCGGCAGCGGCTGGGTGGCTGAGCTCGCGCTTCGCCTACAATGGCCGCTTCCTCGTTTGGCCATCCGGATCTTCCCACGTGATCTCCCGAGACGAATTCGACGCGCTGGTGGCCCACGGGCATACGCGCATTCCGCTGGTGCGCGAGGTGTTCTCCGACCTCGACACACCGCTGTCGGTGTATCTGAAACTGGCCGACGGTCCGTACACGTTCCTGTTCGAATCGGTCGAGGGCGGCGCCACCTGGGGACGCTATTCGATCATCGGCCTGCCGGCGAAGCGCGTGTATCGCCTGCGCGGGCATGAACTGGAAGTGGAGGATTCGGGTGAAGTGACCGAGCGCCGGCATCTCGATGATCCGCTGGCCGAGATCGAGAAGCTGCGCCTGCAGTACGACGTGCCGCGGCTGCCGCAGCTGCCCGCGTTCAGCGGTGGGCTGGTCGGCTACTTCGGCTTCGAGACGATTGGCTACATCGAGCCGCGGCTGGCGCAGTGGGATCGTGCCGACGAGCTGGGTACGCCCGACGTGTTGCTGATGTTGGCCGAGGAAGTCGCCGTCTTCGACAACCTCAAGGGCCGTCTGTACCTGATCGTGCACGCCGATCCCGCGCAGCCGCAGGCCTACGCCGAGGCGCAGCGACGGCTCGACGCGCTGGTCTATCGGCTGCGCCAGGGCGGCGCGTCGTATCCGCAACTGACCCAGTCGATCGCGCTTGATGAGAGCGACTTCAAGTCCTCGTTCACCCGCGAGGAATTCGAGGCGATGGTGGAGAAGGCGAAGGAATACATCCGCGCCGGCGACATCTTCCAGGTGGTGCCATCGCAGCGGCTCAGCGTGGGTTTCAACGCGCGCCCGGTGGACGTGTACCGTGCGTTGCGTGCGTTGAATCCTTCGCCGTACATGTACTTCGTCGATCTCGGCGACACCCAGATCGTCGGCTCCTCGCCGGAGATCCTGGCGCGGCTGAAGGACGGCAAGGTGGTGGTGCGCCCACTCGCCGGCACGCGCCGGCGCGGTGCCAGCGAGGAAGAGGATCAGGCGCTGGAAGCGGAGCTGCTGGCCGACCCGAAGGAGCGCGCCGAGCACGTGATGCTGATCGACCTGGGCCGCAACGACATCGGCCGGATCAGCGAGACCGGCACGGTCGAGGTCAGCGAGTCGTTCGCGATCGAACGCTACTCGCACGTGATGCATATCGTGTCGCAGGTACAGGGCACGGCGAAGCCGGGACTCAGCTACATGGATGTGCTGAAGGCCACGTTTCCTGCCGGTACGCTCAGCGGCGCACCGAAGATTCGCGCGCTGGAAATCATCCAGGAGCTGGAGCCGTACAAGCGCAACATCTACGCCGGCGCGATCGGCTGGATCGGCTGGTGGGGCGATGCCGACACCGCCATCGCGATCCGCACCGCGGTGATCCAGAACGGGCGCCTGCACGTGCAGGCCGGCGCCGGCATCGTCTACGACTCCGACCCGGCTGCCGAGTGGGAAGAGACGATGAACAAGGGTCGGGCACTGTTCCGCGCCGTGGCGCAGGCGGCCAAGGGGCTGTAGCCCGAGCGGCATTTGCTTGGGCATCGATTTCGCCCGACGCTTGCGCAAGTGCTAGTCACCTTGTTGCCGGCATCGGCAGTCCATCGACCTGGCGCCGGCAAACATGACTTCCTGCAGGCTTTCGCTGCGGCTTGGTATGTTATATCGTTACGCTCCGAGCCTCGCCGCAAAGACGCGTCCGCATGAACAACCCGTGGTTCGAGTGCCTGCCAGGACCGTCGCCGCGAGCGCCGGGATGATCAGGCGCGTGCTGCCGGTTTTTCGCGCGTCGCGGCCGCGCATCCTGGCTTTCGTTGCCGCCATCGCGGCGCTGGCGATCGGCGGTTGCAGCGTGGGCCCGGATTTCCGCAAGCCTGCCGCGCCGGATGTTGGCAGCCTGACCGCCAGCCCGCTGCCGACCACCGCCAGCAGTGCGAACGTCGCGGGCGGGCAGGCCCAGCATTTCACTTCTGGCGGCGACATTCCCGCGCAGTGGTGGACGCTGTTTCATTCCACCGCGCTCAATGCGCTGATCGAACAGTCGCTGACCAGCAACCCCGATCTCAAGGCGGCGCAGGCGGCATTGGCGGTGGCCAGGGAGAATGTGCTGGCGCAGCGGGGCGCGCGTTATCCCGCCGTCACCGCGGGTTTTTCGGCCAGCCGCCAGCAGGACCCGCCGGGCGCGCTCGCCGCCGTGCCCAGCAACAACGCGTTCCTCTACAACCTGTTCACGCCGCAGGTCAGCGTGTCGTACATGCCCGATGTGTTCGGTCTGAACCGCCGCACCGTGGAGTCGCTGCAGGCGCAGGAACAGGCGGTGCGTTTCCAGATGATCGCCACGCATATCACGCTGAGCACCAACGTGGTGGTCGCCGCGGTGCAGGAAGCGTCGTTGCAGGCGCAGATCGACGCGACGCGCCAACTCATCGACCTCAACGCGCACATGCTGAAGATCATGCGCTACCAGCTGGCCAGGGGTTATGCCGGCCGGCTCGATGTGGCTGCGCAGGAATCGCAGCTCGCGCAAGTCACCGCCACGTTGCCGCCGCTGCTCAAGCAGCTGGCCCAGCAGCGCGATCTGCTGGCCGTACTGGTCGGCCGCTTTCCGGGCACGGCGCCCACGGAAACGTTCGAGCTGGCAAGTCTGCAACTGCCGCAGGAATTGCCGCTGAGTCTTCCCTCGCAGCTGGTGGCGCAGCGTCCGGATGTGCGCCAGGCCGAGGCCAACCTGCATGCCGCCAGCGCCCAGATCGGCATCGCCACGGCGAACCGGCTGCCGAATATTTCACTGAGCGCGAATGCCGGCAGCACGGCGCTGGCGATGAACCAGCTGTTCAAGTCGGGCACGGGTTTCTGGAGTCTGGGTGCCGACCTCACCGCGCCGATTTTCCAGGGCGGCACCCTGCTGCATCAGCAGCGCGCCGCCAAGGCAGCCTATGTGCAGGCAGCCGAACAATATCGCAGCACGGTGCTGATCGCTTTCCAGAATGTGGCGGACACCCTCGCTGCGCTCGAACAGGACGCCGATGGACTGAAGGCGTCTGCCACTGCCGCCGATGCGGCCAAGGTCACGCTGGATCTGTCGCAGCGGCAGTGGAAGGCCGGCTATGCCGGCTACCTCGCGCTGCTGAATGCCGAGCAGGGCTATCAGCAGGCACGCATCAACCTGGTGCAGGCACAGGCCAATCGCTATGCCGATACGGCGGCGCTGTTCCAGGCGCTGGGCGGCGGCTGGTGGCATCGCGCGGAGCTGGGCCAGTCGGGATCAATCAAGGGTGACGATGAAAAGTAAATCAGCTTGCGCGATGTCGGCGGCGAATCGTGGATTCCTGCGCGTACTGGCGCTGGCCGTGATCGCGCTGGCAACGGCCGTGTCGCTGAGCGGTTGCTCGGACCCGAGCGACCGCGACGCGCAGGCCGCTGCCGTGACACCCGGCAATGTGACGTTGACGAAAGACCAGCGCCAGCACATCCATCTCTACACCGTGGCGCCGTCCAGCTTCCGCACCACGGTCGAGACCACCGGCGTGGTCGACTTCGACAACGACCAGGCCACCAGCGTGCTGGCGCCGTTCTCCGGGCCGGTAACGCGACTGCTGGTTTCCCCCGGCGACCACGTCAGGAAAGGGCAGCCGTTGGCGCTGGTGGATTCGCCCGACTTCGCGGCGGCGATCGGCGCCTATCGCAAGGCGCTGGTCACCGCCAGCAACGCCCGCCGGCTGGCCGAGGTGGACAAGGATCTGGTGCAGCATGAAGGCGTGGCCCAGCGCGAAGCTGCGCAGGCGCAAACCGACGCGGCCAGCGCCGAGGCGGATCGCGACGCCGCCCTGCAGGCACTCGTCGCGCTGAATGTCGATCCGGCGATCATCAAGAACGTGCAGGCCGGTCGGCCGGTGGCGCGCATCGAAGGCACGATCCGCTCGCCGCTCAGCGGCACCGTGGTGGACAAGCTGATCACGCCCGGGCAACTCCTGCAGGCCGGCAGCACGCCGTGCTTCACCGTGGCCGATCTCTCGCGGGTGTGGGTGATGGCGCAGCTTTCCGCCGCCGAGCTCGGCGCGGTCAGCGTCGGCGATCCGGCCGAGGTCGAGACCGGCACCGGTCATCTCAAGGGAACCGTGGACAACATCGCGGCGGTGGTGAATCCCGACACCCGTGCGGTGCTGGCGCGGGTGGCCGTCGAGAACCCGCAAGGGCTGCTGAAGAAACAGATGTATGTGCGCGTGCGCATCCAGTCGCGGCAGCCAGGTCGTGGCTTGCTGGTGCCGGTGTCGGCGATCCTGCGTGACGACGAGAACCTGCCGTTCGTGTATGCCACCCAGCGCGACGGCAGCTTCGCGCGGCAGCACGTGACGCTCGGTCATCGCAGCGGCGAGCAGTACGTGATTTCCGACGGCCTCAAGGCCGGCGATCAGGTCGTGGTCGATGGCGGCATCTTCGTGCAGTTCATGCAGAACCAATGAGCGACCATCTGCCCCCCATGCCGCCGCGCTCGGCATCGCTGATGAACCGCATCGTCGGTTCGTCGCTGGCACAGCCGCTGATCATCATCCTGCTGACCCTGGTGTTGGTGGGCGCGGGCTGGCGTGCGCTGCAGCGTCTGCCGGTGGATGCCTATCCCGATCTCGCGTCGCCCAGCGTGGATATCGTCACGCAGTGGCCCGGGCATACCGCCGAGGAAGTGGAGCGCCTGATCACGGTACCGGTCGAGCGCGGCATGACCGGCATTCCACGGACGGCCACCATTCGCTCGATCTCGCTGTACGGTCTGTCCAGCCTCACCATCAACTTCGCGGGCGGCACCGACAACAACGTCGCGCGCCAGGAAGTGTTCAACCGGCTCGGCGACCTCGGACTGCCGGATGGAGTGAAACCGTCGGTGTCGCCGCTGTCCTCGCCATCCGGGCTGATCTATCGCTACGTGCTGCAGAGTTCCGACCGCTCGCCGATGGAGCTGAAGACCTTCGAGGACTGGGTCGTCGAACCGCAGTACCGCACCGTGCCCGGGGTGGCGGACGACTCGGGTTTCGGCGGCGGCACCATGCAATATCAGGTGTTGCTCGATCCGGCCAGGATCGCCGGCGTCGGCCTCACCGCGCAGCAGGTGCAGGCTGCGCTGGCGGCCAACAACAGCAATGCCGGCGGCGGCTTCTATTCGCAGGGCGGGCAGTTCTATTACGTGCGCGGCATCGGCCGCCTGAACACGCTAGAGGACATCGGCAACGTGATGCTGGCGGTGCACAACGGCACGCCGGTACTGCTCAAGGACGTCGGCCGTGTGGCCATCGGCATCGCGCCGCGGCTGGGCGAATTCGGTTACGAGAAGCAGAACGATGCCGTCGAAGGCGTGATCTCGCTGCGCACCGGCGAGAAGACCCAGGACGTGCTGAAGCGGGTCGAGGCGAAGACCAGGGAACTCAACGAACAGGTGCTGCCGAAAGACATCAAGATCCACCCGTTCTACGACCGCAGCGATCTGATCGCGCTGACCACGCAGATCGTCAAGCAGAACCTGGTGCGCGGCATGTTGCTGGTCGTGGTGATCCTGATCTTCTTCCTGTACGACGTCCGTGCCGGCCTGATCGTCGCCGCCACCATTCCGCTGGCCCTGCTGTTCGCCTTCATCTGCCTGGATTTGCAGGGCGCTTCGGCCAACCTGCTGTCGATCGGCGCGGTGGACTTCGGCATCCTGGTCGATGCGGCGGTGGTGATGGTGGAAAACATCTACCGCCAGCTCGCCGATCGCGCCGGCACCGAGTTCAATGTCCGGGAAGTCATCCGCGATGCGGCGGCCGAGGTGGATCGCCCGTTGTTCTACGCCGTCGCGGTGATCGTGGTCAGCTTCCTGCCGATCTACGTGCTGTCCGGACCATCCGGTACGCTGTTCAAACCGATGGCCGACACCATGGTGTTCGCCCTGGTCGGCTCGCTGGCGATCACGTTGACCCTGCTGCCGGTGCTGTGTGCGTGGTTCATGCGCAAGGGCGTGCGCGAGCGGCGCAACGTCGTGTTCGAGGCGATCAAGTCGGTTTACACCAGGGGCCTGGACGTCTGCCTCAAGCATGCCTGGGCCACCACGATCGCCCCGGCCGTCCTGCTGGCGCTGTCGCTGCTGCTGATCCCGCGCATCGGCGCCGAGTTCATGCCGCATCTGGATGAAGGCGCGCTGTGGGTGCGCGCCACCATGCCTTACACCATTTCGCTGGACGAGTCGGCGAAAATCGCGCCCAAAATACGAGACATCCTGGGCTCCTTTCCCGAGGTCATCACGGTTTCCTCGGAGTTGGGCCGCCCCGACGACGGCACCGACCCGACCGGATTTTTCAACGCCGAATTCTTTGTGGCACTCAAGCCCTACGCGCAATGGACCGGCGCGTATCACACCAAGGCCGCGCTGACCGAGGCGATCAACAAGAAGCTGCAGGCCTTCCCCGGCATCGTCTTCAACTACACCCAGCCGGCCGAGGATGCGGTGGACGAGGCGGAGACGGGGTTGAAGAGCGCGCTGGCGGTCAAGGTGTTCGGTGCCGACCTCGACACGCTGGAGCAGAAGGGCAAGGCGATCAAGCGGGTGCTCGAACACGTGCGCGGCATCCATGACGTGACCTTGGTGCAGGAGCTCGGCCAGCCCAGTCTCAGCATCACCATCAAGCGTGCCGCGATCGCGCGCTACGGCCTCAACGTGGACGACATCAACGGGCTGATCCAGACCGCCATCGGCGGCGACGTGGCAACCCAGGTGATCCAGGGCGAGAAGCAGTTCGATCTGGTCGTGCGCCTCGACCAGCCGTACCGCGACAACCCCGAGGCCATCGGCAACATCCTGGTGGCGACACCGGGCGGGCAGCAGATGCCGCTGAAGGAATTCGCCGACATTCAGGTGACCAACGGGGCCTCCTTCATCTACCGGCAGGACAATTCGCGCTACATCGGCGTGCAATTCTCGGTGGGAGGGCGCGACTTGGCCGGCGCGGTGGAAGACGCGATCGCGCAGGTCAGTCAGAAGGTGAAGCTGGCGCAGGGCTATCACCTCGACTGGGGCGGCGAATACTCCGAATACACCGCCTCGCGCGCGCAGTTGAACGTCATCGTGCCGCTGACCGTGGGCCTGATCTTTCTGCTGCTGTTCACCCTCTACAGCAACTTCAAGTTCCCGTTCATCACCGTGCTCGGCGTGGTGCTGTCGGCACCGGTCGGCGGCATCGTGGCGCTGTGGCTCACCGGCACGCCGTTCTCGGTGTCCTCCGGCATCGGCTTCCTCGCCCTGTTCGGCGTCTCGGTGCAAACCGCCGTGGTGTACATCTCCTACGTCAACGAATTGCGCCGCAGCGGCACCACGCTCGGCGAAGCGATCCGCGAAGGCGCGATCCTGCGCCTGCGTCCGATCATGATGACCGCACTGGTGGCGGCGCTCGGATTGCTGCCGGCCGCGCTGGCCACCGGCGTCGGCACCGACACGCAGCGGCCGTTCGCGCTGGTCATCGTCAGCGGCCTGTTCACGCGGCTGTTGATCAGCATCTTCCTGATGCCGGCCCTGTATGCGCTGGTGGCGCGGCCGGATGATCGGCTGGAAGTGTGACGCGGTTCGTTCGGCGCGCCGGTCGAGTCGCATGCCGACCAGGTGCGCTGGCGTTCTAGTCAGTCGTTTGCGTAGTGCTGCCGGCCTCGATCTGTTGCGCGAGGTTGTACAGGATGCGCAGATCCTGCGCGTCGAGCACCTCGGCGCCGCTGCCGCGGAAGTGGTTGTGGAACGCGCGCACCGCGGCGGCGCGGTCCTCCAGCGGATAGCCGACCAGACCGAGCGCCATCCACGGGTCGAAACCCGTCGGTGGATCGAGCAGCACGCCCTGCGGCCATAGCCCGAAACCGGCGGCGGCCAGTTGTGGCCACGGGAACAACGGGCCCGGATCATCCTTGCGGGCCGGCGCGAAATCCTGGTGGCCGATAATCTGCGTGCGCGGGATGTGCAGACGCGTGGTGAGGTCGGTCAGCAGGCGCAGCAGGCTGTCGATCTGCGGCGGCGCGAACGGCGTGCTGCCGTCGTTGTCCAGCTCGATGCCGATCGAGGCGGAGTTGATGTCGGTGATCGTGCCCCAGTGTCCCGGGCCGGCGTGCCAGGCGCGCAACTGATCGGATACCAGCTGGTAGATGTGCCCGTCGGCGCCGACCAGGTAGTGCGAACTCACCGGGCCGCCACTGTTCTGCGTGCGCAGCGTGTCCAGGCTGTCCTGCACCGAATGCTGGTTGGTGTAGTGCAGCACGATCAGCACTGGCCGGCGGATGTCGTGGTTCGGCGAAGGCACCCAGGTCGCCAGCGGATTGCGTGGTGGGGCATGCGCGCAGGCGGCGAGCGTGGCGGCGGCGGCTAGTAACGCGAAGCTGCGAAGAAGGATGTGGGTTAGCCGGCTGAGAGGATGCTGCATGTATGAGGGTTTTCCGTATAGCGAGTGAACCGTTGATCTTTGCATCATGCCGTGTGCGTGCGGGACCCGCACGGCGTCGTGATGGGGTGTCGATCCGTGTGGCTTTTGGTCGTCACCCCGGCGCAAGCCGGGGCCCAGTGCCTGTCGCCCAGCCGTCAAAGTCGCTGGGTGACCAGCCACGCTGTTGTGAGGCACCTCCGGCTTGACCAGCCATTCGGCTGTGAGAGCGGCCGGAATGACGAACGAGTCTGCGCTCACGGCTCCAGGAACGGTTTGGCGATCTTCAGCACGGTCTGGTACGGCTCCGGCTCGTTGCGGTTGCTGAGCAGGATCACCGTGAGGTGCTGCTGCGGCCAGCGCACGATCACGTTGCGGAAACCGATGCTCTCGCCCGAATGCCACAGCGTATCGCCGGTGATGCGCCAGCCGAAGCCGTAGCTGGCCTCGTACGGTTCGCCGGTGACCTTCACGTGCGGACTGAAGGCGAGCCGGCGCGAAGCATCGCTGAGCAGGCGGTCGTCGTAGAGCGCGGCATCCCATTTCGCCAGGTCGTCGATCGAGGAGTAGATGCCGCCATCGCCGCGGGTGGCGCTGGTGAGATCCTGGTCGGTGCGCTCCCACGCACCGTTCTTCTCGCTGTAGCCGTACGCGCGATGGCTGACTTCAGGGCCGCCGCGCACGTACAGCAGCGTGTGGTCCATGTGCAGCGGCTGGAAGATGCGTTGCTGCAGGAACGCCGGCAGACTCTCGCCCGAGGCTTGCTCCACCACCAGCCCGAGCAGCACGTAGCCGGAGTTGCTGTAGCGGTACGCCGTGCCCGGTGCGAAGTAGCTTTTCGGCGAGGCCGACAGCATGCGCAGCACGTCGTGGTCGTTGAGCTGTTCGGTGGTGTCCGCCGGCATCAGATCCTCGTAGTCGATCAGGCCGCCGGTGTGGCTCAGCAGTTGGCGCAGCGTCACCTGGTCGGTCGTCGACGGCAGCGAAGGCAGCCAGTGGCGGATCGAATCGTCGAGCTGCAACTTGCCGTCCTCGGCCAGCAACAGGATCGCCGCCGCGGTGAACTGCTTGCTGACCGAGGCTAGCCGGTAGTTGGTGGACGGTGTGGCATCGTGGTTGTCCTCAAGGTTGGCCAGGCCGTAGCTGCGGCTGACGATCGGCTTGCCATCCCTGATCACCAGCAGCGAGGCGCCAGGGACATCGCCGGCATAGCGCTGCATCAGCGTGTCGACCGGATCGACGGGTTTGGTGGCGCCTGCGCAGCCGCCGAGCAGGATGGCCGTGGCGAGGCCGGCGAACAGTCTATGCATGGCAGATCTCCACCTCGTTGATCATGTTTGGCGGCGCGCGTAGGGCGGGCACTGCCCGCCCCACTTGCGGAGCGCGTGGCGACGGGTCGAAGGGCCGGCGGGCAGTGCCCGCCCTACGGAGGGCGGCGAGCTCCCGACAGGGTTGCTGCTGGCGGTCATTGCACCGGTACGTCGTAGATCGTGAGCGGTGTGGGTTCGGGCGACAGCGTGTAATGCCACCATTCGAGCGGATAGTTGTGAAAGCCGCCGCGCCGCATCGCGGTGCGCAGCAGCACCCGGTTGGCGCGTTGCTGCGCCGTGATGCCGGGCGCGTCGGTATGCGCGCGCACGTCGAAGAAGTCGAAGTCGGTGCCCATGTCCAGCGGCGCGCAATGCATGCTGTCAGCCGCACAGCGCTGCAGCGTGAGGTCGACGGTGCCGCCGCGGCTGTGGCCAGAGACCGGCGCGATGTAGTCACCGAGCAGCTGCGACTTGTCCAGCGTCGGATAGTGCTGCGGCTTGCTGCGCTGGTTGGCCAGGTTGTGCGCCCAGCGCACGAAGTCCGCCACCGCGCGGGTGGGGCGGTAGCAGTCCCAGATCTTCAGGCGCAGGTGCTGCACGCGCAGCGCGTGCTCGACCCGCGCCAGCGCCGCGGCGGCGGGTCGTTCCAGAAAGCATTTTGTGGCGCGGTAGCCATCGATCGGCTGGCCGACGAAATTGTCGCTGCCGGCGTACTTGATGTCCTCGGCGATGTCCGGCACCAGCGTGCGGATGTCGACCAGGCCGGCCGCCGCCGCGGTCTTCGCCGGCGACAGGGTGGGTGCCTGATCCGCACGAGCGCCGATCGGCCAGCCGATGGCGACGAACAGCGCGATCGCGGCAAGCGGACGGCGCATCAGCGGCAACCGCCGACGCGCTGGAAATCCAGATCCTCGTAGTCGGAGCTGAAGTCGCCCTGCGGATCGAGCTTGGCCATATGCAGCGTGATCGGCTGGCCACGTTCGGCAGCATGGAAATCCAGCCATGCATCGAGATCGCCGGAGTCGTCCCAGTGCACCAGATAGCGTGCGCCGAGGCGCATCACCGTGCCGGCCAGTTTCGACGACTTCATCGCGGCGAAGTGCACCCGGTCATCGCGCGGGCATAGTGAGATGTCGCCGAACCATGGATCGCGATAGGTGCCCGTCCACGTCGCCAGCTCAGTCGCGGTGGCCGGTCGTTGCGTGGAGGTGTCCGGCATGGACGAGGTCGCGGCGTGCTGTTTCGCTGCGTGATCCAGGGCGTCCGCATACCAGGCCACGTCGCGCGTTTCGGCCGGCGCGGTGAAATGCTTGATCAGCATTTCGCCGAGCACCGTGCGTGCGTCCTCGGCCTCGCCGTTGATCAGAAACACGAAACCGCTCTGCCGGTCCGGCTGCAGTGCCAGCATCGAGTACATGCCGCTCAGGGTGCCGGTGTGCCAGACGATCCACTGCCCATCGATGTCGGTCATGCGCCAGCCGTAGCCGTAGGCCATCACATGCGAGTTGTCCCATGCCCGGCGTTGCGCGGAAAGCGGGATCAACATGTGCGGCGTCTGCAGGAGCTGCCGCTGCGCCGACGACAGCCAGGCCAGTTGCGCCGCCGTGGGCACCAGCCAGTTGCGCGCCCAGCTCAGCATGTCGGTGAGGTCGCAGCGGATGCCGCCGGCGGGTGCAGAGGTGATCGCCGGAATTGTCGGGCCATCCTCGCGCATGGCCACGTTGTGGCCGTTCGCGACGCGGTGCGGCTGCGCCACGTTGCCGACCGCGTCGCGATTCCACGCGCCGACCTGGCAGCGCGAGAGGCCGAGCGGTTCGAACACCTCGCGGTGCATCAGCGTCTCGTACGACGCGCCACCGGCGGCCGCGGCCACTTCACCAGCGACCACGTAGAGCAGGTTGTCGTACTGGTACTGCGAGCGGAAGCTGTAACCCGGTTTGATGAAGGCCAGGCCGTGGATGATGTCGGCGCGGGTGAAGCTGTTCGGCTCCGGCCACAGCATCAGGTCGCCACCGCCTTCGGGCAGGCCGCTGGAATGGGTCAGCAGATCGGCCACGCGCATGTTCGCGGTTACCCACGGGTCGTGCATGCGGAAGTCCGGCAGGTACTTCGTCACCGGGTCGTCCCAGCGCAACCTGCCCTGGTCGACCAGCCGGCCGAGCAGGGCGGTGGTCATCGCCTTGCTGTTGGAGGCGATCTTGAACAGGGTTTGCGGCGTGATTCTCTGGCCCGAGCCGGCGATGGTTTCACCGGCGGTGCGCACGTAGACGACCTGGCCGTGCTCGATCACGCCGACGGCGATGCCGGGCAGGTGGTAGCGGGCGATCACCGCATCGACGATGCGATCGTAGACGCGGGTTTCGGGGTTGGTGTGAGCGGGTGGCGCGGGTGCTTCGGTGTGCGCTGGCCTGGCCGGAAAGACCATGCCCAGAAGAACCCCTGCCGTCATCCCGGCGAAAGCCAGGATCCAGCGCCTTTGGGAGGAAGGGTGCTGCCGATGGGGGCGGAGACACTGGGTTCCTGCTTGCGCAGGAACGACGGAGAGTGGGGAGTGGCGGGCGTTGTGACGCAGTCGGTCAGTGCTGAGCATCGCGCTCTACCTCGCGCCACACGCACAGCAAATTGCCGCCCCACAGCTTGGCGATGTCGGCGTCGCTGAAGCCGTTGCGGCGCAAGGCGGTGGTGACGTTGCGGGTTTCGCTGGCGTCCTTCCAGCCGGTGATGCCGCCGCCGCCATCGAAGTCCGAGGCGAGTCCGACGTGGTCGATGCCGGCGACCTGCACCATGTGCCGGATCTGTTTCACGTAGTCGTCCAGCGTGGGCAACGGATGCTGCTTCTGGATCTGTGCCATGCCTGCGTCCATCGCCGGCAGGTAGTCGTGCTTGTCGCTGTCGTACTCCTTGTCGCCGGCCTGTTTTGCCACGGCGGCCTGCAGCTTCTTCTCGGCGGCCTCGCGGGCCGGGTCCTTCTTCAGGAATTCCTTGTACGCCACCGCCTGGATCACGCCGCCTTTCGCGGCGATCGCGCGCAGCAGGTCGTCGGGCAGGTTGCGCGGGTGATCGAGCACGGCGCGGGCGCCGGAGTGCGAGGCGATGAGCGGCACGCGGGAAACCTTGAGCGCGTCGCGCACGCAGTTGTCCGAGGCGTGCGAGATGTCGACCAGCATGCCGAGCTGGTTCGCGCGTCCAACCACGGCGCGGCCGAACGCGCTCATGCCCTTGTCGCCGACGCTGTTCATCGTGGGCTCGCCGTGCCTGGTGTCCGGCAGCGAGCTGCTGCACAGGTCGTTGTTGCCGACATGGACCAGGCCGACATAGCGCGCGCCGCGATCGAACGCGGCATCGAGGCGGTGCAGGTCGTGGCCGAGCGAGTAGGCGTTCTCGATGCCGATCATCGCCGACAGCAGGCCGGCCTGGTGATTGGCCATGACTTGCGCGGGGCTGGCCGCGAGGCGGATGCGGTCGGGATACTGCATCAGCATGCGACCGATGCCGTCGTACTTCTGCGTGGCCTGTTCCACGGCCCTGGCGTAGCCGGCGGCGTCCAGCGCATGCTGCGGCACCCAGATCACGAAGAACGCGGCATTCAGTCCGCCGCTTTCCATCTTGCCCAGGTCGACCAGCAGCGGTGTGGGCTGGCCCACGTCGAAGCGCGGCTCGCGCATGTAGTCGAACGGAATGTCGACGTGGGTGTCGAGGGTGATCGGCGGATCCTGGTGGGCCTGCGCGTGCACGGCGCCAGCGTAGGTCAGCGTGGCGAAGATGGCGAGGCGGGCGATCGTGTTCATGGCGTTTCCCAGTTCCGGACCGGCTGTTCGCCGGCAATCATTTCCTCGAAGTGCTGGCGGCGGCGCACCACGGCATAGCGGCCCTGATTCAACAGCACCTCGGCCGCCAGCGGTCGCGAGTTGTAGGTGGACGCCATCGACGCACCGTACGCGCCGGTGGCCTTGATCAGCAACAGGTCGCCGGCCACGCACTCGGGCATTTCGCGGGCGCGGGCGAAGGTGTCGCCGGTTTCGCACACCGGACCGACGATGTCGTAGGTGGTCAATGGCCGCGATGCGTCCGACACCGGCACGATGTCGTGCCAGGCGTCGTACAGGCTCGGTCGCTGCAGGTCGTTCATCGCCGCATCCAGCACCAGGAACTGGCGCTCGACGCCCGGCTTGACGCGGATCACCCGGGTCAGCAGCACGCCGGCCTCGGCGACCAGGTAGCGGCCCGGTTCCAGCAGCAGGCGACCGTTGAAACCGGCCAGCGCCTCGCGGATCGCCCGCACGTAGTCGGCGGCCGCCAGCGGCTGATCCGTGCCGGCGCGATAGCACACGCCGAGGCCGCCGCCGACGTCGATGCTGTTGATCGGGTGGCCGGCCTGTTCCAGTTCCTTCCAGAAACCGGCAATCCGCTGCAGCGCCAGCCGGAACGGTTCCAGCGTGAGGATCTGCGAGCCGATGTGCAAGTGCAGGCCATCGAGCCGCACATGCGAAAGCGTGCCGCGTGCGCCGAACCAGCGGCGTGCCTCGTCGATGCTGACGCCGAACTTGTCCTCCGACCGGCCGGTGGAGATCTTGGCGTGGGTGTGCGCGTCGACATCGGGATTGATGCGCACCGCGGCGCGCGCGATCACCCCTTGCGCTGCGGCCAGCCGTTGCAGGGTAAGCAGCTCGTCGTGCGATTCGACGTTGAAGCGATGGATGCCGACGGTCAACGCGCTGGCGATCTCGTCCGCACTCTTGCCGACGCCGGAGAATACGATGCGCTCGGGCGGCATGCCGGCGTGCAGACTGCGGCGCATCTCGCCGACCGAGACGATATCGGCACCGACACCGGCGTTGGCCATCAACTGCAGGATGGCGAGATTCGGATTGGCCTTGACCGCGAAGCAGATGATGGCATCGAGGCCGCTCAACGCGGCTTGCAGGCCGCCGATACGTTGCCGGATCGCGGTGGTCGAATAGGCATGGAAAGGGGTGGGTATGCGTTGTGCCAGTTGTTCGAGGTCGACGCCATCGAAGCTGCGATGATCGAGCGCCGTGGAAGATGTATTCAGCGCGGCCGCCGGCATGGCGTGGTTCGTTTTCATCATCGGCTGCACGGTGACCGGTTCTGCGTCAGGTGGGTTGCCCGCGTTCCGGACAAAAAGAGACGACCCGCCACGCGGGCGGGTCGCCAACGGGGAGGGACGTCAGAAATCCACACTAAAGGTCAATTGCGTGAAGCGAGGCGACTGGAAGCCGATCGGCAGCCTGAAGGTGGCGTCGGTTTCGTTGGAGATCGCGCTCTGCAAGTCCTGATTGACCTGCACGGTGCGCTGCTGGTTGAGCAGGTTGTAGACCGCCAGCTTCACCCGCAGGTTGCCGCCGCCCTCGAACGGCAGGATGTAGCTGATGCCGGCGTTGAGGGTGTAAATCCATGGCAGGCGTCCGTACTTGCCGCGCGGCGAGTGCTCGTAGACGCGCTCCTCGGACGGGTAGGGCACCGGAACCTGGTTGCCATCCGTGTCCGTGGTGAACTGGCCCGGGATATTGCCGCACTTGTCCACGCAGATGTAGTAGCTGTGATAGTTGGTGGCATCGAACGGGTTGCCTGCGCCGAAGCCGGTGATCGGCCCGCCGGAATGGACGTCCATATCACCACTGAGCTGCCAATGCGGGGTGAGCGCATAGGTGCCGCGCAGCTTGACCTGGTGGCGACGGTCGTTCGGCAGAAAGCCGTCGCCACCG
>JBEPVP010000075.1:0-16297 GCA_041690935.1 Rhodanobacter sp.
AGGCGTACGCGTCCAGCGAGGTATGCGCATCCGGCTGGAACAGCACGGTGAAGTGGCGCTTGCCGGCCATGAAGCTGTCGAACGGCGTCGCCAGCAATGCGCCGGCGGGGTAGGTGGTGCCGTCGATCGTCCATGCCGAACGGGTCTGCACCAGCAGCCATTCGCGGTGGGCGTCGGCATTGGCGTCGGTGGGTACCTCGACACGGGTGAGCTTGTCGCCGCTGCGCTGGTACAGCTCGCTGTGGAAGAAATCCTTGGCGACGGAAACGAAGTCGCGCTCATAGCCCGGCGTGCGATCGTGATACGCGCTGATTGCGAGATCCTTCGGCTTGCCCTCGTACACCGTGGTGGCCGCTGACAGCGGGGTGCCGCGCTTCCACTGCTTGACGATGCGCGGGTAGCTCGACTCGGTCATCGAGCCGGGACCGAAATCGGTGCCGACATAGAGGGTGTTCTCGTCGATCCAGCCGACCTGGCTTTTCGCGACCGGCAATTCGAAACCGTTCTTCACGAACGCCTTGTGCGGAATGCTGAATTCACGCACCACGGTGGCGTCACCGCCGTCCGCCGACAGTGAGATAAGGCAACGCTCGAAGGCCGGCTTCAGGCACTGCGCACCCTTGTATACCCAGCGCTTGCCTTCGGCCTTGTTCAGCGCGTCGATGTCCAGCAGCACGTCCCACTTCGGCTCGGCCTTGCGGTATTCGGCCAGCGTGGTACGCCGCCACACGCCGCGCGGGTGCGCCTTGTCGCGCCAGAAGTTGTACAGCTCATTGCCCATGCGGTTGACATAGGGAATGCGCGCGTCCGAATCGAGCACTTCGAGGATGCTGTCGCGGGTCCTGGTGAACTCGGCGTTGTCGACGAACTGCTTCGTCGTCACCGCGTTTTCCTGCTTCACCCAGTCCAGTGAGCGGGTGCCGTGGATGTCTTCCAGCCACAGATAGGGATCGTCGGTCGCCTGGATGTTCGCGGGAGTGTTGGCAGATTTGTTGTTCCGGGCGTTGGCGTCATTCATGCCCGTCAGTGTGACGCCGAGTGCCAGCATCAGCCAGACCGATTTCATCGTGTACCCCTCATGTGCGATTGGACGTGGCAGGCATCGCCCGCCGCCGATCGAGCGTAACGCCATGAGCATACGGTGGCCCGTGGCGAAAGTCAGTGTCGTGGTACGCGCTGGCCTGAAACAAAAATCCCGCCGTAGCGGCGGGACGTTTGCGGTCATCGAACGCGTGGCCTAGAGCAGCGGAATCAGCAGCAGGGCCACGATGTTGATGATCTTGATCAGCGGGTTCACCGCCGGGCCGGCGGTGTCCTTGTACGGATCGCCGACGGTATCGCCGGTGACCGCGGCCTTGTGCGCCTCCGAACCCTTGCCGCCGTGGTGGCCGTCCTCGATGTACTTCTTCGCGTTGTCCCACGCGCCACCGCCGGTGGTCATCGAGATCGCCACGAACAGGCCGGTGACGATGGTGCCGATCAGCACGCCGCCGAGCGCCTGCGCGCCGGCTTCGGGGCCACCGAGCCATTTGAAGCCGAAGATCACCAGCACCGGCACCAGTACCGGCAGCAGCGAAGGCACGATCATTTCGCGGATCGCCGACTTGGTCAGCATGTCGACCGCGCGGGAGTATTCCGGCTTGGCGGTGCCGGCCATGATGCCCGGGATGTCGCGGAACTGACGGCGCACTTCCACCACCACCGCACCGGCCGCGCGACCCACCGCCTCCATCGCCATCGCGCCGAACAGGTACGGAATCAGGCCGCCAATCAGCAAGCCGATGATGACGTAGTGGTTCGACAAATCGAAACTCACGATGGAGCCGCCGAAGTGCTGGCTGAGGTTGTGGGTGTAGTCGGCGAACAGCACCAGCGCGGCCAGCGCGGCCGAACCGATCGCGTAGCCCTTGGTGACCGCCTTGGTGGTGTTGCCGACCGCGTCCAGCGGATCGGTGACACCACGCACTTCGGGCGGCAAGTCAGCCATCTCGGCGATGCCGCCGGCGTTGTCGGTGATCGGGCCATAGGCATCCAGCGCCACGATCATGCCGGCCATCGACAGCATGGCGGTGGCGGCGATGGCGATGCCGTACAGGCCACCCAGCGCAAACGCACCCCAGATCGCCGCGCACACGGCCAGCACCGGCCAGGCGGTGGATTTCATCGACACTCCGAGGCCGGCGATGATGTTGGTGCCGTGGCCGGTGGTGGAGGCAGCCGCAATATGCTGCACCGGCTTGTACTGGGTGCCGGTGTAGTACTCGGTGATCCACACGATCGCGCCGGTCAGCGCCAGCCCGATCAAGGTGCAGCCCCACAGGTTCAGCGCGCCGTGGCTGAAGTCGGGCATCAGCCGGGTGGTGATCGGGTAGAACGCGGCGGCGGCCAGGACGGCCGAGACGACCACGCCCTTGTACAGTGCGCCCATGATCGAGCCGCCTTCCTTCACCTTGACGAACAGCGTGCCGATGATCGAGGCGATGATCGACACCGCGCCGAGCAGCAGCGGATACAGCACCGCGTTGGCGCCCACCTCGGCCACCATCAGGCTGCCCAGCAGCATGGTCGCGATCACCGTCACCGCGTAGGTCTCGAACAGGTCGGCGGCCATGCCGGCGCAGTCGCCCACGTTGTCACCGACGTTGTCGGCGATCACCGCCGGGTTGCGCGGGTCATCCTCGGGAATGCCGGCTTCGACCTTGCCGACCAGATCCGCACCGACGTCCGCACCCTTGGTGAAGATGCCACCGCCCAGCCGCGCGAAGATCGAAATCAGCGAGCTGCCGAACGCGAAGCCGACCAGCGCATGCAGCGCCGACTCGCCGTGCACACCCATGTGATTGAGCAGCAGCCAGTAGCCGGCGACGCCGAGCAGGGCCAGGCCGACCACCAGCATGCCGGTGATCGCGCCGCCGCGAAACGCCACATCCATCGCCGCGCTCAAGCCGCGTCGCGCCGCCTCGGCGGTGCGCACGTTGGCGCGCACCGAGACGTTCATGCCGATATAGCCGGCCGCACCGGACAACACCGCGCCCAGCAGGAAGCCGATGGCGGTGGGCCAGCTGAGGAAGAATCCGATCAGCAGCAGCAACACCACGCCGACCATGCCGATGGTGGCGTACTGGCGGTTGAGGTAGGCGCGCGCGCCTTCCTGGATGGCTGCCGCAATCTCCTGCATCCGTTCGTTGCCTGGCGATTGCGCCAGGATCCAGCGCGCGGAAAACGCGCCATACAAAACCGCCACCACCGCGCACGCCAGAACGATCCACCAGCCATACTGCTGCAGCATCGGAGCCTCCCCATGGGTTGTAAGTGGCCGTCCGGAATGGGCGGTCCCCGCGAGTATAGGCAGACGTTGATGCGCAGGCCGTTGTGCGGCGCAACGCATCGGCATCGTATCCACCAAAGCGAAGGGCCATGCACGGATGCATGGCCCCTGGTTCATTCGCGTTGGCCGGACTCATAGCAACGCTATCTCAATGCAACGCTGTCTCATTGCAACGCTATGTCCAGGATGATGCCGGTGGCGACGGCGACGAGCAGGTAGTCGTTGTTCGCGCGCACCCAGTGATAGCCGCGCGGTGGCGGGCGCAGGCGGTAGTAACCGTAATCGCGCACGACGTAGGTCGGGCCGTAGTAGCGATGGCCACGCTCCCAGCGGTGCGAGTGACCGTAATAGCGCGAACCGTTGTAATAGCCGTAGCGGCGATGATCGTCACGATCCCAGCGACGGTCGTTGTCATGCCAGCGGCGATCGTCGTGGCGCCGATCGTGGCCGTGGTGATCGCGATCACGGTCGCCATGGCCACGATCGTGATCATGGTCCGGAGCGGCCAGCGCGAGACTGCCGGTGCAGAGCAGCGCAAGCGCGATGAGCAGGCGGCTGATGAGTTTCATCTGAGTTCCCCTCGGTGGATCGTGGTCGCAACAGCGCGGCTTTTGACGCGGTCGGGGAAATCGTAGAAATGTGCGGCTGAACGTAGTCCGATAACGCCCCTGCGCTTTCAGGTTGCGCTCAGCAAATGCTGGACAGGTCACGGAACGTTCGCGGTTCAGCGCCGGAAATCCGCCAGTTTTTTCGCTACCGCCACATTCTTCAGCCGCACGTAGCGCGGCAGGCCATCCTTGCCATACGGCAGCGGCGCCTCGCCGCGAATCAGTGGTGCGAGGTAACGCCGCGCGGCGGCGGTGATGCCGAAGCCGTCGCGGGTGACGAAGTTCTTCGGCATCTTCTTTTCGCGATTGGCGATCTTCGCCAGCTGGGCCGGCTCGATCTTCCAGCGATACGGCGCATCCGACGTGCGCACGATCACCGGCATCACCGCATTCATGCCGGCCAGCGCGTAGTCGACGGCGGCCTTGCCGACCGCGTAAGCCTGCTCGGCGTCGACCTTCGACGCAGCGTGCCGCGCCGAGCGTTGCAGGTAGTCGGGCAAGGCCCAGTGATACTTGTAGCCGAGCTTCTCCTTCACCAGCGCCGCCAGCACCGGCGCCACGCCGCCCAGTTGCGTATGGCCGAACGCATCGCGGGTGCCCGCCTCGGCAAGGAACTGGCCGGCCGCGTTGCGCACGCCCTCGGAGGCGACCACGGTGCACCAGCCCACGCGTGCCACCGTGGCTTTCACTTTCGCCAGGAAGGCCGCTTCGTCGAACGCGTTCTCGGGAAACAGGATGATGTGCGGCGCCGCATCCGCGCCTTCACCGGCGAGGCCGGCGGCGGCGGCGATCCAGCCGGCATGGCGGCCCATCACTTCGAGGATGAACACCTTGGTCGAGGTCTCGGCCATCGAGGCGACATCGAGGCTGGCTTCCAGTGTGGAGATCGCGGTGTACTTCGCCACCGAGCCGAAGCCGGGGCAGCAGTCGGTGACGGCGAGGTCGTTGTCCACCGTCTTCGGTACGCCGATGCAGCGGATGTCGTAGCTCATCGATTTGCCCAGCTGCGAGATCTTCAGCGCGGTGTCGGCCGAGTCGTTGCCGCCGTTGTAGAGGAACCAGCGGATGTCGTGGGCGCGGAACATCTCGATCAGGCGTTCGTATTCGGCGCGGTTGTCTTCCACCGACTTGAGTTTGTAGCGGCACGAACCGAACGCGCCGCCGGGGGTATGCCTGAGCGCGGTGATCGCTGCGGCCGACTCCTTCGAGGTGTCGATCAACTCCTCGCGCAGCGCGCCGAGGATGCCATTGCGCGCGGCATACACCTTCACGCCGCGGCCGCGCGCGGCTTCGATCACGCCGGCGGCGGTGGCATTGATCACCGCGGTGACACCGCCGGATTGGGCGTACAACAGGTTGCCGGTGATGGCGTTCGGGCGGCGAGTCGGGCTCATGGCTATCCTCTAATCTGGCGGTGGCGTGCTGGCGGTGGTCAACGGCAAATCTTTTTGGCGACAAACACTTGGCGGCCGTTGGCGAAGGGCACCGTTTGACGGCATCGGGTGCAGCCGCTAATTTGGCAGTCAATTCTGGGAATCTGGCGGGCTGCTGCAGTGTGCGGCAGCCCGCCAAACTTGTGGAGCATTATGCGACTGGTCCTACTTGGTGCGCCCGGCTCGGGCAAAGGCACGCAGGCTGCCCTGCTGAAGGCGGAATTCGGTGTGCCACATATCTCGACCGGCGACATGTTGCGTGCCGCCGTCGCGGCCGGCACCGCGATGGGACGGAAGGCCAAGGCGGTGATGGATGCCGGCCAGCTGGTTTCCGACGATATCCTGCTCGGCATGCTGGAAGACCGCTTGACCCAGGACGACGCGAAAGCCGGCTTCATCCTCGATGGCTATCCGCGCAACCTGGCCCAGGCCGATGCGCTTGACCAGTTGTTGGCGAAGATCGGCCAGCCCTTGGATGCGGTGGTGAAACTCAAGGTGCCCAGCGAGGCGATCATCGGTCGCTGCGAGATCCGCTTCCAGGCCGAAAGCCGCGCCGACGACAACCCCGACACCGTGCGCAAGCGCCTGGCGATCTACGCCGAGCAGACCGCGCCCGTGGCGGAATTCTATGCCCGGCGCGGCAAGCTGCAGATCGTCGATGGTGTCGGCGAGCTGAGCGAAGTCACCGCGCGGGTCAAGCAGGCGCTGCGAAGCGAATCGGCCGCAGCGAACGGCTGAGCATTTTCCGCTCCTGCTGGAGCGGGCTTCAAGGAATCGCCCACCATGCGTCTGCATATTCTCGGCATCTGCGGCACCTTCATGGGCGGTGTCGCCGCGCTGGCGCGTGAGCTCGGCCACACGGTCGAAGGCTCCGACGCCAACGTGTATCCGCCGATGAGCACCCAGCTCGAAGCACTCGGCATCGCATTGATGAGCGGCTACGCAGCCGAACATCTGCAGCCCGGACCCGGTCATGATCGGCCGGACCTGGTCGTCGTCGGCAACGCGATGACCCGCGGCAACCCTGCGGTCGAATACATGCTGGATGAGCGCCTGCGCTACATCTCCGGCCCGCAGTGGCTGGGCGAGACCGTGCTGGCCGAGCGAGACGTGCTGGCCGTGGCTGGCACGCATGGCAAGACCACCACCACCAGTTTGCTGGCGCATCTGCTGGAGAGTACCGGGATGGCGCCGGGGTTCCTGGTGGGTGGGGTGCCGGGGAATTTCGGGGTGTCGGCGCGGTTGGGGAAAGCCGGCCCGCGCTCGCCCTTTGTGATTGAAGCGGACGAATACGACACCGCGTTCTTCGACAAGCGCAGCAAGTTCGTGCACTACCGGCCGCGCATCGCGATCCTCAACAACCTCGAATACGACCATGCGGACATCTTCCCCGACGTGGCCGCGATCCAGCGCCAGTTCCATCACCTGGTGCGCACGGTGCCGGGCAACGGACGGCTGATCGTCAACGCGCACGACGAGCGCGTGGCCGAAGTGCTGGCGATGGGTTGCTGGACGCCGGTGGAAACCTTCGGCATCGGCCGCGGCGACTGGCAGGCCACGCTGATCGAGGCAGACGGGTCGGCGTTCCGCGTGCATCGCGCCGGCGAATTGATCGGCGATGTGCGCTGGTCGCTGCTTGGCCACCACAGCGTGATGAATGGACTGGCCGCGCTGGCCGCGGCGGCCGCTGCCGGGGCCGATCCGAAAGCCTTGCTGCCCGCATTCGCCAGCTTCGAGAGCGTCAAGCGGCGCATGGAACTGGTCGGCGAGGTGAATGGCGTGCGCGTCTACGACGACTTCGCCCATCACCCCACCGCGATCGCCACCACCCTGGCCGGGTTGCGCGCGAAGGTGGGCCAGGCACGTATCCTGGTGGCGCTGGAGCCGCGCTCCAATTCGATGCGCCAGGGCGCGCACGCGGAGGCGCTGGCGCCGTCGCTGGCCGACGCCGACGCGGTGGTGTTCCTGCACCGACCCGAGCTGCCGTGGGATGCCGGTCAGATCAGCGCGGCGCTGGCGGGTCGCGGCAGCACGGCGCCGACGGTCGATGCACTGGTCGAGACGCTGCACGCGCAGGCCCGGCCCGGCGATCAAGTGATCTTCATGTCCAACGGCGGTTTCGAGGCCGCCCCGCGGCGTTTCGTCGAGCGCCTGCAGCGCGGGTGAAGTCGGGTTCGTCGTGACGACTTCGGCTGCCTCGATGCGGCGGCACTGGTTACACTCGTCGCATGGTCGCCTCATCGCCGCTGATCGAGATGCCGCTGTTTCCGCTCGCCTCCGTGCTGTTTCCCGGTGGCCAGCTGCAGCTGCGGATCTTCGAACCGCGCTATCTCGACCTGGTGCGCGAGTGCACCCGCCAAGGTACCGGCTTCGGGGTGTGCCTGATTCTCGATGGGCAGGAAACCGGTGCGCCGGCGGTGCCTGCCGCGATCGGCACGATTGCCAGAATCAACGATTTTCATCGTGACGAGGACGGTCTGCTTGGGATCGGTGCCGTGGGTGACCAGCGTTTTCGGGTCGCGCGCAGCCGCATTCGCGCCGACGGCCTGTTGCGTGGCGAAGTGGAGGTATGGCCTGCCGAACGGGAACTGACGGTGCCGGTGGAGTTCGCGTTGCTGCAGAGCATCCTCGAACGCCTGATCGAGACGATGGCGCCGCACTGGCGGCTCGCCCCGCGCGGTGCGTACGACGATGCCAGCTGGCTGGGCTTCCGGCTGGCCGAACTGTTGCCGCTGGACCCGAGCGAGCAACAGCACATGCTCGAATTGAGCGACCCGCTGCAACGGCTGGCCGAGTTGCGCGACATCCTGCCGCGCTTCCAGAAACCGTGAATCATGGTCGCATCCGCGTCGTAGACTGAGCTTTTGCGATGGAGTCGATACGCATGGATAACCTTGCCGGCAAGACCTTGTTCATCAGCGGTGCCTCGCGGGGCATCGGCCTGGCGATCGCGCTGCGCGCTGCGCGCGACGGCGCCAACATCGTGATCGCGGCCAAGAGCGGCATGCCGAATCCGAAACTGCCCGGCACCATCCACACGGCGGCGGCCGCGATCGAGGCGGCCGGTGGCAAGGCGCTGGCGCTGCAGGTGGACATCCGCGAGGAGGCCCAGGTGGTGGCCGCCGCGGCGCAGGCGGCGGCGCACTTCGGCGGCATCGACATCGTGGTCAACAATGCCAGTGCGATCTGGCTGGCGGGCACCGCGGACACGCCGATGAAACGCTACGACCTGATGCACCAGGTCAACACCCGCGGCACCTTTCTGGTCACCCAGAGCTGTCTGCCCTATTTGAAGCAGGCGACAAATCCGCATGTGCTGATGCTGTCGCCGCCGCCGAACCTCGATCCGAAATGGTTCGCGCCGCACACTGCGTACACCATCGCCAAGTACGGCATGAGCTTGTGCGTGCTCGGCATGAGTGCCGAGTTCGCCTCGCTGGGCATTGCGGTGAACGCGCTGTGGCCGCGCACGGTGATCGCCACCGCGGCGATCGGCATGATCGAGGGCGTCAAGGTCGAGCATTGCCGCAAGCCGGAGATCGTGGCCGATGCCGCGCACGTCATCCTGACCCGCCCGGCGCGTGACTACAGCGGCCACTTCGCCATCGACGAAGCGATCCTGCGCGAGACCGGCGTCAGCGATTTCGACACCTACGCGGTGCAGCCGGGCATGCCACTGCTGCCGGACCTGTTCCTGGACTGAGATTGCGCCTGAATAATCGAGGGCTGGTGCCGGACACGGCCGCACTGACGCGAGAGATCGCTTGCCCGCCTGCGCTTTCGGACGATAGACGCTCGTTGTTGCAATGGTTTGCCGTTTACCGTTTACCGTTTACCGCTTGCCGGGATGCCTTATTTCTTCATGTATTCGTGATTTTTCTGGAGTATTGTGTGATCCGTTTCACATTTTCGTAGCAAGGCGAGCGCAAGATCGTGCTAGGAAGGTAAACGGGGTTTGATCACCTGCCCGGGTGTCTGACCCGCCCCATCAGCAGGTTCGGACAGGGGATCGCCATGACGATCGAACAGGCATCCAGGCGTTGCGTAGTCTGGTTTGGACAGCCCACCACCGAGGAATGTGCGCTGCTGGCCCAGGCCGGCTGGCGCACGCGGATCGGCGACATGGCGATGCAGGAAGGCGTGGGCATGCGGCGCGGCGATATCGTGGTGGCCATAGCCGATCTGCGGCGCAGCGATACGGCTACGGTGGAAGCGGTGGGGCGGTTGATGGACGCCCATGCGTGGCTGCCGTGGTTCGCCGTGGTTCTGCAACAGACCGCGGCGAGTTCCCGGGAAGTGGAGCGGATCCTGCGCGCCAGTGCCGGGTTCTTTACCGCGCCGATCGACATGGAGCGACTGGTGAAGACGCTCACGAAGATCGGCACCGATTGGTCGCCGGCCGTCGAGAAACCAGATATCCCCGGCATTGTCGGCGCCATCAGCCCGGTGATGCGCGCCACCATGGCTAGTCTGCGCAAGTACGCACCAGTGGAATTGCCGGTGCTGATCACCGGCGAGACCGGCAGTGGCAAGGAAGTGGCGGCGCGCGCCTTGCACGGGTTGTCGGCGCGCTGCGGGCGGCCCTTCGTCGCCATCAATTGCGGCGCGCTGCCATTGAACCTGGTGCAGTCCGAACTGTTCGGGCACGAACGCGGCGCCTTCACCGGTGCGAACGCGCGGCGCGTCGGGCATTTCGAGACGGCTACAGGCGGCACCGTGTTCCTGGACGAGATCGGCGACTTGCCGCTGGATGCGCAAACCAGCCTGCTGCGCCTGCTGCAGGAAGGCACGTTGCTGCGCGTGGGCTCCAGCCAGCCCATCAAGCAGGATGTACGTGTACTGGCTGCCACCCATCTGGATATGGAGCTTGCCGTGGCGCAGGGGCGTTTTCGCGAGGATCTTTACTATCGGCTCAACGTCCTGCGTCTGCACATGCCGGCGTTGCGCGACCGCGAGGGCGATGTCGAGTTGCTCGCACAACACTTTCTCGATGCGTTCCGCTCGCGCCACCAAAGCCGTGCCCGCGCCTTCAGCGGCGTTGCGCGGCAGGCCATGCGTGAATTCGCTTGGCCAGGCAACGTGCGCGAGCTGCTCAATCGGGTGCAGCGCGCAGCCGTCGTCGCCGAGGGCACCCTGATCAGCGCGGCTGATCTGGATCTGCAGAGCGCGCCACCGACCTGCATCGGCCGTTCAAGTCTGGATTTGAGCCGTGTTTCGGCCGAACGCCAGGCGGTGCTGAACTGTCTGCACGAAAGCCACTTCAACATCAGCGAGTGCGCGCGGCGGCTCAACGTATCGCGGGTGACCGTGTATCGCCTGTGCAAGAAGCACCACATCGTGCTGGAAGATTTGCGCGAAAGCGCCCCGCCGGGTGTGCTGCGCCCGTTGGTTCGCGAGAAGGGTGAACGGCCGGTGGCTCAATCCTTGTAGGCATGCTGAAGGTGAGGCGGCAATCCGGCGCGTCCGGGACCGCCGCAAGCAGGTAGTCGACTTGGCGTGAGGGCTCAGTGCCTGCCGTAGATCAAGTCCGGCGTGAAGGCATGTCGCCGCGCCGTTCCCGGGTCACCTTGGCTGGCGAAGGAAGTCCCCCGGCCCGCAGGGGACGGGCCGGGGGGTTCCGTTGATGCCCGGCAACAGGACTGCCGGGTTACCGCCCTCGTTCACCGCTCGCGCGGTTTTCCCTGCACGTTGCAGCGCGGCCCGTCGCCGCCCGTGCTTGCTTGCGTCACCACCACCGCGTGGCCGGACAAGCTGGCGCCGTGGGTTGCATGGTGGGTTCGCGTTGAAACATGAGAGCAAGCCGCGTGCCATGAGTTACGAAGCCCGCCACAGCAAGGTTTTGCGGGGGCCGGTTGCAGCATGGCCGTGGGGTTGTCGTGTCGCCGTGGATACAGCGCGGAACTGCCTCAGGCTCCGCTGCCGCCCCATGAGGCGCGCGGCACCTGCGTTGCGGCCTGCTGTAACACGCGCGATACAGTGCACCGGCAGGTGTTACAGCCGCACATCGGATTGTGTAAAACCGTGGCGGCGCTCTACGATGCGCGCCACGCAACGTCCGTTTATCCCGCGGCTTGCGCCGCCCCCTTGAGAACCGGCATGCACGAATCACCCTCGGCCCTGATCGATCTCGGCAAGCGCTACTGGCTGCCGGTGTACAAACCGCGCGAGCTGGTGCTTGACCACGGCAAGGGCGCGCGAGTCTGGGATACCGAAGGGCGCGACTACGTGGATTTCGGTGCCGGCATCGCGGTGAACGCGCTCGGCCATCAGGATCCGGATCTGCTCGCTGCGCTGACCGCGCAGGCGCACAAGCTGTGGCACGCCAGCAACGTGTTCTATACCGAGCCGCCGCTGCGGCTGGCTGAAGAGCTGGTGGCGGCATCCGGGTTTGCCGCGCGGGTATTCCTGTGCAATTCCGGCGCCGAGGCGAACGAGGCGGCGATCAAGCTGGTGCGCAAGTGGGCGGCGTCGAAGGGTCGTGCACCGGAACAGCGCACCATCATTACCTTCCGGGGCTCGTTCCACGGTCGCACGCTGGCCACGGTCACCGCTACTGCGCAACCGAAATATCAGGAAGGCTACGAGCCGCTGCCAGCCGGTTTCCGCTATCTCGATTTCAATGACGCCAGCGCGCTGGACGCGGCGTTTGCCGCGGGTGACATCGCCGCGGTGATGCTGGAGCCGGTGCAGGGCGAGGGCGGCGTGTTGCCGGCCGCGCCGGGCTTCCTCAAGCGCGTCCGCGAGCTGTGCGACCAACATGACGCGCTGCTGGTGCTGGACGAGATCCAGTGCGGCATGGGTCGCACCGGTACGCTGTTTGCGCACACCCACGAGCACGTCACGCCGGATATCGTGACCCTGGCCAAGGCGCTCGGTGGCGGCTTTCCGATCGGCGCGATGCTGGCCGGCCCGAAGGTGGCCGAGGTGATGCAGTATGGCGCCCACGGCACCACGTTCGGCGGCAACCCGATGGCGGCCGCGGTGGCCCGTGTCGCGCTGGCCAAGCTGGGTTCGCCGGCGGTGCTGATGAACGTGGATCGGCAGGCGAACGACCTGCGCGCGGGACTGGGCCGCATCAATCACGAGCTGAAGATGTTCGCCGAAGTGCGGGGCCGCGGACTGATGATCGGTGCGGTGCTGGTCGATGCGCACAAAGGCAAGGCTGGGGCGATCCTCGATCACGCCGCGGCGCACGGACTGTTGCTGCTGCAGGCCGGGCCGGACGTACTGCGTTTCGTGCCACCGTTGACCATCACCGATGAAGAACTGGCCGAAGGCCTTGCCCGCCTGCACGCTGCGTTGAGCGAGTTTGCGGCAGGCTGAGGTGAAGCCCATCGCCATCATCTTGAAGATCAGGAGTACCCGATGAAATACCTGCACAGCATGGTGCGCGTGCACGACCTCGAGGCCTCGCTGCGTTTCTACTGCGAGGGCCTCGGCCTGCGCGAAGTACGCCGCACGGAAGTACCCGAAGGCAAGTACACACTGGTGTTCCTGTCCGCGGCGGACAGCCCGGAGGCCGAGATCGAGCTGACGCACAACTGGGGCTCGCGGGAAGATTATGGTTCGGCGCGCAACTTCGGCCACCTCGCGTTCCGCGTCGAGGATATCTACGCCACCTGCGCGCGCCTGCAGGCGATGGGCTGCACCATCCATCGCCCGCCGCGCGACGGCCACATGGCCTTCGTGCGCTCGCCCGACCTGATCTCGATCGAGCTGCTGCAGGAAGGCCATCTGCCGCCGCAGGAACCGTGGGCGTCGATGTCCAACACCGGTCAGTGGTGAATCAGCCCTTCGCGTCGCGCAATGCGCCGCGCGCCGCTTCCAGCGTGTCGGCGAGGTCCTGCTCGCTGTGCGCGCTGGACATGAAACCGGCTTCGAATGCCGACGGCGCCAGGTACACGCCGCGCTTCAGCATGCCGTGGAAGAAGCGGTTGAATCGCGCGACATCCGCCGCCGTCGCCTGCGCGTAACTCGTCACCTTTTCGGCGCTGAAGAACAGGCCGAACATGCCGCCGATGCGGTTGGTGCTGAACGCGACACCTTCGCCATCGGCCACTGACTGGAAGCCGTCGGTCAGCAGCCGCGTGCGCGCAGCGAGCCGATCGTGGAAGCCGGGCGCCTGGATCAGTTCCAGCATCGCCAGACCCGCCGCCATCGCCACCGGGTTGCCGCTCAGCGTACCGGCCTGGTAGATCGGGCCACTCGGGGCGATCTGTTCCATCAAGTCGCGCCGGCCGCCGTAGGCGCCGACCGGCATGCCGCCGCCGATGATCTTGCCGAACGTGGTCAGATCCGGCGTCACGTCGTAGTGCGCCTGCGCGCCGCCGAGTGCGACGCGAAAACCGGTCATCACTTCGTCGAAGATCAACAGCGTCCCGTGCTGCGTGCACAGGTCGCGCAGACCTTGCAGATAGCCGTCCACGGGCAGGATGCAATTCATGTTGCCGGCGACCGGCTCGATGATCAGGCCGGCAATCTCGTTGCCTTGTTCGGCGAACAGCGCCTTCGCCGCATCGAGATCGTTGTAGGGCAGGGTCAGCGTGAGGTCGGCATTCGCCTTCGGCACACCCGGCGAGGTCGGCACGCCGAAGGTCAGCGCGCCCGAACCGGCCTTGACCAGAAAGCTGTCGCCGTGGCCGTGGTAGCAGCCTTCGAATTTCACGATCTTGACGCGCCCGGTGGCGCCCCGCGCGAGCCGGATCGCTGACATCGTCGCCTCGGTGCCGGAGTTGACCATGCGCACCATGTCCATCGACGGGATCAGCCCGGTGATGGTCTCGGCCATGGTGACTTCGGCCGCGCAAGGCGTGCCGAATGACAGCCCGTCTTTCACTGCGCGCTCAACCGCTTCCCGCACCGCCGGATGATTGTGGCCGACTATCATCGGTCCCCACGAACCGACGTAATCGATGTAGCGCGTGCCTTCGACGTCCCACAGATACGCGCCATCCGCGCGCGCGGTGAAGAACGGCTCGCCGCCGACCGACTTGAACGCGCGCACGGGCGAGTTCACGCCGCCGGGCATCAGTCTCAGGGCGCGCTGGAAGAGTTCGTGGTTGGTCATCGTGCGGATTCCCGATCGAGAGGAAACATGACGGCAAAGCCTTGTGCCGCAGCGCGTACATCGGCGGCACCGAAAAGGGCCGAAACCGCGGCCAGGAAATCCGCGCCCGCTTCGACCAGTGGCGCGCCATTGTCAGGCGTGATTCCGCCGATCGCCACCCGCGGCACGCCAAGCGCGGCGCTTTGCCTCAGCAGGTCGATCGAAGCACGTGGTGCGAATGGCTTGGTCGGTGAAGGGAAGAATGCGCCAAACGACACATAGCTCGCGCCGACGCGCGCGGCGGCTTGCCCGCGCTGCAGCGAATCGCCGCAGGACACACCGATGATCGCCTGATGGCCGAGCACGGCGCGCGCGGCACCGATGTCGTCCTCTTCTGCACCCAGATGAACTCCGTCCGCCGCTACGGCCTTGGCCAGCGCGATGTCGCCATCAATGATCAATGGCACGCCACGGTCGTGGCACAACTCCCTGATCGCTGTCGCTTCCGCATGACGGCGAGCTGCATCGGCAGTCGGATCACGGTATTGCAGCAGCCGCGCGCTACCGGCCAGCGCTTGGGAGACGACATCAAGCAAATCGTTGCGGGGGCCGTCGGTAAGGGCATACAGGCCGCGGCCTGGCCATGGTGCAAAGCGGTTCAAATGGATACCTCGACGCGAGTGGGTGGGTGGCCAGCATGTCGCGATGCTTTCGCATTGCCGGACGAGTTGCGAGAATGTGCGATTCCATGACGATCTGAAGAAGCCCGACCATGAGCCAGAGTTCCACCGAAGCCGCGACCTTGCGTAAATGGATGTGCGTCGTCTGCGGCTATATCTATGACGAAGCCGTGGGCGTCCCCGATGAAGGGATCGCTGCGGGCACCCGCTGGGAAGATGTGCCGGAAACCTGGACCTGTCCGGATTGCGGCACAACCAAAGATGATTTCGAGATGATCGAACTCGACTGAAAGCCCACTGCTGCCTTCAAACGGCCCGATCTCGCCAGCGCATTGGCCGGGCCGTCTGCTCTGATGTTCCTGCGCACGCTTGGTCGCGCGTCACTGAGGAGCATCCCATGCAGCAGTTCATTCCCTTTGAAGACGACTGGGACGCCTTGGCAAGCCTGCGCCCCGAAGACCTGATTCCCTATCGCGTCGGCATGCTGAAGGGGTCTATCCAGGCCGTTCAGCGCACCGGTCCGATGTCGCCCTCGATCTTCAGCTCATCGCCTGCCTTTGCACCAATCCGCCGCGCCGTGCCGGCCGACAGTTCCAGTACGTAACGCGCTGGCGCGTTGCTGGGGTAGACGGGGCAGGGATCGGCCTTGCACGGCGGCACATCCAGCTGCATCGAGACCAGCCGCCGATCCGTATCGAAGTACAGGATGTCGAGCGGGATCAGCGTGTTCTTCATCCAGAACGCCTGCGGCGCGGTGTAGGAAAACACGAACAGCATGCTGTGATCGGGAGCCAGCGCGGTGCGCATCATCAGGCCGTGTTCGCGGCTGGGCTCGTCAGTGGCGAATTCCGCCGAGAACCTTTGCCCGTGCAGCACCACCGCGGGTTCAGCGCCTCCGGGACCGGCGCTGGCGCAACCGCTGAGCAGAAAGAATATCGGTGCAAGCCATCGCTTCATCATGTGTCCTCGTCGCAGTGGAAAGTCGTAAAAGATGGAAGTGTAGCGCCGCGATCGCGGGCGACTTTCATGAAAGAAAATCGTCGCGCCCTCTTCACACGAGCGCGCTACGGCGCTATGATCCACACCCCTTCGACGAGACGCCCTCTCGCGAAGGTTCCCGCAACAAACCTCGCTGAAATATTTCTCAACGAAGATGTTGACGGTCGTGAAAAGCGATGTAGAATGGGCGGCTCACCGAGGAC
>JBEPVP010000076.1:0-16200 GCA_041690935.1 Rhodanobacter sp.
TCGCGTCCATTCCACAAAATGATTCACAGGAGATGATGATGTTCGGATTTGTCGGAATACTGGTGGTCCTGGGTGTGCTGCTGCTGTTCTCGGCGGTAAAGATCCTGCCGGAGTACCAGCGTGGCGTGGTGCTGACGCTGGGCCGTTACACCGGCACCAAGGGGCCGGGGCTGGTGCTGCTGATACCCGCGGTGCAGCGGATGATCCGGGTCGATCTGCGGGTGACCGTGATGGACGTGCCGCCGCAGGACGTGATCTCGCGCGACAACGTGTCGGTGCGGGTGAATGCGGTGGTCTACTTCCGCGTGGTGGAGCCCGACAAATCCGTGCTGCAGGTGGAGAACTTCCTGCAGGCCACCAGCCAGCTGGCGCAGACGCGGCTGCGCTCGGTGCTGGGCCAGCACGAGCTGGACGAGATCCTGTCGCAGCGCGACTCGATCAACCACACGCTGCAGGCGATCCTCGACGAGGCGACCGACCCGTGGGGCATCAAGGTCGCCAACGTGGAGATCAAGGACGTCGACCTCAACGAAACGATGGTGCGTGCGATCGCCCGCCAGGCCGAGGCCGAACGCGAACGTCGCGCCAAGGTGATCCACGCCGAGGGCGAGATGCAGGCCGCCGAGAAGTTGCGCGATGCCGCCGCGATGCTGTCGCAGCAACCGCAAGCATTGCAGCTGCGCTACCTGCAGACGCTGGCCGACATGTCCAACAACGGCAAGTCCTCGACCATCGTGTTCCCGTTGCCGCTGGACCTGATCCGGCCGCTGATGGAGGCGTTTCCGCCGAAGTCCGATCCGTCTGCGCCCCGCTGAGCTGGCACAATCGCGCAAAGCAGGTAACTATTGCCGTTCACTCCTTTGCGACGAGCAAGCAACATGGATGCAACGCGTTCAGCCGGAAGCCTGGTCTGTGTGGGTCTCGGCATGACCCTGGGCTCGCACCTCGGCCCGCTGGCGCGCAGCCACATCGAGCAGGCCGATGTGGTGTTTGCCGGACTCTCCGACGGCATCGTCGAACTGTGGTTGAACAAGATGCATGCGGACGTACGCAGCCTGCAGCCGTACTACTGCGAAGGCAAGTCGCGCATGCAGACCTACCGGCAGATGGTGGATGCCATCCTGACCGAGGTGCGTGCGGGCAAACGGGTGTGTGGGGTTTTCTACGGCCATCCCGGCGTGTTCGCCTGGGCACCGCACAAATCGATCGAGGTCGCCCGCAGCGAGGGCTACCCCGCGCACATGGAGCCGGGCATTTCCGCCGAAGACTGTCTGTATGCGGACCTCGGCATCGACCCGGGCCGGTTCGGCTGCCAGCACTTTGAAGCCAGCCAGCTGCTGTTCTACCAGCGCCGGATCGACCCGACCGCCTATCTGGTGCTGTGGCAGGTGGGGCTGGTCGGCGATCAATCGCTGGCGCGCTTCTCGACCGGACCGGCCTACCGGCAGGTGCTGGTCGACGTCTTGGCGCGCGATTATCCGCTGGAGCACGAGGTGATCATTTACCGCACCGCCACCTTGCCGATCCAGCAGCCGCGGATCAGGCGCATCCGATTAGACGAATTGCCGCAGACGGAAATCGGCATGGAGGACACCGTGGTACTGCCGCCGGCGGGCCCGCTGCAGGAAAATGTGGAAATCCGGGCGCGGCTGGCCGAACTGGACCGGGCAGAAATCAAGCCGCAGGTGGATGTTCTGTGAGCGGGTAGGCAGGCTGCCATTGGCGGCGTCTCTAGGATGGAGTGACGCAGCCTTCGAATCCGGTACTCGGGCAGATGCTTCCCGTTCCGCCGACCAGACGATCTGCGTATCCCAACCAACCGAGTAACCGAGGAGATACGTCATGTCGAATATCATCAATTTTCTTGAAACAATCGGGCAGAACGCCAGTCTGCGTTATGCTTCCGCGGGGGAAATGCAGCGCATGCTGGATGACAGCCAGATGGATCAAGATGTGAAGGAAGCCGTGCTGGCCAAGGATCAGCAAAGGTTGTCGGAACTGCTGAGAGCCAAGAATACGTGCTGCATGCTGATGCCGGGTCGTGTCAGTTGTATGCTGATGCCCGGCATGAATGACGAAGATGAGATCCTTAGCGAGCGGCGTGCCTGAGACCAGGAACCAGCCCATTAAGTTGGTAGCGCATCGGCAATTCATATGACTGCCATGATGGACAACGACTGACGGGAGCGCTCGTGCTCCTTTTGCCAATGCAGATGTTTGCCGGGTTCAACGCCAGTGCAAGGTGAATGCCTTGCACTGGCGTGTTGTAGGGGGAAGTGGCTGCGTCAAAAATGCATCTGATCGAATTGTCGATTGATCACTTAATGTGGTTTGAAAGGTCAAACCCCAGGGGGCTAAATGTCAAACGTCATCGATTTTCTCGAGCGAACGGGTCAGGACGCGCGGCTGCGTTATCCGTCGCAGACTGATATGGAGGTTGCGTTGGCAGGCGCGTTGATCGAACCGGAAGTGCGGTTGGCAATCATCACCGGGAACCAGTCAAAATTGGAGAGCTTGCTTGGGAGTGGGGTTCTCTTCAGCGTGCAATTTCCTGGCAAGGAGGATGAGGAAGAAGGCGAGGGCGACGGCGACGGCGGGGAGCGTGACACCGAGGAAAGTCGGTTGGCGGCGCACGGGTGGGTGAATCCACAGTCACTTGTTCACGACGCGTTCTTGGCGGTCTGATCGATGCTTCGACCGTGCAGGCTGCGCTGGATGCTCTTTGCCGGTTGCGGCCTGCTCGTGCTTCTGTCAATGGGCACGGCCTTTGCGGCTGTGCCCATTGAGGATCCAGTCCGCCTGCTCAAACAAGCGGATAGCATCAAGACATCGGACCATGTCCAGTTCATGCAACTCATGGAGTTGCTCGAACGCGATGCGATAAAGCTTTCCCCCGAGGACAGCTGGCATCTGCGTTATCTCGAAGCTTGGCAAACGGCATATCGCGGCGATTACGATACCGCCACATCGCAACTGCGCATTATCGCAGCCGGTTCCAGCGACGCAACTTTGCGATCCCGCGCCGGTGCCACGTTGGTCAATATACTGGGCATAGGACAGCGCTACGAAGAAGCGTTTGAGCGTTTGAGCCAATTACTGGATCAATTGCCGATGCTTGTGGACGAGGATGCACGCATCCAGGTGATGGGCGAGGCTGCGTTGCTATATATCGAAGCCGGTCAGTACGACCTTGCCATGACTTATGCGGATCAGCTTGCCAATGAAAGTTCGAATGGCAAAAGTATCTGTAGAGGCAGATATCTCAATTTGAAGGCCCACTACCGCAGCGGCAAGCTGCAAGCGATCGATCAGCAATTTCGTGACGGTGTGGATGCCTGCGCCAAGGTGAACGAGAGCATCTTCGCTAACGATCTTCGTGCTGACGCCGCAAGTTTTTATATTCAGCATGGTCACGCCGCCGATGCCATCGAGTTGCTGCAAAAGAACTACGCTGATGTTCGGCGTGATCAATATCAGAGCCTGATTTCCCAGTTCGATGCTGTCTTGGCCAAGGCCTATTGGAAGGTGGGTGATGTGGCTTCGGCCGAGCAATTTGCTCACAATGCTATCGCCAGCAGCATCAAGAATGAATACACCGAATCTTTGACGACGGCCTACGAATTGCTCTATCGGGTCAAATTGAAGCAGCGCGACTTTCCCGCTGCGCTTTCCTGGCATGAGAAGTACATGGCGGCCGACAAGGCCTATCTGAATGACATCGGCGCGAAGGCACTGGCCTATCAGGTCGTCAGGCAACAGGTTCAGGCAAAAAAACTGCAGATCGATGCGCTGAACAAGCAGAATCGGATCCTGCAGTTGCAGCGGGCGCTGGACAAAAACGCTTCCGAGACGAGCCGCCTATACATAGTGCTGCTGCTCACCGTGCTGGCTTTCATCGGCTTCTGGGCCTACCGCCTCAAACGCTCGCAGCTGCGCTTCATGCGGCTGGCTCGTCGCGACGGTCTCACCGGCATCTTCAACCGGCAGCATTTCGTCAATGCGGCCGAGCAGCAGTTGCAGTACTGCCGGAAATCGGCGCGGCAAGCCTGTCTGGTGCTGATCGATCTGGACCATTTCAAGCTCGTCAACGACACCCACGGGCACGCGGTGGGCGACCGCGTGCTGAAGCGCGCGGTGGCGGCGTGTCAGGAGCATCTGCGTTCCACCGACATCTTCGGCCGGCTCGGTGGTGAGGAGTTCGGCATCGTGTTGCCCGAGTGCACGCTTGAGCAGGTACTCGAACGGACCGAACGGATGCGTCTGGCGATCGCCACGGCGGCCAGTGGCGAGGACGCACCCGGCATCCCCATCTCCGCCAGTTTCGGCGTGGCCACGATCACCAGCTCCGGCTACGATCTGCGTCAGCTGCTGATCGATGCGGACGATGCGCTGTACCGGGCCAAGCGCGAAGGCCGCAACCGGGTCAGCGTGAGCGACACTACACAACCGCGCCAGCGATCCCGCGGCGCCGAAACACAGATCGCCTAGGCCTGCACGCCGGTCGTCGGGTTTGATCCGGCACCGTCAGTCGCCTCCCTTCATCGCGACGAAGCGTCCCGCGGTTTCGCCGCTGGCGTATCCAGCCGGTCGAAATTGACGATGGCGTTGAAGACCAGCGGGTAGCTGCCGATGGTTTCGCCGCGCCAGATCGGATTGCTGGCGAACAGCAGCACGTGGCCCTTGCCGTAGCGGGCGTCCACCACGGCCGCGTGTTCGGCCATCTCGTCGCCGCCGTCGAGCAGGCCGGAGATCAGCAGATTCTTGGCGTCCGCATAGCGCAGGATCACCTGCGGGCGCTGATCGGCGGGGATCGCCCACGGGTTGTTGCGCATCTGCTCGGCGTTCAGCGGCAGCGCCTGCCAGGGCTTGACGTCGGGCAGGGCCGGTGGCGCGATCGAGGCGCGTCCCTCGGGCATATCGGTGTCGTGCGGGCCACCGCGCCCGGTCGCGCGCTGAAAGTCCTTCGCATTCGGCAGACCGTGGTCGCCGGTGGTCTGGTTGGACACGGTGAACGACTGGCCGGCAGCGCTGTACAGGGCCAGCGCGTCGCGGGTGAAGCCGCTGGCGATCGGGCTGTGCCGGTCGACGAACGTCGCCTGCAGCACGCTGCCGACGACCTTCAGCTTGCTGGTGGGGGTGACGAACACGCCCGGCGCCAGGCCGACGTCGATGGCGAATGTCGCGGTGTCCTCGGCGGTGATCAACAGGCCGCCGGCCTGCACGAACTGCTTGAGGTGGGCGACCCCGCTGGCGCCGAGTCCGGGGCGGATGTCGTCGGTCGAGTCGATGTGGCCGATGTTCGGCGTCAGTGCGGTGGTCTTCCACGGCAGCGGATTGCCCCACATCGGCAGGCCGTCGATGATCTGCTGCGCGCTGGTATCGCCAATCGGACCGAACAGGATCACGTCGTACTTTGCGTGCAGGTCGCCGAGCTTCGCCACGTCCTGCGTGCTGATGTAGTCGTAGGGCACGTGCAGCTTGTCCAGCGCCATGCGCCACCAGCCTTCGGTCTGGGTGCCCAGCCAGGTGTGCATCAACGCGATGCGCGGCAGCTTCGCCGGTGGCATGTCGACGGCCGCGAGGCCTTGCGGCACGGCGATTGGACCGCTGAGCAGACGCATCGGTGCCTTGAGGATTGCGCTGTCGGTGACGCGTACCACCTGCACGTCGAACAGCTCGCCCATCGACCAGCCGGTGTCGTCGTAGGGATGCTGCTGCGGATCCTTCGGCGACCAGTACTGGCGATCCAGCAGGGTATCGACGATGCGCGAATACGGCTGGTCCATGCGCACCACATAGCTGCCGGCGGGGAAGGTCTGCGTGCTGGCCTTCTTGTCGTCGGCCTTCTTCTTGTCGTCGGTCTGCTTCGGCAGCGCCACCGTGACCGCTGCGGTGGTGCGGCTGACCTCGGCGTGCTGCAGCTGCAGGATGCGCAGCAGCTGGGCGCGCGAGCCGCTGCGTTTGTCGTCGGCCGGAAACACATAGGCGGCAGGGCCGGCCAGCCGCGGCTTTTCGATCGAACGCTTGCCCTTCAGATAGAAGTTCTTCAGGAACTGCTGGCTGTTGGCGGAAAAATAATTCAACGCGGTGAGCAGGCCGGTCTGCTGATAGTTGTTGTTGTTGCGTTGTGACCACAGCACGGTCGGCAGCGGCGGGTTCGGCTTGTACCATGTGCGCTGGTACTCGCTGGGATCGAGGATGCGCTGCACGGTGTCAGCGCCGTCGTTGCCGAAGGTTTCGTACAGCCGGCTGATGCCGTTGTGCATGGCGGCGATGAACATCAGGTAGCCCGGACTCCAGGTGTCAAAGTCGCCGTGGGTGAACACGCCGGGCATGCCCAGCCTGGTCATCTGCTGCACGTTGTCCCAGCCCAGCTGCTGCCACTCACCGGTGAGGATCGGGTCGATCCATGCGTTGTACGGGCCGTCGCCGACGGTGTTGTCGTACAGGAACGGCACCGACTCGTGCAGGTCATGCAGCACCTGCGCATGCCAGCCGACGAAGGTGTCGGCCACGTTTCGGGTGAGGTTGAGCGTCATCGCCATCGCGTCACGGTTGTTGTCGTGCGCCACGTAGTGGCCCCAGTACAGCAGCGGCGGATAGTTCTGGCCCGGATGGGCCAGGTGCCAGTTGTACCGATCCACCATGCGGTCGCGGCCATCGACTTCGACCACCGGCGTGATCAGGGTGATCACATGCGAGCGGATGTGCTGGATGTAAGGCGCGTCGTCCACCGCGAGCCGATAGGCCAGCTCCATCAGCGCCGTGGGCGAGCCGGTTTCGGTGGAGTGGATGGTGCCGGTGATGTAGTAGACCGGGGTGGATTGCGCGATCAGCTGGTCGGCGGTGGCGTCGTCCATGTTGATGCTGCGCGGGTCGGCCAGCTTGGCCAGGCGCGCCTTGTTCGCGTCGAGATCGGCCAGCAGGCTTTCGTCGGCAATCGCCACCGCGATCATCTCGCGGCCTTCCTCGGTCTTGCCGATCGAGAACACCTTCACCCGCGGACTGGCCGCGGCCAGCGCGCGGAAGTAGCGGTAGACGTCGGCCGAATAGGGCAGGTAGTCCGGTGCACCGGCGATGTGGCCGAGCACCTTGTCCGGCGTGGGCACGCGGGTCGACGCGGGCAGGTAATCGGTCAGCGGCGAGTTGAACGAAGGGTCGGTGGTGAACTTCAGGATCTGCGCGGTATAGGCCTGGTCCACCGGCTGGCCAGGCGCGCGGGCGTAATCCGTGGGTCCGTTGGCATCGGTTGCCGCATGGGTGCCGCCGACCGCGCCCAGCGCCAGCAGGACGCCCATGGAAACCCGGATGGACATATGCATGATGAGCTTTCCCCCGTGGGCGCAAGCGGCCGGTCACTGCACTCTGCCAGATCGCGGGCGACCTCGTGTAGCCCATCAGTTGGGTAGGGACGCGGGATGCTATTGCGTCGGGTGGAGCAAACCCGACGCATCGGGCGGCCGCCGCTAGTTTGATGGCTTGCCAAGCTGGCCGGTATGGAGCATGCCCGGACCGATGCTGGCACCGACGAACTGCACGATCTGGGCATACAGATCGGCCAGATTGGTTTCATCGTAAAAACCGTGCATCTCGCCGGGCTTGTCGATCCATACGTGCGTGACGCCCCGCTTGAGCAGCGCGGTGTGCAGGCTGCTGCCCTGGACGGGTGGCACGCGTTCGTCCTTGCCACCGACCACCAGCATGACGTGGGCCTTCAACCGATCCAGCTGGTTGATCGGCGAGCGTCGCGCCAGTTCGGCCGGGTCCTCGCCCAGCACCCGCTTGAGATAGTTTTTGCCGGAGGTGGATTGGGGAGTGTCGCCGCGCCGGTACATCAGGGCCAGATCGTAGACACCGACGTAGCCGATCGCGCACTTGTACAGGTCGGGTTCCTTCACCGCGCCTTCCAGTGCCGCATAGCCGCCGTAGCTGGCACCGAAGATGCAGAGCCGCTGCGGGTCGGCGTAGCCCTGGGCAACGGCCCAGCGGGTAGCGTCGGTCACGTCATCCTGCATCTTGCCGCCCCATTCGCGCCAGCCCGCATGGACGAAGTTGTAGCCATAGCCACCGGACCCGCGGTAGTTCACCTGCAACACCGCATAGCCATGGGTGGCCAGGGCCTGCACGTAGTTGTCGTACTCCCATCGGTCACGCACGCCGTAGGGACCACCATGCACGAATACCACCATCGGCAGATGCCTGGCATCTTCCTGGCCCGGCGGAAAACTCAGGTAACCCTGCAGTTTCATGCCGTCACGCGCGGCAAAATCGAACGGCTGCTTGGTCGCCATCACTTGCGGATTGATCCATTCCGCGCGTGACAGCAGCGGCCTCAGCGCGTTGGCCTTGCTGTCGAAAAGGTAGAACGTGCCGGGATCCGCGTCGGCCTCCACCAGCACCACACTGAGCTGGCCATCGCTGCTGCCGGAGACGAAACTGACGCTTTCTCCGGGAAACTGTTTCATCAATGCGACCAGCGTCTTTGCGTAGGTCGTGGTGTTGTCGAACAGCGCGACACCCGGACGGCCATCCATGAAGCTCACGCCGGCAACGTCATCCTCGGCCAACCCCTGCAGCAGATAGTCAGCCTCGACTCTCGGATTGCTCCATACAACGTCCAGTTTTGACGTGGCCACGTTCCAGCGACAGATGCCGAAGCCGCCGGCGTCGTCCGGGCAATCGAAATAGGCAGCACTGTCGTCGCGGTTGAACATGATGGGCGTGGCGCGTTGCGCGCCGATCTCCGGCATCGGTTCCCAGCCGCTGCCGTCCACCGGGTGCTGGAAGACCTTGACGTTGCCGTTGGTGTCCTCGCCGTAGACGAAACGTATCCGGCCTTTGTGGTCGGCGACAAAATGCGTGTTTCGCATCGGCGCGGCGACGATCCTGGTCATGTCGCCGTTGCGTACATCCATGCGGTAGGCGATCGGCAGATTGCCCTCGGATCCCGCCGCGTCCCACGAGCTGATCGCGACCAGCATGTGGTGGGCGTCATCGGGAATCGCCGCGATGAATTCGGCGGTGCCGCGTGCGGCTACCGTATGCTGGATAAGCGACCCGGTGTTCATGCCACCCTTGCGGTAGCCGTACAACAGCGCCGTACCGCCGCCATCGGCATTGACCGCGAACAATTCGCCGGTCGCTAGTGGCGAGTCGTAGCCACCCATGCGCGTGCCTACCGTGTACACGGCTCGCGTGGGCGAGGCCCACCAGAAATCGATGACATCGTCTTCCTCGCGTGGGCGTACGACATTGCCTTTCATGTCGGCAAGCCGGATCAGCGCCAGCACGGTTTGTCCCTTGACCACGGCCGTCGCTGCCAGGTATTTGCCATCCGGAGAAAGCTTGACGCTCCTGTATTGTTCGTGTCGCGCCAGGTTGGCGAACGACACAGACTGTGCCTGCAGCGCCTGCATGCAAAGCAACAGCAACAACGCAACGATCCCGCGTCGCAAATCCGTCATTTGATTCCCCTGTGTTCCTGCCTGTCGCCAGATAACGCGGCGATTTCCCCACATCTTTATAGCATTCATGCCGATGAGTTCGTAGGCACCGGTACACCGGATTCTTGTTGCTGGCGTGGGCATAACGTATCACCTGGTATTGCGCCAGCAGCCCCTTGTGCTTCTCGGCGTCGCGCATGATCTGTTCCGACTTGCGCGATGCGTCGAGCTGGCTCGTATGCCGCTGTGCAGCCGATTGCGCCTGGCTGGCCGTGCATGCGCCTGCCAGCAGCAATGCACAGATCAGCCGCCGTTGCGGTCGAAGGAATGACTAGGTGCGCTGCTGTCATGGCGTGCGATGGTTCCGTCGTTGTTTTGCCAGTGTCCGCGCCGGCTGTCGCGTGGCGGTCGGTGTGGTGTTCGAATTTTTCGGCATGGGCGCTGCGCCGCCGCAGAACCGCGAGCCGCGCATGCCTTCAGGCACAGGACGGACAGCCAGAACCGGGAGCACAATCGGCACTCCCTTCCTTGCCGAGGATTTCGCCATGCGTCCAGCCATGCTCGCTCTCGTCATCGCGCTTGCCCTGCCAGCCGCCGCGCTGGCGGGCGTTTCCAACCCTCACAGCGGCGCCATTTCCGCCACCGTGGCGAAGGCCGTTGCCGACCCCTCGCGCAAGGACGACGCAGCCAACGATTCGCGCCGCAAGGTCGCCGCCGTGATGACCTTTGCCGAGGTCAAGCCCGGCCAGAAGGTGCTGGAACTGATTCCCGGCTCCGGCTATTTCACCCGCGTGTTCAGCGCGATCGTGGGAACGCAGGGCCATGTCTACGTGGTATGGCCGAACGAGTATGCGAAGGAGGATGCCGACGACCTGGCCGGTTCGCAGAAGCTCGCCGCCGACGCGCACTACGCCAACGTCAGCGTGCTGACCCAGCCGGCGAACCAGCTGAGCGCGCCGGAGCCGGTCGACCTGGTGTTCACCTCGCAGAACTATCACGACTATCCCGACAAGTTCATGGGCAAGGTCGATCCGGCGGTGCTCAACAAGCAGGTGTTCGCCGCTCTCAAACCCGGTGGCCTGTGGGTGATCATCGACCACGTGGCGCCGGCCGGCTCCGGCATGGCCGATACCGATACGCTGCACCGGATCGATCCGGCCATGGTGAAGCAGCAGGTCGAGGCGGCTGGCTTCGTCTTCGACGGCGAGAACAGCGCGCTGCGCAATCCGGCCGATCCGCATACCGTCAAGGTGTTCGACAAGTCGATACGCGGCCATACCGACCAGTTCATCTACCGCTTCCGCAAGCCGGCGAAATAGCCAACCGCTCAAGCCAGCCGCGCGCGTTCGCCGCGCGGCTGGCTTGAGCTGCAACGGCCATCCGCGGCACCATCAGGCATGAGGCGGATCTTCCGCCGGATGCACGATACCGACAGGAACGCCGTGAGCCCCACCGACCCCGCCGCGCCGGCGCCCGACCCGGCCGATCCACCGCCCTCGCGTCCGACCGAACCGGACGCCGCCGACTGCTGCGGCGAAGGTTGCGTGCGTTGCGTGTACGACATCTACGAAGACGCACTGGAACGCTACCAGACAGCGCTGGTCGCATGGCGTGTCCGTCACCCCTGAGCGGCACTTTCCGAGGACGCGCCATGTGGCTTGCCATCACCCGTGAAGTCAGCCCCGCGCTCGGTGACTGCCAGCTGTCCTATGTTTCGCGCGAGGCGATCAACGTGGTGCGTGCCAGTGCGCAGCATCGCGCGTATCGGCACGCACTGAAAACACTGGGCTGCCGCCTGCTGAGCCTGCCGGCCGAACCGGAGCTGCCCGATGCGGTGTTCGTCGAGGATGTGGCGATCGTGCTGGACGAGGTCGCCGTGCTGACCCGACCCGGCGCGCTGTCCCGCCGCGCCGAAGTCGCCAGTGTCGCCGACGTGCTGCGTCCGTATCGACCGCTGCTGGCGATCGAGGCGCCGGGCACGCTCGATGGCGGCGATGTGTTGCGGCTCGGCCGCACCTTGTACGTGGGCGAATCGGCGCGCAGCAACGCAGCCGGCATCGCACAATTGCGCGAGCTGCTGGCCGGCCACGGCTATGCCGTGCTCGGCGTGCCGATCCACGGCTGCCTGCACCTGAAATCGGCGGTGACCCAGCTCGCCGACGACACCGTGCTGCTGCAACCGGCGTGGGTGGATCGCGAGCGGTTCGCCGGCTTCCGTGTGATCGAGGTCGATCCCGCCGAGCCGCATGCCGCCAACGTGCTGCGCATCGGCGACGCGCTGCTGATGCCGGCCAGTTTTCCGCGCACGCGGGAGCGGTTGATCGCTGCCGGTTTCAAGGTGATCGCCGTCGATGTCTCCGAACTGCAGAAGGCCGAAGGTGCCGTGACCTGCTGCAACCTGGTGTTTCGCGTGGAGGAGTGAGGCGATGGGTATCCGTTACCGTCTCGCCCGTCCACAGGATGCGCGCGCGATCGGCCTGCTGGCGCGCCGCGTGACGCGGCGCTGGATCCTGCCAGATCAACCGGCCAGTGCTGCCGCGCCGCTGCTGCTCGGCATGGGCGCGTGGGCCATCCGGCAAAAGATTCTGGACGGCCAGCGCTTCCATCTGGCGTGGACTGCTGACGATCGCCTGGCCGGTGTGGCGGCGATGCGCGATGACTCCCACCTGCTCCAGTTTTTCGTCAGCACCCGCCTGCACGGTCAGGGCATCGCGCGGCGGTTGTGGCAGCGGGTGATGCGCGATGCGGTGCGACGTGCCGGCACGCGCCACTTCACCCTGAAAGCCTCGACGGTGGCGGAGCCGGTGTACCGGCATTTCGGTTTCGTGCCCAGCGGCCCGAAGCTGGTCAGCAGCACCGGTCTCGTCACCCAGCCGATGCATCTGGATTTGCCGTGAAGTACGACGGAATGGCGCGACGGCAGCAACCGGCGGCGGGCTACACTGCGTGGATTGACTATCCTCAAGGAACCGCCCCGTGACCGATTGCATGTACACCAGTTCCATCCCCGTGTTCCGTCAGATGCTTGGTGCTCTCGCGGCGATCCTAGCCAAGGCCGAATCGCATGTGACCGAAAAGAACATCGAGCCGACCGCGTTGACCCATGCACGCCTGTTTCCGGACATGTTTCCGCTGGGCAAGCAGGTGCAGATCGCCTGCGATTTCGCGCGCGGCGTGTCGGCGCGGCTGGCCGGTGCCGAGGTGCCCAAATACGAGGACGACGAGCAGGGTTTCGCGGAGCTGCGTGCGTTGATCGCACGCAGCATCGAGTTCATCGAGGGTTTCAGCCCCGCGCAGTTTGAAGGTGCCGCCCAGCGCGAGATCGTGACCCGGCCGGGCACGCCGAAGGAACGCCGCTTCACCGGCCAGGCGTATCTGCTCAGCTACGGATTGCCGCAGTTCTTCTTCCATGTCACCACCGCCTATGCGCTGCTGCGCCACAACGGCCTTGAGATCGGCAAGCGTGACTACATGGGGCAGTACTGAGCAGCGAAATGTGGGGCGGGCAAAGGCCCGGATCAATCGGCGCGGCCGGGACCGGCCGCCGGCTCAGATGTGCTTGGCCTCGGCCGGAAACTGCCGCCGGAGATCCTGCTGGCAGCGCGCCAGCAAGGCCGGTGCCAGGATGTCCGGCCAGCTGTGGCTGAGGTCGAGATCGCCGGCGAGCTGGTTGTGTTCGGCCAGCAACTGCGCGATCGCCAAGGTGTCGGCGACTGACAGCGTCCTGCCCAGTGCTGATCCCCCGGCGGTAACCGGGGCCTGGCATTCGACCATCGCCTCAAGCACCCGCGGCGGCAGCTCCCAATGCCGGGCGGCCTGCAACGACAGCCGAGCCGCGAGTTGCGAGCAACCGCTGAGAAAGCCGGACGAAAGCGGCGGCGCTTCGGTGGACATCAGCTGATCCAGCAGGCGCACCACGGCGCCAGTGCCGGTATGGCAGATGATGCCGGCCAGATAGGCTTCGAATGCATCGCAGCCGCTGCTGCGGCCCAGCCAGGCGCACGCGTGCGCGCAGCGTTCGGCGTGATCCCACAGACGCTCGCCCGCGGCGTGCCCCAGCGCGCCCACGTTGGCCTGCAGGATCGGTTTCATGACGTGTTGGGTGAGCACCCTGCGCAGACCATCCTGGCCGAGCAGCACCACCGCCTGCTGCAAACTGGTGATGGGCTGCGCCGAACGGTAGAACACACTGCTGGTGACCCGCATGACCTCGCCGACCATCAGCGGATCGCGGCCGACCAGCTTGGCCAGTTCGCCGCCGGCGACATTGTCGTTCTTCAAGCTGCGCAGCAACTGTGGCAGCACGCTGGGCAGCCGCGGCAAGCTGCGCATGTCGAAGCGGGTGCTGAGCAGCTCCAGCCGCCTGAGCGTGGCCAGCTCGGCGGCACTCGACTCGCTGTCCAGGGCGGCGGGCAGACCAAGCACGAAGCGGTGAAAGCGGTCGTCGATCTCGGCCAGCGACAGTGCGGGCGGTGGCGCGGATTCGCAAACCGGTGCTGCTGCCGGTGCAGCCGCCCGCGTGGCAACGGCAGAACGTGCGCGGCTGACCGTCACCTTGCGGCTGGGGAAAAGGCGCCGCCACATGCTCATACGGTGTGTCCCTTCTTCCAGCGCGCCGATTCCGCCCGATTCGACGACTCTATCGGCCGCGGGCGGCAGAAATTGAGCTGCCGGCCCTGGCCGCGACCGGCCTCGTGAACGACGGCCGGTTCACCATCCTCGACGGCAGGATGCAGCGACGGGCCGCATCCTGCTGGATCGTTGCGCGCGTGCCGCTTACTTGCTCTTCTTCTTTTCCTGCTTGGCGGCCTTCTTCTCCTTCATGGTCTTGGCCGGCTTTTTCTTTTCGCTCTTCTTTGAATCCAGACCCTTGCTCATGGTGTTCTCCGTGATGTGGACAAGTGGTTGCAGCATGTGACGCGCAGGCAAGTCTAAGCGGTTCCGATGGCGGTTGGCACGGAGCCGGGTCAGATGCGTTCGTGTGGCGCCAGGTAGCGCCATTGCCCCGGCGGCAGTTTTGCCAGCGGAATGCGGCCCACGCGCAGGCGTTTCATGGCCAGCACGGTGAGGCCGACCGCCTGGCACATCGGCTCGATCTGCGTCGGTTGCAGCGCCTTGAACGCGAAGCGCAGCCGCTGCTCGCTCTGCCAGCTGACCTTGATCGGCGGCATTGCGTAGTTGTTGAAGCGCAGACCGTGGTTGAGCAAGGCCAGTCCGTTCGCGATCAGCTCGCCGCTGACGTCGACCACGAATTCCTGTTCGACCCGTTCGATGTCCTCGGTCAGCTTGCGGGTGACGCGCCAGTCCTGGGTGAAGATCAGCAAGCCGCTGGCACCGGTCGGCAGCGGCAGCGGCGAGCTCAGCCGCTGCAGATGCCGTTTCAGCGGACGCACACCGGAGGCATCCTCGGGCGAGCGCGTTTCCGGTGTCACCAGCGCGCTGGCCGGGTTCGCGCCGCTGCCGGCGTCGTAGCCGACCGGTTTGTGCAGCACCAGGGTGGCCGGTTCGGTAGGGATCAGCTTGGCCCGCGGATCGAGCTCGACGGTTTGCGTGTCGACCATGAACTGCGGCTCTTCCACCACCACGCCATCGACGCGCACCCAGCCGCCCTCGATGTACTGCTCGGCCTCGCGCCGCGAGCACTGGGCCAGCGCGACGACACGTTTGGCGAGGCGGACGGGTTCGGTCATCGAGATGCCCTGAATGAAAGAGGGCCATTGTAGGCCGGTCGCACCGGGAAGCTGTTTCTTCGTAGGGCGGGCACGCCCGCCGGATTTCACGTACACGAAGCAGCAGCGGCGGGCCGTGCCCGCCTTACGGAGAAGTGGGCGGCGGTGGCAATTCGCGCGGCTGTCCCCACATCTGAGCCATTCGTTTCCGACGAGAACTCTCCATGATCCCGTTTTCCATTCTCGACCTGGCACCGGTCACCGAAGGCAGCGATGCCGCGCAGGCGTTCCGCAACACGCTCGATCTGGCGCAGTTGGGCGAACGGCTCGGTTATCGACGCTACTGGCTGGCCGAACACCACAACATGCCGGGCATCGCCAGTGCGGCGACCGCGGTGCTGATCGGCCATGTGGCCGGCGGCACGTCGACCATCCGCGTCGGCGCCGGCGGCATCATGCTGCCGAACCACGCACCGCTGCAGGTGGCCGAAGCTTTCGGCACGCTGGCATCGCTGTATCCGGGGCGCATCGACCTGGGGCTGGGGCGCGCGCCCGGCACCGATCAGCCCACCGCGAAGGCGCTGCGCCGCTATTTCGACAGCGCCGATGCGTTTCCGCGCGACGTGCTGGAACTGCTCGGCTATTTCGAGCCGACGGTTCCCGGGCAGCAGGTTCGCGCCGTGCCCGGCGCCGGTATCGAGGTGCCGGTGTGGCTGCTCGGTTCCAGCCTGTTCAGCGCGAAACTCTCGGCGCAACTCGGCCTGCCGTTCGCGTTCGCCTCGCACTTCGCCCCGGACGCGATGGACGAAGCGCTGGCGCTGTATCGCCGCGATTTCCAGCCATCCGCACGCCTGCAGCAGCCGTACGCGATGCTGGGACTGAATGTCGTCGGAGCCGCCAGCGATGCCGAAGCCCGGCGCTTGTTCACCACCCAGCAGCAGAGTTTCATCAACCTGCGCCGCGGCCGTCCGGGGCTGATCCCGCCACCGATCGATGACATCGACGCGTATTGGACGCCTCCGGAAAAACTGATGGTGGAACGTGCGTTGGCGTGTGCCGTGGTCGGCGCTGCCGACACCGTGCAAGAC
>JBEPVP010000077.1:0-15844 GCA_041690935.1 Rhodanobacter sp.
CATGCGCGTGCGCAAACGTCGCCACGCTGCCGGCGCCATACAGCCGCTCCACGCCGGCAAAGCGTTCGGACGGAATCTCCCTGTCGCTCATGCCGGCCTGCTGCCGGCGGCGTGGCTGATCTTGTCTGCGAGTATCACGGGTCTGCCCTGCTGCGGTGTGACGGTCATTTTATCGCGCGTGCATGGCAGCAGCGCATCGACGCGGGTTATCCTAGGCGGCCCTTCGTCAGCCATGGATCCGAATCGATGCGCGTTGCTCTCATGATCTTGCTGGGCCTGGTGATTGGCGTGATCGGTACGGTCAATGTGATGAATACGCTGAGCGAACGCAATCCGATGCCCAAGGCCGTGATGCACACGATGGGTTATCACATGGGCGAACTCACCCATGCGTTGAAGGCGAAGCAGTGCGAGGCCGCGAAGATCCAGCAGCACCTGGCGCGCCTGCAATCCACCGCCAGCGACATCGTGCCGGTATTCGGCATCATGGAAAAGGATTTCACCGACGACGCAAGCCAGTTGCAGACCCACCTGCAACAGGCCGTGCAGGCCACGCCTGCCGATTGCGCGGCGTTGGCAGCGGTGCTCAAGCCGGTCGGTGACACCTGCAAGAGCTGCCACCAGAAGTATCGCTGAGGCACTCGCCGCGAAAGCGGGCGCGCTCAGAAAGGTATCTTGCCGCGCAGCATCTGCGCGTACATCACCCAGTCGCCGGCGAGACTGTAGAGCGGATACTTGAACGTCGCCGGACGATTCTTCTCGAACACGTAGTGGCCGACCCAGGCGAAACCGTAGCCGAATAGCGGCATCAGCCACAGCCAGCGCAGCTGGCCGCTCAACAGGGCCACCAGCAGCGCCACGATCACCAGCGTGCTGCCGGCGAAATGCAGGCGGCGGCAGATGCGGTTGCTGTGTTCGCCCAGATAGAACGGATAGAACTCGGCGAAGCTGTGGAAGCGGGACACGCTGGCGTGGGTCATGGTGGTCTCCACCGCTGCTTGAGCGGGGTTGATGCGACTATGCCGGCAACGGAATGAACTCGTCCTCGTCCCCCGGCACCTTCGGAAAACGTTGCGCCAGCCAGTCGGCCCTGGCCTGCTCGATGCGCTCGCGCGTGCTGGCCACGAAGTTCCACCACAGGTGGCGCTCGCCATCCAGCGGCGCGCCGCCGAACAGCATCAATCGACTGGCCTCCAGCGCGTGCAAGGTGGGTGCCGCGGAGCCGGCCTGCACCGCCATCTGGTTGGCAGCGACCTCCAGCCCGCCCCAGCGGATCGCGCCTTCGACCACATGCACGCCGCGTTCGGCGTGCTCCGGCGGCAGCGTCAGTTCGGCACCGGCGGCCAGTTGTACCTCCAGGAAAAACATCGGCGCGAATACCTTCACCGGTGAACGCTCGCCATAGGCGCTGCCGGCGATCAGCACCGCCTGCATGCCGGGCTGGCGAATCCGCGGAAGCTCGGCCGCCGCGTGGTGATGGAATTCCGGCGCCACCTCGGCATCGGCCTGCGGCAACGCCACCCACACCTGGATGCCGTGCAGCGCCTGGCCGCCCTCGCGCTGCTCCGGCGGCGTGCGCTCGGAGTGGGCGATGCCGTGTCCCGCGGTCATCCAATTGACCTCGCCGGGGCGAATGTCGGCCAGGCTGCCGAGACTGTCGCGGTGGCGGATCATGCCCTCGAACAGCCAGGTCACCGTGGCCAGGCCGATATGTGGATGCGGGCGCACGTCCATGCCCTTGCCGGCGGCGAATGTCGCCGGACCGATGTGATCGAAGAACACGAACGGACCGACGTGGCGCGCCTGCAGCACCGGCAGCATGCGGCGCACCATGAAGCCATCGCCCAGGTCGTGCACGCGGGCGTCGGTGATCAGCGTCGGGGTTGCTTCCATCGCGCGCTCCTTTGGTTCACCAGGCCCGCTGATACTGCACCGGCGCCTCGATTTTCGCACCCAGCAGCTGCGCGGCGCGGCGCGGGAAATACGGATCGCGCAGGCTTTCGCGGGCGAGCAGCACCACATCGGCATTCCCGGTGGCAACGATCTGCGCGGCCTGCTCGGCACCGGTGATCAGACCGACCGCGCCGGTGGCGACTCCAGCCTCGCGGCGGATGCGTGCCGCAAACGGCACCTGGTAGCCCGGCGCCAGCGGAATCTTCACGTGCGGCAGCAAACCGCCGCTGGAGACGTCGACCAGGTCCACACCCAGCGGCTTCACCTGCTGCACCAGCTGCACGCTCTGTTCGACATCCCAGCCACGCGGTCCATTGGCCGGCGCCCAGTCGGTGGCCGAGATGCGCAGCCACAACGGCAATTCGGCCGGCCACACTTCGCGCACCGCCGTGATGACCTCGCGCACGAGCCGGCTGCGATTGTCGAAGCTGCCACCGTAACGATCGGTGCGCTGGTTGCTCAGCGGCGACAGGAACTGGTGCAGCAGATAGCCATGCGCCGCGTGCAGTTCGATCAGCTCGAAACCGGCCGCCAGCGCACGCTGCGCCGCGGCGCGGAAATCCGCGATCACCGCCGCGATACCGGCATCGTCCAGCGCCTGCGGCATGTTCCAGCTGGCATCGAACGGCAATGCCGATGGCGCCACGGTCAGCCAGTCGCCCTGCCCGGCCGGCACCGGGCCGTGTCCGTCCCACGGTCGCAATGTGCTGGCCTTGCGCCCGGCATGCGCCAGCTGCACGCCGGCAACCGCACCGTGCGCCTTGATGAAGCGGGTGATCGGCTGCCATGCGTCCAGTTGAGCCTGGTTCCACAACCCGGTGTCCTGCGGCGAGATACGGCCTTGCGCCGATACCGCGGTGGCCTCGGCGATCACCGCCCCTGCGCCACCCACCGCACGGCTGCCCAGGTGCACCATGTGCCAGTCATTCGGCACGCCATCGATGGCCGAGTACTCGCACATCGGCGACACCACCAGGCGATTGCGCAAAGTCACGCTGCGCTGGGCGAACGGTTCAAACAGATTCATCGGGGAGTCCGGCGGGAACGGGTTGGCCCATCGAGATGCAGGCGGAGGGCGATGGAATCAAGCGACGCTTTCGCCGCGCGCGGTGAACGCTGTGTCCTGGGCGTTGACCCAGGCAGCGATGCGGATGGCGATGGGTGCCGGCGTTTTCATCCAGCCAAAATGATCGGCCGGCCGGCCGTCCAGGTCTTGCGGCGCGATGACCTCCACGCGGCGCTCGGCTTGTCCCAGCTTGCCCAGCAGCCAGTCCAGCGATGCCGGCGGCCCGAGCCAGTCGTCGCGCAGACGCAGGGCCAGCACCGGCAGTTTCAGCGAGGCCAGCTGCTGTTCGAAATCTTCGACCATGCCCACCGCCGCATAACGCCCGCTGCGACCCGTACGCGCCCAGTCGGCAATCACGCCGCGTGCCTCGTTGCCGCCAAAGCCGATCCGGCGCCCGGGCAGATAGCCCAGCAGCGCGGCCAGCCACGGCGCCAGCGTGTAGGCGGCGCCGATCAGCCAGCCGGGCCGGAAACAGCGCCAGTACGGCGCGCCGCTGGCTACCAGCACCAGGCCGACAGCCTCGGCCGGATGCCCGCTGGCATACAGCGAAGCCAGCTGGCCACCGAGGCTGTGCCCACCCAGCCAGCAGGCGTCCCGCGGCCAGCGTTCACGCACCGCGGCCATGCCCGCCGACAGGTCGTGCAGCAGCTCGCGATACGCCCAGTTGCAGGCGCGGCTGGCCCGCCGGTTGCTGGACCCGATGCCGCGCCACTCATGCACGACCATCGCCACACCGTGCGCGGCCAGCGCTTCGGCCAGCGGCAGGTAATGCCGTGCCGGCATGCCCATCGCGGGTACCCAGTACAGCAGCTGGCGCCAGCCGCCGAGGGGCTCGCTGCACAGCAACTCGAAACGGCAGCCATCGACGTTGGTCACCGGCGTCACCGACGCCTCGATCGAGGTCACCGCCGAGAGCGCGGAAATGGGCAAGGTTTCAACGGAATGATCAGACATTCGGACAGGCTAGCGAATTGACCCGGCCACTACAAAAAGAGGCCGGCATGGGCCGGCCTCTTCAAGGGATTGGTTCCCCCATCGTATCAAGCGGCAGTGACCTCCTCCGCCTGCAAGCCCTTCTGGCCGTCGACGACCTTGAAGCTCACCTTCTGCCCCTCCTGCAGGCTCTTGAAACCCGAACCGGTGATGGCGCGGAAATGCACAAACACGTCAGGGCCAGTTTCACGGCTGATGAAGCCGAACCCCTTGGCGTCGTTGAACCACTTGACGGTACCCACTTCACGATCCGACATGACTCACTCCGATCCTGTCCATACGCTGAGACAAACCGGCCCCAACGGGCCGACGGCTTACTGAGCATGCGAAGGTCGGTGCAACGGGCCGATTGAGAAAATCCGTATCGGGCACGCGCATGGCCAAGCAGACGCAGTGGCGGCAGCATAACGGATTTCATGCACAAAAGTGATTTGTCAAGCCTTGGCCGCGTCCCGGTTCGCGCAATAAAAAACCGGGCATCGCTGCCCGGTTTTCCCTGCATGTCACAGACGATCAGGCCGTGGTGGCCGGGGTCACTTCCTCGGCTTGCAGGCCCTTCTGACCCTGCACCACCTTGAAGGAGACCTGCTGGCCTTCCTGCAGACTCTTGAAGCCGCCGCCGGTAATCGCGCGGAAATGTACGAAAACATCCGGGCCACTATCGCGGGCAATGAAACCGAAGCCCTTGGCATCGTTGAACCACTTCACGGTTCCCGTCTCACGATCAGACATATTGCTCACTCCACAGGTTAGGGACTCAGCCTCCGCCGGTACGACCGGCTTGACTGGTATGCAAGGAAACACCCCCTGGGTGGGAACGATGCTGCCGATCGCGGATCGGCAGCATCGGGCCACAAACTATGCTGACCCCGACAAACACAGTGGGCCGATCATAGCGGCAGCGCAGAGCGGAACGGAATGGCCGACTCGCGGGTTTCCATGGCAACGGCAACCATTTCAGCTTTTCTTGACCCCCGGCCTTGTCTAATGGGAGTAATCCCCCTGATTCCCGCCAGCAGACCAATTCGGTATGGTGGCAAGGTCACCCAATCGAGGAGCTTCGATAATGCCCATTCTGTCCCGTTTGACTCCGGCCATCATGATCGCTGGCCTGCTGCTGGCCGGTTGCGCCCACCAGCAGCCCACCACACGCACGACGGGCACCTCACCCGTAACCCCTTCGTCACCTACCCGCGCCATCAGCACGAGCCCTCGGGAACACACGTCCACCGGCAGCGCAGCCGTCGATGATGCGAACCCGTCGGACGCCACCGGCATCGCCGCCTGCGACGACTACCTGTCCAGCTACCTCGCCTGCCACCGTGCGGCGGCCATCTATGCCCCCGACCAGCTGCAATCCCGCTATCAGGCGATGCGCACCAGCCTGCTGCGCGATTCCAAGAATCCGGATATCCGCCCGCACCTGGCGGCGCGCTGCAATTCGCTGGCCTCGCAATTGCGCCAGGCTCTGCACGGCAAGTCGTGTGCGGCAAACCCGGCTTCGGCCAGCAGCACGCCTTGAGCCGGCACCCCTGAGGATTGCCCGGCGGCCTTGTTAGTCGAGCTGCCGCGGGCGGCTCTTCACTGACTGCCAGCCAAGGCAGCGCGCAGCGGTTTCTTCAAGGCCGCCGGCTGGGTTCGACCCAGCTGGATCGCCGGCGTGCCGTGCCAGCGTGCCGTATGGGCAATCGCCTTGGCCAGTGCCTGCACCAGGCCCGGCGCGGGCGCCACGTCCGGCTCCAGAAAGAGCGCCTTGACCTCGAATACGCCTTCCCCGCGATGGGCCTTGGCATCGAGCCGGCCGACCAGCCGGCCGCGATGCAGGATCGGCAGCACGAAATAGCCATAGCGCCGGCGTGCGGCCGGCGTATAGCACTCGATCGTGTATTCGAAATCGAACATCGCCAGTGCCCGCGCCCGATCCCACACCAGCGGATCGAACGGCGACAGCAACGCGGTATGGGTGGCACGCAAGCGGCCGCTCAAGCCCTTGGCCAGCGCGTCGGCGTGGTCGCGATGCACGTAGCCTGGTGTGCTCCAGCCCTGTACAGGCACCGCCAGCAACTGGCCGGTGGCCAGCAGCGGGGCAAGTTCGCGATCGGTGACCTTGGGCCTCAGCCGGAAATAGTCGGCGATCCAGCCCGCCTGCGTCACGCCCAGCGCGCGCACGCTGTCGAGGATGGCGCGCTGGCGCAGCTCCGCCGCGGTGAACGTGTCGGCAGCGGGCACGAACGGCGGATCGAGCCGGGCCAGCACGTTCTCGGCCAGATCGTAGACCCGCTGGAAATTGTCGCGCCGCGCCACCATCAGCTCGCCCAGCGCAAACCAGGCCTCCAGCCAGTGCTTCTCCGGCTTCCATTCCCACCAGCCCGGTTTGCTGGCGCCTTCCTTGCGCGCGAAGTCGGCCGCGCGCACCGGGCCGGACGCCCGGATGCCGGCCAGCAACGCATCCATGTCCGCACGCTGCTCGCGGTGCATGCGCGCCGCACGCTGATGCGCCCAGTGATGCATGCGTTGATCGTGGCCGCCGCGATGCCAAGCGATGTCGGCTGCGCTGACAAAGCACGCCTCGTGCGCCCAGCATTCGGCCAGCCGGCCCTCGGCCAGTGCGTCGTCCAGCCAGGCCACTGGGTAGTCACCGAGCCGCGCATGCAGCACCAGATAGGGGCTGCGCGCCACCACATGGATGGTGTCGATCTGCAGCAGGCGCATGCGTTCGATCATCGCCACCACATCCTCGCGACGGGGCCGTCGTCGCAAGGGCTGCAGCAGACCCTGCGCCGCCAGCTGCAGCAGGCGCGCCTGCGGCAGGCTCAGCACGCGCCGATCACCTGAAGCGTGCCCCAACGACACGGCGCTTTCACGGGCTGTTGACCAAGATGTTGAGCCGGCATTTACAAAGCCCCTGTTAGCGTGATCCCGAGTTGGGCAGCCGGTGACGGAAGCCTCGCCCGATTAACCCAGTCGCACGAACTCACCGCAAGCATTCTGGCATGGAGTATTGATGATGAAATCTCGCAAGCCGTTGTTGTCCACACTCGCCGCTGGCGCACTGATCTTCGCCGGCACGCTGCTCGCCCAGGACGTACCGCCGGCCATGCCGGCAACGCCCGCCACGTCGGCGGTTCCGCCTGAGCCGATGCCGCCCGCTGCGCCGATGCCACCACCCTCCGACGCGCCGATGCCGCCACCCGCTGCACCGATGCCGCCGTCCGATGCGCCAATGCCACCGTCTTCTGCGCCGATGCCACCTTCCGGCGCGCCGATGCCACCGGCCGCGCCAACGCCGCAAGCCGCTCCGATGCCGGCCGAACAACCGATGTCCTCGCCGGCACCGGCGTCCTCCGGCGCACCCATGCCTGCAGCGGCGCCGATGGCAGGCGACATGCCTGCCGCTTCCGGGCAGGCCACTTACCAGACACCGCAAGGTGAAATCGTGGTCCGCAGCGTTCCGGCACCGGCCCCCCAAATCGGACCGGCACCGGCGTTCGATCAACTGTCCGGTGGTCGCAAGTCGATCACGGCCGATCAGGCGGTCGCCTATCCGCCACTGGCCAATGATTTCCTGCATGCCGACCGCAACCGCAATGGCACCGTCAGCAAGTCCGAGTACACCAACTGGACCAAACAGCTCTGACTGTCCGCCTCGTCAAGCCGGCCATGATCCATATCATGGCCGGCTTCGTTTGCCGGGTTCGGCGATATCATTTCCGCTCACCGGGGCGCCTGACGCAGAACGCCCGCCCCGACCCTCTACCCGGGAAACCTGCTACTGATGAAGTCTCATTCCGTTGCCCTGCCGCTGGCACTGGCCGCCGGCCTGCTCGCGCCGTCCGTCCATGCGCAGAATCCCGACCCCACCGACATTCGAGCCTGCACCGCCATCGAAAGCGATGCGCAGCGTCTGGCCTGCTATGACCACGCCACCGGCCGGGTGAACCTGCCGATCGCGCAGAAGCGGGTCGACTCGGAAACCACCACGCCGAACATCTTCGGTCGCGACCGGCAGGAGTCTACCGCCGCGGTGGAACCCAACCAGGAAGTGGCCTCGCCGTTGTCGCTGCTGGACAGCCGCTGGGAGCTGACGCCGGAGAGCAAGCTCGGCACCTTCAACGTGCGCGGCTACAAGCCGGTGTATGTGTTGCCGGTGTTCGCCACCAGCAACCAGAACAAGCAGCCGTCCAGCCCCAATCCGGACAACAACGTGGCGCGGACCGAACAACTGGACAACGTCGAGACAAAATTCCAGCTCAGTCTGAAGACCAAGGTGTGGCAGGGCGTGTTCGGCGACGCGGGCGACTTGTGGGTTGGCTATACCCAATCCTCGCGCTGGCAGGTCTACAACGCCGACCAGTCTCGTCCGTTTCGTGAAACCGATTACGAACCCGAGGCGATGCTGGTGTTCCGCACCAACTATCAGCTGTTCGGCTGGTCCGGCCGGATGTTCGGCATCGGCATCAACCACCAGTCCAACGGGCGCGACAATCCGCAGTCGCGCAGCTGGAACCGGGTGATCGCGAACGTCGGTTTCGAACGCGATGGCTGGGCCGTGACGATCAGGCCGTGGTGGCGCATCCCCGAATCACGCAACACCGACGACAACCGGGACATCAGCGACTACATGGGGCGTGGCGAGGTGCAGATCGTGCGCGAATGGAATGGCCAGGAATTCGGGCTGATGTTGCGCGACTCGTTCCGCGGCGGCAACCGCCAGCACGGTGCCACCAAATTCACCTGGAGCTTCCCGCTCGCCGGCAATCTGCGCGGCTATGCCGAGGTCTTCAAGGGCTACGGCGAAAGCCTGATCGACTACAACCACAACGCCACCTATGCCGGCGTGGGCATCTCGCTGCTCGAATGGTATTGAGCTGACTGCAAAAGCGAAGGCTCGGTGATGCTGCATCGCCGGGCCTTCGTTTTCAGACGCGGCGCGATCGCGCCACAGCGATCAGTGGTGATGACCACCGGCGCCGTGCACGTGACCGTGTTCCAGCTCTTCCGCGCTGGCCGCGCGCACGTCGGTCACTTCGACCGCAAAATGCAAGGTCTTGCCGGCCAGCGGGTGGTTGCCGTCGATGAACACCTTGTCGTCCTCGACCTTGGTCACGGTGACGTTGATCTCGCCCTGCGGACCGCGGCCCTGGAACTGCATGCCGGGCTGGATATCCTCGACGCCCTGGAAGGCGTCACGCGGCACTTCCTGCTTCAGTTCGTCGTGATGCACGCCATAGCCTTCTTCTGGCGTCACGTCGGCACTGAATTTGTCGCCGACCGCGCGACCTTCCATCTGCTTTTCCAGGCCCGGCACGATCTGGCCGCTGCCGTGCAGGTAGGTCAGCGGCTCGCGACCTGCGGAACTGTCGATGACCTGACCCTGGTCGTCGGTCAGCGTGTAGTGGAAGGCAGCAATGGAGTTCTGGACAATCTGCATGAGGATCTCGCCAATAGGTTCAAGTCCGCCGGCCAGATGCCGGCACGAAGGCGCGAATTTACCAGAGCAGGACAAAACGCCCTGTGAACTGCGACGGGATTGGCGATACTTTGGCCATGATCCCACTGCCACGCCGTACCTCTCGCCATTTTTCCGTCAGCCTGCTGATCATCGCCTGCCTGCTCGCCGCGCTGCTGCCATTGGCCGCCGCAGCAGCGGCGACACTCGGTGCCGCCGCCGGGCTGGCGGCGCAGATCGATGCGCGGATCGCCCAGCCGCGCTTTGCCGCGGCCAGCTGGGGCATTGCGGTGGTCTCGCTCGACACGGGCCGCACGTTGTACGCCCACCGCGCCGACCAGCTGCTGCAGCCGGCTTCCACCGCAAAGCTGTTCACCGCTGCGCTGAGCCTGGCGAAGCTGGGTGTGGAGTACCGGATCCCGACCCGGCTATTTGCCGATGGCCGTATCGTGAATGGACGTCTGAATGGTTCGCTGATCCTGCGCGGCATGGGTGACCCCACCCTCGGTACCGCCAGCAGCGGTGACTGGGCCGATCAGCTTGCCGGTCAGGTCGTGGCACGCGGCATTCGCTCCGTGCGTGGCGACCTGATCGCCGACGACAGCTATTTCGCCGGGCCGGCCTGGGGCAGCGGCTGGGAGGCCGCCGACCTGCAGAGCTGGTTTGCGGTGCCGTCCTCCGCGCTGAGCGTGCAGGAGAACATCGTCAACGTCACGGTGAGTCCGGGGCGGGCACCTGGTCGCCCGGCCCGGCTGGAGTTTGCCCCGGCCGAAGCCAGGCCCGATCTGGTCAGCCAGCTGCTCACCGCCGCGGCAGGCACGCCCAACGACATCAATCTGTACAGCGCCCCGGGCGATGAAACGCTGCATACGTTCGGCAGCATCGCCACCGATGCGCCAGCGCAGCATTTCAAGCTGGCGATGGTCGATCCCGCGCGAGTGGCTGGCACGCAACTACGGCGGGCGCTGAAGCGCCGCGGCATCCATCTTTCCGGCCGGCTGCGGGTGGTGCACTGGCCGCAAGGCGATCCCGCGTTGCCCGCCGCGACCAACATGCTCGGCGAAGTGCTCTCGCCACCGCTGCGGGAAATCCTGCGGCAGGGTCTCAAGCGCTCGCAGAACCTGTACCTGCAGAACCTGCTGCTGAGCGTGGGCGCGTGTGAGCCGGCCATCGCCACGACCGGCTTCCGCAGTACCGAAAGCCGCGCTATCGTGGCACTGCGGCAATTGCTGACGGAGATCGGCATTCCGGCATCCGCCAGCCTGATCGATGAGGGCACCGGTCTGTCGCGCCGCAGTCTGGTCACGCCCAACGCGCTGGTGCGTCTGCTCGTCTACCTGGCGGCGCAGCCGTATGCGGACATGCTGCGCGAGGCGCTGCCGATCGCCGGCGTCGACGGTAGCCTGGCCGGCCACATGCGCGGCACCGCCGCCGAAAACAACGTGCATGCGAAGACCGGCAGCATGGCCTACGTGCATTGCCTGGCCGGTTACGTCACCACGGCGGCGGGCGAACGGCTGGCGTTCGCGATCATGCTCAACAACTACGAACGACCGGATGCCGCGCCCAGCATCAGCAGCGACGTCGATGCGATCGCGGTGCTGCTGGCGAACTATCGCGGCCGCGACTGAGCGCTGCCGCAGCGGGAGCTCAGCCGCCGAGCCGGGCCAAGGTGTCCTTGCCGATCTTTTCCGGGGTATCGGTCGAGGCGTAGCGCTTCACCACCTGGCCGTCCGCGTCGACCAGAAACTTGGTGAAGTTCCACTTGATCGACTCGCTGCCGAGGATGCCCTTGCCCTCGCTTTTCAGCCATTGGTAGAGCGGGTCGGCATGCTCGCCATTGACCTCGACCTTGGCGAACATCGGAAAGGTCACGTCGTACTGCGTGCTGCAGAAGTTCTTGATCTCACCCTCGTCGCCAGGCTCCTGATGGCCGAACTGGTCGCACGGAAAGCCCAGCACCACCACGCCCTTGTCACGCTGGTCCTGCCACAGCGTCTCCAGCCCTTGGTACTGCGGGGTAAAGCCGCATTTGGACGCCACATTGACGATCAACAGCGTCTGGCCCTTCCATTCAGAAAGCGAACGCGGGTTGCCGTCGATATCGCGAACGGTGAAATCGTAGACGCTGGACATGGTGGGCTCCGTCTTGGTGGATCAATCTGGCAGCATACGCCATCGCCGGGCATGCCCGTGACATGAATGGAACGACTTGCCCAGCCGCAGGCGGACACACATCGTGATCCTCTGCGTCGATGTCCACACGCGCTACAGTCCCTGCGTCGCGGGGATCTCGAACACTTGGCGCAGATAGGTCACGTAGGCCCGGTCCTCGCACATGTTCTTGCCCGGCGAGTCGCTGAGCTTGGCCACCGGCTGGCCGTTGCAGCGGATCATCTTGATCACGATATTGAGCGGTACCGGCCCCACGTCGTTGGTAAGGTTGGTGCCGACGCCGAACGCGAGCAGGCAGCGATCGCGGAAATGCGCGTACAACTGCATCACCTTGGGGATGTCCAGGCCATCGCTGAAGACCAGCACCTTGCTGCGCGGGTCGACCCGGTTGGCGCGGTAGTGCGCCAGCACCTTCTCGCCCCACTCGAACGGATCGCCGGAGTCGTGCCGGGTGCCGTCGAACAACTTGCAGAAGTACATGTCGAAATCGCGCAGGAACGCGTTGAGTCCGTACACATCCGACAGCGCGATGCCGAGATCGCCGCGGTACTCCTTCGCCCATGCTTCCAGCGCCGCCACCTGCGAATCGCGCAGGCGCGGGCCCAGCGCCTGATGCGCCTGCAGATACTCGTGCGCCAGTGTGCCCAGCGGAGTCAGGTTGAGCTTTCGCGCCAGCCACACATTGCTGGTGCCGGCCAGCTGATTGCCCAGCTCGTTGCGCAGCGTGGTCACCACCTCTTCCTGCCACACCCGCGAATAGCGCCGCCGCGTGCCGTAGTCGGCGATCCGGCAGCCGGCGTAGTCCGGCGCATCGCGCAGCAGGGCGATCTTCTCGCGCAGCCGCCGACGCCCTTCGGCCAGGTCGAGGCCGGCGGCGGCATGGCGGAAATACACCTCGTTGATGATCGCCAGCAGCGGCACTTCGAACAGGATCGTGTGCAGCCAGGGGCCGCGAATGCGGATCTCGATCTCGCCGTTGCCCGCCGCCGCGGGTGCGATCTCCACATACTTCTCGTTGAGCTGGAACAGACCCAGAAAGTCGACGAAGTCGCTCTTGATGAAACGCCAGCTGGCGAGGTAGTCCAGTTCGTCTGCCGTGAAACGCAGCCGGCACAGCGCTGCCAGCTCGGCGCGGATCTCGCCGATGTACGGCACCAGGTCGATGCCCGGGTTGCGGCACTTGAACCGGTATTCGACCTGCGCGGCCGGGTACTGGTGCAACACCACCTGCATCATCGAGAATTTGTACAGGTCGGTATCGAGCAGCGAGTCGATGATCATCAGTTGCTCAGGCGGGTGGCGAAACTGCACGCCCCATTATCCATGCGCGGACGCACTCCACGCGCACCGCGTACCTTTGTCGCGCGCATAAAAAAACCTCATCAACCAGGGGAGGACTGATGAGGTTTGTCAGGCGGCCTCCAGGGGAGGAAAGACCAGCCCCTCAGTGACACGATGTACGGTGCCACTTCTTGTCGCCCTCACGGCGATACGTAGCCTTAGTGTGGCCGGCGGCGTGTGAGTTCAACGTGCATGTCGGCATTTGTTCAGCTCGCCGACAGGATGAGCCGTCGCACGCAGGCCGATACGCGGCGACATCGGGCGCGGATCCGCCGCAGTATGCCGATCGACGCGTTATGCAATCGCAAGATTCGATGCCACCATCGGTCGCATGATTTCGATCTCCAGAACAGGCGACCGCCCACCGCCCGCGTGATCGCCGCACCCGGATACGCCGCCCGCCCACCTTGCGGAATTCACCATGAAACTGCTGTTGCGCTGCTGCCTGTCGCTGCTTGGCCTGCCCTTTCTCGCACACGCCGCCGAACTCAGGATCGATCTCGGTCACGGTATCACCACGTACCACACCGAAGCGCTGTTGCAGCGTCCCGACATCCGCACGATCAACGTGCCGGGCGATGTGGCGTTCCAGCGCACGATGCACTATCGCGCCGTGCCGCTGGCGGCATTGCTCAAGGGCATCGACGCCGGCGATCACCTGCAGTTCGTCGCCGCTGACGGCTTTGCCGCCGAGATTCCCGCCGCGCTCATCCTGGATCGGCACGGCAGCGAGGCGTGGCTGGCGATCGAGGATCCCGCGCAGCCGTGGCCGGCCTTGAGTCGGAAGCGCGGCAGCGCCGGACCGTTCTATGTCGTGTGGACGCGGCCGCAGGCCGCCCATGTCGGTCCGGAACAATGGCCGTACCAGCTGGCGGCGATTCGCCGGATGGGCGGTGTCGCCGAACGTTTCCCCGCGATCGTTCCCGCTCGCGCACTGCCGGCGGACAGCCAAGTGCGACGCGGCTTCGCGGTCTTCCAGCGCACCTGTTTCGCCTGCCACACGCTCAACGGCGCAGGCGACGCGAAACTCGGGCCCGATCTCAACCTGCCGCACAACCCCACCGAATACCTGCGCGCCGACCTGCTGCGCGCCTTCATCCGCAATCCGCAATCCCTGCGTCGCTGGCCGCAGGCGAAGATGCAGGGGTTCGACGCGCAGGCACTTTCCGACGCCGACCTGGACGCCGTGTTGGCGTACCTGCAACACATGGCGGGGCGCAAGTCCGGGCATTGAACGCGGGCGCGCTTTGTGGATCGGCGTGCAGCCGTCACGAGCGCTCCTTCAGCAAAGCACGCAGCGATCGATCGCGCTGCAGCTTCGGTTCGCGCGCCAGTTCGCGCACGTGCGCATGGAATGCCGGCCAGCGTCGCCCGGCACGTTCGAACAGCACGACAAAGGCGGGGACCCACTGGTCGTACAGGCCGAACGGCAGCAACCGGGCATTGTTGATCGGGGCAGCTACCCAGGCGTCGTAGCGGTGATCGTCCGGCCAGTCGCGCGCGCGCCATAGTGCGTAGCGGACGCGAAACGCCGCCATCTCCTGCTGTTTGGCGGCGTCCATCGCCGATGCATCCACGCCGCTCGCATACAGGGCTTGCAGGCGTGCGCGCAGATCCAGCACCAGCCGGGTGAAGCCGTCCTCCATTGCCTGCGCGCGACCGTCCTGCGGCGGCAGGCCGCGCGACCGGCGCCACTCGCGCAGGCCCTCGGCCTGCACGAAGCTGGCGAAGGATTCGTTGAACGCGGTGTCGTCCTTCACGTAGATCAGCTGGTGCGCCAGCTCGTGGAAGATCGTGCTGTCCAGCTCGTCGTCGTCCCAGCGCAGCATGCTCGACAGGATCGGATCGGCGAACCAGCCCAACGTGGAATACGCCGGCACGCCGCCGACCCACACGTCGTCGCCATGCACCCGCAATCGCGCCGCATCGGCCTTCGCATCGGCTTCCTTGAACCAGCCGCGATAGGCGACGCAGCCGGTGACCGGAAAGCATTGCGGCACCGCCTCCACCGAGTAGAGCGGCGTGGCAAACACATTCCACACCACGTACGGCCGGTGCAGGTCGACGTAGCCGGTGTAGCTGCGATTGTCCGGCAATCCCAGCCGCTGCGAGGCGAACCGGCGCGCCCGCTGCGCCTGCCGCAGGCGTGCAGCGAGGTGTGGATCCGTGGCCGGGTCGCGCAGCAGCTTGCTCACCGGACGCCGATGGGCAATCAGCTCGCCCTGACCATGCGCAGCCTGTGCGTAGTAACGCAGGCTGCTGCAGGCGCACAGCAAAAGGCCCACCGCCGCGATGACGATGAGCCTTGGCATACCGATGCGCCGTGGTGCGAATCGGACCCGCGACATGCCACCGACGGGGCCTGGAGCGTCAGTGACGGTGATCGCGGTCGCCACCTCGACTGTGATCGCCACCGCGGGAACCACCACGGTCGCCGCCATGGTCGCCAGACGGTCGCTGGCCCTGCCCGCGTTCCGAATGGCCCCGATCGCCACCACCGCCGTGGCTGCGGCCGTCACCATCGCGATGGCCCTGCCACTGGCCACTGTAGCGACGGTAGTCGCGATGACCGCGATCGTCGTCGTGCCGGTAACGCGATCCACCGCCGTACCAGCCGCTGCTGATGCCGACGCTCACACCCGGCGAGTAGCAGCAGCCGTAGCCACCACCGTAATAGCCGCTGCCGTAGTAGCCATCGTAGTAGCTCGGCGCCGCGTAATAGGCGTTGCCGCCGTCGCCATAGTAGGCATCGCCGCTGGAACCGGAGCCGCGCACATAGCTGTAACCCGGATCGTAATAGCAACCCGACAGCGCCGAAGCAGCAGCGATCAGGGCAAGACTGGCCAACAGGCGCTTCATGATCCGTC
>JBEPVP010000078.1:0-15831 GCA_041690935.1 Rhodanobacter sp.
AACGCCGCCAGCATGATCGTCTCGAACACACCCAGCCCACCGGGCGAATGGCTGACGATGCCAGCCAGCACGGCGCCGACGTAGATCGGCAGGAAGTCGACGAACGGCGGCGCTACGTCCGCCGGCAGCAGCACGTACAGCGCGCTGATCGCCGCCAGCATCTCGACGCCACCGATCAGCATCTGCGCGGTGGCGATACCTGCGCCGGGAAGCGCCAGCGTCCAGCGCCCCAGTGCGAGCGCGCGCGGACGGCGCGCCAGCCAGATCAGCAGCGCGACCAGCAACCCCAGCAACAGCATGCCTGGCAGGCGGCCCCAGCCGTGGGTGATCGCCGGTTGCCAGCACAGCGCGCCGGCGATCACCACCGCAAAACCCAGCCCCACACCGAGCCCGGCCAGCCCCACGATGCGCGCGATGTCGCCGGCACCCAGTCCGGCCGTGGCGTACAGGCGATAGCGCAAGGCGGTGCCGGTGATCGCGTGGAAACCCAGCGTGTTGGAGATGCCCTGGGTCACCGCGCCGGCGAACGCGGCGAGCCGGGCCGATACGCGATCACGCACCACCACGCGCGCGGCCAGCACGTCGAACAACGCCAGCATCGCAAAACTCAGCGCCGTGGCCGCGGCGGAGTACGCCACGCGGCGGCGCGGCAGGTTCGACCAGGCAATCGCCACGTCGCGCCAGACGAGATGGCTCAGATAGCGATGCAGTACCCACGCCGCCGCTGCGAGCATGGCGAGCGACGCGCACCAGGACAGCAGACGCAGCCCGCGCGAAGGCGTCGCGGCAACCGTCGGCTGGCCCGGCACGATCGACATCTCAGCGCGCGCCGTCCAGGGCGGCCGCAGTTCCACGGCGGGCGCGGGCCATCCGCGCGGCCACATCCTGAGCCAGTCGTTCGGCCGCCGCCGGGTGTCCGGCCAGATGCAGGAACGGCTCGATCAGCTCCAGCTCCATGACCAGGAAGTGCCCCGCGCTGACCACGCCATCGACCCGCATGTAGGCGTGATCGCCATGGCCGATCGCAGCGACGGCAGCGAGTGCGCGATCGGCGGCGGCCAGCGTCTGGGCGTCGGCTTGGGCCGGCTCGGCGCTGCCGCCGTATTCACCCTGCACACGATAGTCGCCGGCGGCCGGACGCTTGATCACGGCGTGGCTGAATGCACCAGCGAAATACAGCAGCGACCATTCGCCATCGCTGACGATTTCCGGCACGAACGGCTGCACCAGGTAGTCGAGCTCGCGTGGCAGCTGCCGCACGGCCTCGGCAAACGCCGCGTCGCCGGCGGTGCCGCGCAGTGTGTGCCACGCGCTGCCGCTGATGGTCGGCTTGATCACCACCGGTTGCTCCGGCATGGCCGCCAGCACCTCGGGCAAGCCGGCCGCGCTGGCCAGCCGGGTCGGAATGATCGCCACATCGTGCCGCGCCAGTTCGAGCAGGTAGCGCTTGTCGCTGTTCCAGCGCAGCAGCGCACTGTCGTTGATGGTGGGCACGCCCAGCCGGTCGAGCCGATCCAGCCAGTCCAGGAACGCCGCGTGGTGCTTGAAGTAATCCCAGATGGTGCGGATCAGCACCGCGTCGAACGTCGACCAGTTTACCGCCGGATCATTCCACACGCAGACGATCGGCTGGATGCCGAGGCGTTCCAGCGACGCGGCCAGCTGGGCGTCGTCTGGCTGGATCGACGGCAGCTCGGCGGAGGTGGCGAAGGCGAGCCGGCGAGCGGCGGCGTGGAAGGGCATGGCGACAGCTCCAGTAACCGGAAAGGGCGCCCCCGTGACGGATTAGCCGGCCGAGCGTGGCGGACATGGATCCGCTGCAGCACCCCTCGGGGACGATGACGCCGCGGAGCTTCCGTGGCGTCAAATCAGCAACGCGTAGCGCGATGCCACTGCCAGTGTTCCGAGGCCGCTGGCGCTTGTCAATTTACCGAGCGGCCTGGCATGCAGCGCGCGAACCGGGCGTATGTCACAGCGCATGTCACCGTGCATGTCACACGGGACTGGTCGAACGGGCACGGACAATGGCAAGGTAGCCGCCATGCTGACCGAACCCGCCAATGCCTATGCCCGTCGCCTGAACACCTGGGACGCCGCGATGATCGTCATCGGCGGCGTTATCGGGGCAGGCATCTTCCTCACCCCGGCCACAGTGGCGCGCCACACCTCGTCGGGCACCGAGGTGCTGATCCTGTGGGTGATCGGCGGCCTGCTGACCCTGGCCGGGGTGCTGTGTTACGCCGAGCTTGGCTCGCGCCGACCGCAGGCCGGTGGCATCTACGTCTACCTGCGCGAGGCGTTCGGCCTGCTGCCGGCGTTCCTGTTTGGCTGGACCATGGCGCTGATCAACTACCCCGGCAGCGTGGCTGCGGTGGCGACCATGTTCGCCGACTATTTCTGCGCGGCGATCGGCCTGCCGCTGCCATACGTGAAGCCGGTGGCGGTCGGCGCGATCGTGTTCATCGTCGGCATCAACCTGTTCGGCATCCGCGCCGGTGCGTGGATGCAGAACATCTTCACCGTGCTGAAGCTGGTCGCGATCGCGCTGCTGGTGGTCAGTGGCCTGGTGCTGGCGCACGGCCATCTGGGGCTGGCGCTGCTGCCGGATAGCACGCAGCCGGCGTCGTCGTGGGCGTTTGCCGGTGCGCTGCTGCCGGTGCTGTTCACCTATGGCGGTTTTCATTACCTCAACGACCTGGCCGGCGAAGTGCGCAACCCGCAGCGCACCCTGCCGCGCGCGCTGGGCATGGGCATGGCCGGCGTGGTGCTCTGCTATGTGCTGGCCAACTACGCCTACCTGGCCGGGCTCGGCCACTCCGGCCTCGCCGCCAGCCAGGCGCCGGCGGCGGACCTGATGCGGCGGCTGTTCGGCGCGCGTGGCGCCACCGTGATCGCGGTCGGTATCGCCTGTTCCACCTTCGGCTACTGCAGCATCGCGATCGCCGGCGGCGCGCGCGTGCTGCAGACGATGGGCGCGGACGGCGTATTCTTCCGTGCGGCCGGGCGCGTCGATGCGCGCACGCGCGCACCGCAGATCGCGCTGGCCCTGCTCGGCGCATGGGCGGTGGTGCTGACCCTGTCCGGCAGCTTCAACCAGCTGCTCAACTACACCACGGTGGGCGAGTGGCTCGGCCATGTGTTCGGCATCGCCACGCTGTTCTGGTATCGCCGGCACTTCATCGACCAGCCGGCGCCGTACCGGGTGCCGTTCTATCCGCTGCTGCCGCTGATCTTCGTGATCACCGTGTTCGGCGTGATCGTGGCCAGCGCGATCCACGCCCCGGGCGACGCCGGCATGAGCCTGCTGATCATCGCGCTCGGCGTGCCGGTGTATTACGGCTGGCAACGGTGGTCGCGTGGTCGTCCGATGTAGAGTTTGGTATGGCGGGCATTGCCCGCCGCTCTTGCATCATCGAACCAAAAGCTGGCGGGCAGTGCCCGCCCTACGAGAGGCGTATTCACGCGAGGCTTGCTGTCCATGAAACGTCGTGCGCTGATCTGGCTGTGCCTGTGCTGTCTGGGTGCGTGTCATGCGACGTCTGCGCCGGGCGGGATCGATCTGGCCGGCAACGATGCGGCGACCCGCATCACCCTCGATCACGTGCAGCGGGTCGGCAGTGTCGAGCACGCTAGCGACGGCGTGGCGCAGCGACGTTACGCGTTCCAGCCGGCGGCGCATCCGCAGATCGTGCTGGCGCCAGCCCGCGGAGCGTGGGACTGGTCGGGTCAGGGCGAGCTGCGCCTGCGTGTGCAGAACGCGATGCCGTGGCCGGTGACGCTCGCTGTGGAGATCGATGGCGCTGTTGCCGGTCAGCACTTGCAGGCGACCGTGGGCGTGCCGGCCGGGCCGGCGCAGACGCTGGTGATTCCGTTGCACGCCGAATCGCCGCGCGGCGAAGGCATGCAGGTAGGGCCTCCGATGCCGTTCGACGATCACGGCCAGCCCACCCTGCTGGCGACCACGGTGCAGGGCACGCTGGATCTGCGCCATGTCAGCGCGGTCCGGCTCGGCGTGCCCGCGCCGCAGGCGGCGCAGACGCTGCTGTTCGGTCGTGTCGAACCGGTGCCGGGTGCCGCCACATCACATGACGCGTATGCCGGAATCGTCGATCGCTACGGCCAGTTCACGCGCGGGCAATGGCCGGAGAAGATCGCCTCCGATGCCGCTTTGCGCGCGACCCATGTCGCCGAAAAGACGACCCTGGCCACGACTGTGCGCTCGGGAATGGATCCGTACGGCGGACGTCTGGACGTCCATGGCCTGAGCAGGACCGGCTGGTTCCACACCCAGAAACTGGGCGACCGCTGGCAGCTGGTGACACCTGACGGTCACGCGTTCTTCTCGCTGGGCGTCAACGCCGTGGCCGCCGATGGCGGGCGCAGCTATGTCGAAGGTCGCGAGTTCATGTTCAAGGACCTGCCACCGGACCGCGTCGAGTGGGCCGCGTTTTACGACAGCGGCGACAACCGCAACAGGGAGCTGGGCGCCAGTCAGGGCATCGACTACAACCACGGGCGCTGGTTCGACTTCTACGCGGCGAACCTCTACCGCTTCGATGGCAAGGACTGGCTAGCCGCGTGGCGCACGCGCACGCTGGACCGGCTGCAGGCGTGGGGCTTCAACACCGTCGGCAACTGGAGCGACGCGGCGCTGGGCCAGGCGCACCGGCTGCCGTATACGCGTTCGATCAACATCGCCGGCGACTACGCCAACGTCGCCACCGGCTACGACTACTGGGGCCGCATGCCCGACCCGTTCGATCCGCGTTTCGTGCGGGCCACCGAGACGACCGTGGCGAAAGCGAGCGCGGGCGTGCGCGACGATCCGTACCTGCTCGGCTATTTCGCCGACAACGAACTGGCCTGGGCCGGCAGCGGTCCGCAAGGTCGCTGGGGCCTTGCCATCGGCACACTGAGTGGCGATGCGAACAGTCCGGCCAAACAGGCGTTCATCGCGATGCTGCGCAAGAAGTACGTGGCGCCGGAAACGCTGGCCACGGCCTGGGGCATCGCGCTGGGTTCATGGGATGCGCTGAATGCCACCGGCTTCGCCGCGCCGGCCCCGAACGAGGCGCATCCGGCGATCACCGACGATTACCGCGCGTGGCTGCGCCGCTACGCCGACACCTATTTCCGCAGCGTCGCCGCCGCGATCCGTCGCCAAGATCCGCACCATCTGTTCCTCGGCGGGCGCTTCGCGGTGAACACGCCCGAAGCCGTCGCCGCCTGCGCGCAGTACTGCGACGTGGTCAGCTTCAACGTCTACGCCGACCTGCCACAACTCGGCTTCGATGCCGCCGCGATGCATGCGCTGGACAAGCCGGTGCTGATCGGCGAATTCCACTTCGGCTCCGACGACCGCGGCCCGTTCGGCAAGGGCGTGGTGTCGGTATGGAACGAGCAGCAGCGCGGCGAGGCGTATGCGAAGTTCGTCGCCGCCGCCGTGGATGATCCGGACATTGTTGGCGCGCACTGGTTCCAGTACACCGACCAGCCGGTCACCGGGCGTTTGCTCGATGGTGAGAACGGCCATATTGGGTTGGTGGGGATCACGGATATTCCGTTTGGTGGGTTTGTGGAGGCGGTGGGCGCGGCGAACCGGCAGGTTTCGCACCGGTGATGCCCAAGCGCAGGTCGTTGGCGATCGTCGACGCGGCTCGGCGGGCAGTTAGCCGAGTGAAAGCTGCCGTAGGGTTTGGCCGCAGGATCGCTCAGGCGCCCAGCCTGAGCGCGTAAAAACGGGTGTCCGGAAGATACTTGGTGCCGTACGGCGGAATCTCGACGAATCCCAGCCGCCGGTAGAGCGCCTGCGCCGACAGCATGCTGTGCAGGGTATCCAGCCGAAGTTCGCGGTAGCCGGCCCCATTCGCCGCATCGATCACCGCATGGATGAGGCGCTCGCCGAGGCCGCAACCCCGACAGGCGGCGCGAACATACAGCCGCTTCATCTCGGCCGTGTGCTCGTCAAGCGGGCGCAAACCCACGCAACCAGCCACCTCGGCGCCGATCTGAGCGATGAGCAACGCGCCCGCGGGCGGCACATACGGCGCAGGCAGCGCCGCGAGCTCGGCCGCGAAACCTTGATACTCCAGATCGCTGCCGATGGCGTCGGCGTACTCGCGGAAGAGTGCGCGGGCGGTGGCGACACGTTCCGGGCTGTCCGCCTGGCTCAGCACGATATCGGGTGTGGGCATGGTGACCTGTTGGTAGCTTGAGCTTTGTAGTCGGGGTGGTATGCGGCATCGTGCACCCAGCCGATTCCAGCGGCGTTGTCGCGCCGTCTTCATGCCCGGCAACCGACATCGAACCCGCCCGGAATCGAGCCACGTCACGCTCGGGTCGATAGGGACATCAGTTAACGCCGAGTGCGTCGGCACTGGGCAGGAATGGAAAAACATCCGGCGCCGATAGCGTGATACCCGGCGTCGATACGGGAATCATCTGCGCCGAGTCCGCCGGGACACCGTGCAGCTCTGCTACGCCGAGGCGCGGCCATCGTGGTAGTTGTTTGTCGTGAGGACGCGATCCTTAGTCATGACACCTGAGAATATGGAGTTCAGCGGCGAGCGAAGCGAGTCCGCTGCAACACGGGTTAGGCCGCCGCGCGCGGACCTGAGACGTGGGAAAAGGGGACAGGCGGCTACGAATTCCCTGGAGCCTTCGGCCATTTCCACGCGTACCAGATCACGAGCGATGTAAGCGTGATCTCGATGACGCCGTAGAAGATAAAGAAACCCCGGCTCCACATGGTGTTGAGGATGATTACGGTATATGCCGCTCCGAAGACAACGTTAATCCAACGAGCCATGGCCGGCGTCAATGCCACTGATAGGAAAATCATTGCGCTCGGGATTGCCAACACGAGTGACGCGACCAACAGGGTCCCTGGAGTCGATGGGCCGATGGGTCCCTGGCCCTCTAGCATCGACTGCAGCGTTCCTGGTGCCATTAGTCCGAAGTAATCTGCGTAGATGTAGCAGAACATCACACTTGTCCACAGCGCCGAGAGCTTGATCCTTACGTTGACCTTGGCGTCTTCCAGACTGGGTCTGGCGTTGATTGGTCCGTTCAATTCGTGCTCCTCTACTTTGTCGGAAAAGCCGTGGCCAATTGCTCCACCACGTGTTCCCTCTAGGATGCCCGCACGCCGGGATTGTAACCGCGGCTTCGGGTGTTGGCTTCGGCCGTTCGGTTCGACCGGTGAGCGAGATTGCTCATTCGCTTGGACCTTTGCCAAATGCCAACGACCAGCAAAGTCATGCCGCGACGAAAGCAGCCGCGGTATGCAACAGGCTCGACGTAATCATGTCTAGTGTGAGACTGGCAAACGGCATGTCGCCGATGCCATGCCAAGAATCCGCTAGCCACGCATAAGCGAACAGTGCGCCAACCGCAGCGAACACGATTCGAAGCGAACGGACCATGAAGCGCCAGACCTTGTAACGTTTTGCCTCAAATGAAGTTGCACTGCGTACATCCGTGACCTCATAGCCAGGCCGGCTGAAATGCCCACGGGCTTGCTGTTCGGCAGCGTCGTGGTCACGAAAGCGCCCGAACGCGCGTAGTGTTCTCGACGGCTGTTCCGTCCCAGCATTTGTACGTGACGAAGTAGCGTGGATCCATCTTGACGGCCTAACGCGGAGTTAAGCGGCGCGCGGTACGCGCGTCCGCTTGGACGATTAGTTGGACTGTACAGCTACTCCGAACTGTACTCGTACCTCGAGACCAGCTTGCCATCAAATGAGTATCCGAATGCGAAAGCGTGCAAGAAGAAATTGTACCGAACCCATTTCTTACACTGGCCATTGTTGAGTGGCGGACGTTCTTGATCTCCATCCCGCCAGAGATACTTGCCACAAGGAAGGACCTCATCTGGCACACTCAGTTTGGTGACAATTGCTTTTTCGGTGTTGCCAATCCGTGCGTTCGTGTACGTCGAATCTGCACGCGCCTCAAGGAAAAGGTAACGCCCCCTGGACTGCTGCTGGTTTCACAGACACCGAGTTTAGGTGTGATGATGAAACTGGAGGTGGTTCATGACGCCCAACGCTTAATTGGATCCCCGATCGGGGCGTATGCACCGATGGTCAGTGGTTTGCGATGTTTTCGTCAAGCGGTGTTTGCTCGAGGCAGTGCAACGGTTTTATGGTTGACTCGGGGAAGTTAGCGGACGGTGTCGTGATTGCATACGTCACGATTTGGGCGGCTATCTTTTATGACCTCAGAAGCGAAGGAATAAACCGAATGGAGGATCGGTCGGATGTTGCCGGGAGAGCCGACGGTCACGGCAGATAGACTCACGCCGTACCCCCCATCACCGCACTGCTTCCAATCCTTCCGCTCCCGCCGCCGATGCTCGCCCGCGACCATCGCCTTGAAGTGACTGCAGCCAAAGCGCGTGGTGGCTGGCGTCGTTTTCGCGCGGGGCCTCGTTCTCACTGTCGGTATCGAGGATGCGGTTAAACGGGATGCGCATGGCCGATGAAGCGGATGCGCACGGTCATGGCGCCGCTGAGAATTTTCCTCGCGGCGCATGCGCATCGCCCACTTCGCCAGCAGTTTCTTCACGCTGGCGATGGTGTTCGGTGCCGCGCTGTTAGGCATGCACTGAGCGCATTGCAACCGCGCGATCACGCCAGGCTGGTGGCCATCCCGAAGCTGATCGCCATGATCACCGCGACCGCCATGCAGGCGCTGCCGGGACGGATGCGGCGGGCGTCGATGCGCGGCACCAGCCGCCACAGCAGGACGGTGCCGATCAGCATGTCCAGCACCAGCGCAAAACGCAGCAGGCCGGAGTTCAGCAGTGCGGCATACGGCGGGTGCAGGTGACCTTCGTAGGCGGCCACGCCGGCGATCAGCAGCATGCCGAGCATTGTCCACAGCAGGCAGGCGAGATAGATGCGGTTGAACACCACCGCGCAGCGTTCGGTCCAGCGCAGCACCGACCAACTGATCAGGGCGAATACCAGCGCCGCCATGCTGCTGTACAGCACCCACCACAGCAGGCTGCTGATCACGGTAAGCAGGGTAGTCATGTGACTTGCCTGAATCCCAGCGCATGCAGCAGCTTGGCCATCAGCCAGGCGGGGCCGATCAGCAGGTAGGCCAGGTCGGTGAGGAAACTCGGTTTGCGCCCTTCGAACTTGTGCCCGATGAACTGGCCGATCCAGGCCACCACGAACACGCCGAGCGCGAGGTAACACAGCGAGGCGGCGCCGAGCCGGTAGTACAGCGCGTTGGTGAGCACGCCGAGCAAGGCGAACGCGATCAGCAGTGCCACCGCCAGCCGGTGCGAGTGTTTCCAGTACCAGTAGAACGCCAGCACGATCACCGCGACCGCCACCGCGCCGGGGCGGAAGAACGAGGCCGGCACCGGGATCGTCCACAGCAGCGCGATCACCGACCACACGATCGGCGGCACGCAGAACCAGTGGAACAGCCGGTTGGTCGGGTTCTGGTGGTCGCCGCTGTAACTGTCGAGCCAGCTCTGCATGGTGCGCATGGGCGATTTCCCCGTTGGATTCAGCTGAGTCGGATACCGGCCAGCCGTTGCAAGGCTTCGGCGTATTTGGCGGCGGTCCGCGCAATCACCTCGTCCGGGATCACCGGGCCGGGCGCGGTCTTGTTCCAGTCCTGCGTCTCCAGATAGTCGCGCACGAACTGCTTGTCGTAGCTGGGCGGGCTGATGCCGACGCGGTATTCGTCGGCCGGCCAGAAGCGCGAGGAATCCGGCGTCAGCATTTCGTCCATCACGTACAGCTTGCCGCTGGCGTCGGTGCCGAACTCGAACTTGGTGTCGGCGATGATGATGCCGCGTTCGGCCGCATAGGCGGCTGCCCACCGGTAGATCGCCAGCGTGGCGTCGCGCACCTGGCCGGCCAGTTCGGCGCCGACCGCATCGACCACCACGGCGTAGCTGACGTTCTGGTCGTGGTCGCCGACGGCGGCCTTGGTCGACGGGGTGAAGATCGGTGCCGGCAATTGCTGCGCCTGCTGCAGGCCGGCGGGCAGCGCGATGCCGCACAGCGAACCGGTCGCCTGATAGTCCTTCCAGCCCGAGCCGATCAGGTAACCGCGGGCGATCGCCTCCACCGGTACCGGCTTCAAGCGCCGCGTGACCACCGCGCGCTTCGCGTACAGCGCCAGGTCGGTGCCGGGCGGCAAGACGTCGGCCAGCGGCACGTCGAGCAGGTGGTTCGGCAGCAGGTGCGCGGTCTTGTCGAACCAGAAGTTGGAGATCTGGGTGAGCATCTCGCCCTTGCCGGGGATCGGGTTGGGCAGCACCACGTCGAACGCCGACAGCCGGTCGGTGGCGACCATCAGCAGCCGGTCGCCGGACAACGCGTAGACATCGCGCACCTTGCCGCGATGGATCAGTTCGAGGCCGGGCAGGTTCGATTGCAGCAAGGTGGTGGGCACGACGACGGTTCCGCAGGCGGGGAAGCTGCCTATTCTAGCTGCTGCGGCCGGAGCGCCGGAACCGCCGCGGCGGCCGTGGCAGCGGGCGCTGCTAGAATTGTTCGCCTTCATCCCCATGTGTTGCCGATGCGAAACCTACTGATCGCGGCGCTGTGCCTGGTCGCCGCCCTGCCAATCTGTGCGCAAACCCCGCTGCGACCGAACCGGCTGGGTCTGTGCGCGGCCTGTCATGGCGCCACCGGCCAGGCCAGCATGCCCGGCGTGCCGAATCTGGCCGGGCAGCAACTGGACTACCTGCGCGACGCGCTGAAGCAATACCGCGACGGCCGCCGCAACGTGCCGGTGATGCGCGCGGCGATCGGGCCGGTCAGCGATACCGAACTCGATGCACTGGCGCGCTGGTACAGCGCGCAGCTGGTGCAGCCATGAGTTTCACCTACACGCTGTGGTTCGCGTTCTTCGGGCTGATCATCGGCCACCTGCCCGGTGCGGTCACCGGCGCGGTGGTCGGTTTCATCTTCGACAACATGCGCTACAGCCAGCGCAAGAACGCCACGCCCGAAGCCGGCGGTTTCGTCGGCCCGCTGTTCACCCTGCTCGGCGCGGTGGCGAAATCCGACGGCCGCGTGTCCGAGCAGGAGATCGCGATTGCCGAGCGCCTGATGACGCGGATGAACCTGGACGCCGAGCTGCGCAAGCAGGCGGTGGCCAGTTTCAACGCCGGCAAGCAGCCGGAATTCGACGTCACCCAGACCATCACCGCGCTGCGCAACTGGGTCGGCCTGCGCCGCGACCATGCGTTTCCGGTGCTCGATGTGGTGATCGAAACCGTGCTGGCCGAGGGCAACCCGCCGCCGGAGAAGATGTCGATCCTGCGCCAACTGGCGTTCGCGCTGCGCATCAGCGACATGGAGCTGATGGCGTTGATGGCGATGAAGGGTTACGCGTGGAACGCCGGTGCCAGCGGTTCGCGGGGTTACGGCCATGGTCCGACCGGCGGCGGCTATGTGCCGCCGCAGCGCGCGACGCAGGGGCCCGACCCGTACGCCGTTCTGGGCATCGACCGCAACGCCGACGATCGCGCGGTCAAGCGCGCCTACCGCAAGCTGATTTCCGAACACCACCCCGACCGCCTCGGCGACCTGCCCGAGGACATGCGCAAGCGCGCCGAGTCGCGCGCCAGCGAGATCAATGCCGCGTATGACCGAATCAAGGAAGCGCGAGGGTTCAAGTAGGCAAGATGTTCTCCCTCCCCTGCAGGGCAGGGGAGGGCCGGGGAGGGGTTGCTTTTCGCGTCAAAGTCAAAAGCACCCCCACCCAGCCTCCCCCCGCTTCACCGGGGGAGGAGCACGGCGGCGCGAAGTGTTTCGTCGTGGCAGACTTGAAGCTTGTTTTTGTGCCCCGTCCTACCCCTTCATCCAGGCATCCCCATGACCAAGCAATCCCCCATCCTCGCCCCGTCCATCCTCGCTGCCGATTTCGCGCGGCTGGGCGAGGACACCGCCGCGGTGCTGGCGGCCGGGGCCGACTGGGTGCATTTCGACGTGATGGACAACCACTACGTGCCGAACCTCACGATCGGCCCGATGGTGCTGCAGTCGCTGCGCAAGTTCGGCATCACGGCGCCGATCGACGTGCACCTGATGGTCAAGCCGGTCGATCGCATCGTGCCGGATTTCGCCAGGGCGGGCGCCAGCCTGATCAGTTTTCACCCGGAGGCGAGCGAGCATGTCGACCGCACGCTGGGGCTGATCAAGGAATCCGGCTGCCAGGCCGGGCTGGTGTTCAACCCGGCCACGCCGCTGGATTACCTGGACTACGTGATGGACAAGCTCGACCTGATCCTGATCATGTCGGTCAACCCCGGCTTCGGCGGCCAGAAGTTCATCCCCGGCACGCTGGACAAGCTGCGCCTGGCACGCCAGCGCATCGACGCCAGCGGCCGCGCGATCCGGCTGGAAGTGGATGGCGGCGTCACCGCGGACAATATCGGCGCGATTGCCGCGGCCGGCGCCGATACCTTCGTGGCCGGTTCGGCGATCTTCCATGCGCCGGATTACCGCGCCGAGATCGCCGCCATGCGCAAGGCGATCGCTTGAGCATTCCCGCCGCCATGCGCAAGGCGATCGCTTGAGCATTCCCGCGGCGATGCGCAAGGCCATCGGCTGAGTGGGTTCGCGCTCGTGGTCATGACCACCGCTCGGCGATCTCCACCGCAAAACATCCGCGCATAAAAATCCCGGCGCAGTGAACGGCTGCGCCGGGAGAAACGTCGTCAAGACGTGAGAGGGAACACCATTGATTGGTGTGTCGACACGGCTGCCGCCAAGGGAGGGATCAACAGCCGCATCGACACGTTCCACGGCAATGGAACGGTACCAATCACAAGTTCTGACCGGGTCGGTCCGGTTTGGTTCCCGACAGAATTATGAACGGACGTGATCGGCGGCCTGCGGCGATCCGGCAGAAAAATCCCCTCGCAAGGAGGGGAAAGCCACCATGTCGGACGTAATTCGGCGGCGTATGTATCAGCCGGGCTGCCAGTGGGGATCGGTGGCCCCGTGCCCCGCGTGCGGGGCTATTCCCTTCGCGCCGCACGCATGCATGCCTTCCACGGCAAACGGATCCAGCACGGCCGCGCTGAAACGTGACTCGCGCAGGCGGCTCATCTCAATGAACGCCGAGCAGCAGGCCAAGCAGCAGAGCGCCCAGCGCCAGTGTCACCCGCAACGGTTCGAAGTCGCGCAGTTCGGCGTTGGGGTCGGGGGCGGGTTTGGGGGATTCGATCTTCGGCATCGTTCGGCTCCATGCGCTGTGCATGGTGTGCATCAAACAACCCGGGCGGGCGCTGGCGCGGACGCAATCGGGCCCGCTTGCCGCTGGCTTGTGGCGAAACGCGGGCACTTGCGTTGCGTGGCTTGCGTCGCGACGGTTCGCATAGCACGCTGCGCGCATCCAACAGGGAGCGCGCCATGGGCCGCAGCATTGCCATCGTCGAAGACGAACCGTTGATCCGCGCCAACTACGTCGAGGCGTTGAACCGCTTCGGTTATGACGCACGCGGTTACGGTTCGCGCCAGGAGGCGTCCGTCGCGTTTGCGATGCGTCTGCCCGAGCTGGTGATCATCGACATTGGCCTCGGCGACGAGCCCGAAGGCGGCTTCGACCTGTGCCGCGAGTTGCGTGCGAAGTCGTCGACGCTGCCGTTGATCTTTCTCACCGCGCGCGATTCGGATTTTGACGTGATCTCCGGGCTGCGCCTTGGCGCCGACGACTACCTCAGCAAGGACACCAGCCTGCACCAGCTGGCCGCGCGCATCGCCGCGTTGTTCCGCCGCATCGCGTCGCTGAAGGCGCCGGCATCCAGCGAGACGGTGATCGAACACGGCCCGCTGAAGCTGGAATCCGAACGCATGCGGATCAGCTGGAACGGCGCCGAAGTGCCGCTTACTGTCACCGAGTTCTGGATGGTGCACACGCTGATCCGCTTCCCCGGTCACGTGAAGAGCCGCGACCAGCTGATGCGCGAGGCCGAGCTGGTGGTCGACGATGCCACCATCACCTCGCATATCAAGCGCATCCGCAAGAAGTTCATCGCGGTGGCGCCGGAGTTCGATGCGATCGAGACCGTGCACGGCGTGGGCTATCGGTGGAAGCCTTGATGAAACGTGCATGGCCGCTGCTGGCGGCGTGCCTGTTCGCCGCGCTGGCGCAGGCCGCGCCGGCGGACAACGTGCTGGCCCGTGGCGCGCGCAGCGGCGACGCTCCGGCATGGGCGATCAGCGTGACCACGCCCACCGGCTGGACCCGCGACTGCTGCACGTATGCGCGCGCGATCAGTGTCGATGCCGTGCTGTATCAGGGCGAATGGAGCGGCAACCCGCAGCGGGTGATGGTGCTCAACGTATCGCCGCGCAAGCTGCCCACGCTGGCGGCCGAAGTGCAGGCCGACCGCCAGCGCTACCTGCAGCACGACCCCGCCGGCAAGGTGTCCGGCTTTGCCATGCAGCAGCGGAGCATGCCGTGCGAGGCAAGCGTGTACCGCGGCAGCGATCACGTCGATGACGTGGTGGTGTTCTGCGACCCCGGCGCGGCCAGTGGCGTGCGGCTGAGCTGGTCGATGGCGTTCGACGCCGCGGATTCGTCGCGACAAGCGCTGCTCGACGACTTCATGCGCGTGGTGGTGGCTACCCGCTGGACGCGGGATGCGACCGCACCGCTCACGCACGGCTGATCGTTTCCCCCGATGACCCTGCGCCGAAAACTGCTGCTGGTCGCGTTGTGCACGCTGGCCTTGCCGATTGCGGGCTGGTTGTACGTGCGCCAGATGGAAGCGCTATTGCGCGACGGACAGGCGCAGGCGTTGCTGGCATCGGCCGGGGCGGTGGCGCGCAGCCTGGTGGTCACCGGCGCGGTGTCGCCGGAGTCCGGTCGCGGTTGGTACGTGCAACCTACGCCCGGGCCGATCACCGTGGATGGCTATGGCGACGACTGGGCACCGCTGACACCATGGAGCCAGCCACTGGGCGCGCACGGCAAGCTGCTGTTGGCCGCAGACGATGACGCGCTGTATCTCTACGTCGACGTGCGCGACACCCGGCGCGCCCGCGCCGATGCCAATGATGCGAATGCGCTGGCCGCCGATCACCTGATCCTGACCCTGGGCAACGCGCAGGGACAACGCCGCTACCTGCTGGCCAGCGCGGCGCCCGGGCCACTCACGGCGCAGCCGCTCGATCCCGCGCGCGACGGGCTGCCCGACCTGCTGGTGGCGCAATGGCAGGAAGACGGCAGCGGCTATCAGCTGGAATTGAGCCTGCCGCGCAGCCTGTCATTGCGCACGCTGGGCGTCGGGGTGTACGACGCGACCGTCGGCGGCGACCCCATGGCCGCCGATACGCGGCCCCTGCTGAGCTACTCGGACAAACTTTCCAGCGAACTGACACAACTCGTGCCCGATCGGGTGCAGGCGCGCGTGCTGGCGCCCGAAGGCTGGCTGCTGGCGCGCAGCGGCAGGCTCGACAGCGCGCCCGGTGCCGATGGCCAGCCGGGCTGGTTTGCCTCGCTGGTCTATCGCTCGCTGCTGGCGACGCGGCTGGAGGACGCGAACCTGTGGTCGCAGGACGTGCCGCGGCTGGATACCGGCGAAGTCCGCACGGCCGCTGCCGGCAAGCCGGTGGCGATCTGGCGCAGCGGCGAGGAGCGCGGCAGCGTGGTGCTGGCCGCCGCGGTACCGATCGGGCGGGCCGGCCAGGTCGATGGCGTGTTGCTGCTGGAACAGGCCAGCCGCACCGTGCCGCTGCTGGCCAACCGCGCGCTGCTCGGGCTGCTGCTGACCAGCTTCGGCGTGCTGCTGGTCGCCGGCGGCATCCTGCTCGCGTTCGCCACCCGGCTCAGCCTGCGGCTGGC
>JBEPVP010000079.1:0-15757 GCA_041690935.1 Rhodanobacter sp.
GCTTGCCGATCCACGCGTGCAGGTCGGCGTCGTCGACCAGGGTGGTCGGCACCACTTGAGCATGCGCGTCGGCCATCACGCGCGCCATGTTGCGGCGCACGCCCTTGAGCTGCTCCGGCTGACCGCTGGCCTGCTGCGACGGCGGCGCGGTGCGCACCGGCTTGCCGGCCAGCGAGGTCGCGGTGCGGCTCGGCTCTTGGGGAGCATGGCCGGGTTGCGGCAGCTCGGGTGCCAGATGACGACCGGTGGAAGCGGCCGGCGCGCCGCGTGCCGGGGCGGCGCCAAGCACGGCCGAACCGTTCGCGGCGGCGTCCTTCACATCCTTCATCGTGACCACGCCGTCAGCGCCGCTGGGCTTGACGCGGGCGAGATCGATCTTGAGCTTCTTCGCCAGGGCGCGCACCGCCGGCACGGCTTTCACGCCGCCGATGCTGGCGGCCTGTTCGACGTGCACGTGGCTGCCGCTGACCATCGCACCGACCACAGTGCCTTCGTCCTCGCGAGCGGCCACCGTCTCGTCGACTTCGCCGCCTTCGTCGGAAGCGACCACCTTGTGGCTGTCATCCGCGGCCGGGCTGCCCACGCTCTTCTTTGGGCCGTGGTGATGACCGGTGGATTCGGCCTCGGCACGCTGCTTGGCGTTCGGATCGGGCTCGAACTCGGCCAGCGCGGCACCGGTTTCGATGATGTCGCCCGGTGCGCCATGCAGCTTGGTGACCTTGCCGGTGTACGGCGAGGGCACGTCGACCACCGCCTTGGCGGTTTCCATCGAGCACAGCGGCGCGTCGAGCTTGATGCTGTCGCCCACCTTTACATGCCACTCGACCACGGTCGCGTCGGGCAGGCCTTCGCCGAGGTCGGGCAGGTAGAACGTCTTGATATCAGCCATGAGCGGATTTCCAGAATGTGTTTGGTTTGGCTCCCTCCCCTGCATGCAGGGGAGGGTTGAGGTGGGGTGCTCTTTGCTTGGACTTTAGATTAAGAGCTACCCCCTCACCTAAAGGACTCCCTTCGGTCGCCAGCCTCCCCCTGCAAACAGGGGGAGGAGCAAGGTTGTCAGCTTGCCGCCAGCGTACGCTTCGCCGCGTCAACGACGCGCTCCACGCTCGGCAGGTATTTCATTTCCAGGCGGAACAGCGGGATGTGCGTGTCGAAGCCGGTGACGCGCTCGACCGGGGCGAGCAGGTCGTAGAGGCATTCCTCGGCCAGACGCGCGGCGATCTCGGCGCCGAAGCCGGCGGTTTTCGGCGCTTCATGCACGATCACGCAGCGGCCGGTTTTCTGCACCGACTCGGCGATGGTGTCGAAGTCCAGCGGGGTCAGCGTGGCCACGTCGATCACTTCGGCGCTGATGCCCTGAGTAGCCAGTTCATCGGCCGCTTCCAGCGCCTCCTTCACCTGCGCGCCCCAGGTCACCAGGGTCACGTCAGTGCCGTCGCGCAGCACGAAGCACACGTCCAGCGGCAGTGCCTCGCCGTCGTCCGGCACCTCTTCCTTGTACTGACGATAGATGCGTTTGGGTTCGAAGAACATCACCGGATCGGGATCGCGGATCGCGGCCAGCAGCAGGCCGTAGGCGCGGGCGGGCGAGGACGGCATCACCACGCGCAGGCCCGGAATGTTGGTGAACAAATGCTCGTTCGCCTCGGAGTGATGCTCCGGCGCGCGGATGCCGCCACCCCATGGTGCGCGGAACACCGCCGGCACGGTCAGCCGACCGCGGGTGCGGTTGCGCATGCGCGCGGCGTGGCAGGCGATCTGCTCCATCATCGGATAGATGAAGCCTTCGAACTGCGCTTCGGCGACCGGCTTCATGCCCTGCACGGCGAGACCGACGGTGACGCCGGCGATGGTGGTTTCGTCCAGCGGCGTGTCGAGTACGCGCAGCTCGCCGAACTTTTCCTGCAGGCCCTGGGTGGCGCGGAACACGCCGCCGTTGAGGCCGACGTCCTCGCCCAGCACCACGACGCTGTCGTCGTGCGCCATTTCCCAGGCGAGTGCCTGGGTGACTGCTTCAATGAGAGTGATCTGTGCCATGACTCAATTCGCCTTGTTTTCAAGCGAGAGAACGTAATCGCGCTGCCTGGCGAGATCGGCGGGGACTTCGGCGAAGATGTAGTCGAACATCGCCGTGACCGGCTGCGTCTTGGTTTCCAGGTACGCATCCACCTCCTTGTCCATCCACTCATCGCACTCGGCCTTCCAGGCCTCTTCCTTGGCGTCGTCCCACACGCCCTTGGCGACGAGCCAGTTGCGCAGGCGCTTCATCGGCTCGCGTTCCCAGCCGTCTTTTACCTCCTGCTCGCCGCGGTAGCGACGCGCATCGTCGGCGGTGGTGTGGTCGCCGAGGCGATAGGTGACCGCCTCGATCACGCTGCCGCCGTTGCCGCTGCGCGCACGTTCCAGCGCATCTTCCATCGCCTTGCGCACGGCGATGATGTCGTTGCCGTCCACCTGGATCGAGAACAGGCCAGCGGCGATGCCCTTCTGCGCCAGCGTGGGCGCGCCGGTCTGGATCTTGCGCGGCACCGAGATCGCCCACTGGTTGTTGACGATCACGCAGACCAGCGGCAGGTTCTGCGCGCCGGCGATGTTGATCGCGCCGTAGAAGTCGCCCTTGGACGAGCCGCCGTCGCCGATCGTGCATACCGCCACGCGCTTCTCGCCACGGATCTTGAACGCCAGCGCGGAACCGGCCGCATGCAGGCACTGCGTGGCGATCGGCACCGACCAGGCGAAGTCGTGCCGCGCCGGTTCCTGCTGGTAGTCGTTGCCGCGCTCGTCGCCACCCCAGTACATGTACACCTCGCGCGGCTGCACCCCGCGATACAGCTGCGCGCCGTATTCGCGGTAGCTCGGCGCATAGACGTCTTCGGGTTTCATGGCACTGCCGATGCCGACATGCGCGGCCTCGTGGCCGAGGCAGCTGGCGTAGGTGCCCAGCTTGCCGGTGCGCTGCAGCGCGATCGACTTGGCGTCGAACACGCGGGTCGACAGCATCAGCTTGTACAGCTCGACCATGTGGCCGAGATCCTTGGCGAACTCGGGCAGATCGTCACGGACCTGCTTGCCCTCGGCATCGAGGTATTGCAGGTATTCGATTTCAAACTTGGCGGCGATGGTCACGACTCGCTCCGGGGTGAGGAAGGAGGGGAAAGCACAGGACACGGCATTTTACCGGGTGTCGGCGATGGCCGTATGTCCGAACAAGACCTCGCTTGATAACAGGCGGGCATGTTGCACTGCAAGGTACGGCGCAGCATTCGTTGGCGTACGGCACGACCTGCGGCAACCGCTAAAATGATCAACCCTTGCAGGACGACGAAGCCACATGAGCGACAACCAGCGCGACATCGAAGCAGGCATCCAGACCGATCTCAATGGCCAGATGACCTACGGCGGTTATCTGCACCTGGATACGCTGCTGTCGGCGCAGCAGCCGTTGAGCCAGCCACCGCATCACGACGAGATGCTGTTCATCGTGCAGCACCATGTGTCCGAGCTGTGGATGAAGCTGCTGATCCACGAGTTGAAGGCGGCGGTGGCGCATCTGCAGCGGGACGACGTCGACGCCTGCCTGAAGATCCTCGCCCGGGTGAAGCAGGTGCAGCGCCAGCTGTTCGAGCAATGGGCGGTGCTGGAGACGTTGACGCCGTCGGAGTATCTGGAGTTTCGCGGCGTGCTGGGGCCGTCGTCCGGTTTCCAGTCGCTGCAGTATCGGCAGATCGAATTCCTGCTTGGCAACAAGAACGCCGGGATGCTCAAGGTGTTCGCGCACGACCCGGCCGCGCAGGCCGAGCTGCGCGCGGTGCTGGAAGCGCCCGGCCTGTATGACGAGTTCCTGCGCTACCTGGCGCGCCGCGGCCATTCCGTGCCGACCGAACTGCTGCAGCGCGACTGGACCCAGCCGTATCAGCGCAACGAGGCGCTGCTGCCGGTGCTCAAGCGCATCTACGAACAGCGCGCCGAATGCTGGCCGGAGTACCACCTGTGCGAACAGCTGGTGGACGTGGAGGAGAGTTTCCAGCTGTGGCGCTTCCGCCACATGAAGACAGTGGAGCGGATCATCGGCCATCGTCGCGGCACCGGCGGATCGTCCGGCGTGGCATTCCTGAAGAAGGCGCTGGAGCTGGAATTTTTCCCCGAGCTACTCGACGTGCGCACCGTGCTGGGCAGCTGACCGCTGCTGCAGCGCATTTGACGGACGCGGAACCTGCGGTTACATCTGACTGCTCGCAATATCTTGCAGTCCGTTGACAAGCCAGGGGACGCCAGCGGCACCTACGGCGCGTACCTGGCGCTGGTCTACGCCACCGCGGTGTTCGGCGGTTACGTGGCCGACAAGATCCTCGGCTACCAGCGCTCGATCCTGCTCGGCGCGGTGGTGATGTCGGCGGGGTTGTTCATGATCATGGTGCCGAACCACGAGGTCTGCATGTTCGGCCTGGCCACGATCATCGTCGCAACGGCCTGTTCAAGCCGAAAATCTCCTCGATGGTGGGCCAGCTCTACACGCCGGGCGATTCGCGCCGTGACCGCGGCTTCACCTTGTTCTACATGGGCATCAACGCCGGCGCGCTGATCGCCCCGGTGCTGACCGGCATCCTCGCCAACAACGTGTTCGGCACGCCCGGGAACCACAGCTACAACGCGGTGTTTGCCGCGTCCGGCGTAGGCATGCTGATCAGCCTGGTGTGGTTCTGGCTTGGTCGGCGCCAGCTCGGCCCGATCGGCCGCCCCGCGCCGGGACAGGCCAGCCGCATGCGCGTGCTGTACGTCGCGCTCGGCCTGATGTGGCGGTGCCGCTGGTCTACCTGCTGATGGACAAGGCTGGCGCGGTGGCGATCCAGTGGTTGCTGACCGCACTGTTCGTGGGCATGGGCGTGATGCTGGTGACCGAGGCGATGCGCAGCGGCCGCGTGCAGATCCAGCGGGTGATCGCGATGCTGATCATCTTCGCCTTCAACGTGCTGTTCTGGATGTTCTTCGAGCAGGCCGGCAGCTCGTTCAACTTTCTGGCGCAGCACATCGTCGACCGCAACCTGGGCGGTTGGGCGTTCCCGATCGGCTGGTTCCAGTCGGTCAATCCGGTGGCGATCGTGCTGCTGGCGCCGCTGCTGACGCTGATCTGGGCGTGGCTGGACCAGCGCCGCATCGAGCCGTCAATCCCGCGCAAGTTCGGCCTGGGTCCGATCGGCAATGCGCTGGGTTTCGCGGTGCTGATGTATGCCTTGTCCCACCTGGTCGGCGGCGACGGCATGATCCCGCTGTGGACGCTGGTGCCGTGTTGCGGTCTGCAGACCGCCGGCGAGCTGTGCCTGTCGCCGATCGGCCTGTCGATGGTGACCAAGCTGGCGCCGGTGCGGCTGGTCGGGCTGGGCATGGGCGGCTGGTTTCTGTCCACCGCGATCGGCAACAACCTGGCCGGCCTGTTCGCCGGTCATGTCAGCCGCGAGAGCCGCATGACCGTGGACTCGGCGCTGCCGGCTACACGATGGGCTTCTGAATCCTGCTTGGCGGCGGCGTGTTGCTGTTCCTGATCGCGCCGCTGATCGACAAGCTGATGCACGGGATGCGCTGAAAACATCGACAGCATGCCCGCAACGGGCGTGACTACGTTTGACGCGGGGCCATTCTTGACCGCTGATGGCTACCGCCCGTCGAGCGGTTGCACGTCGATGCCGAAGGCGCGCCGCAACGCCGCCAGGCCAACCGGGGTCGGCACCAGCGCGCGGTTGCGCGGGCTCCGACGCAACCAGCCGACACGTTCGATCAGACCGTGGGCGAGGTCGCGGCCCAGCGCGCCGCCGATGTGGTGGCGGCGCTCGGTCCAGTCCAGGCACAGCCGGCCGCGCGGCACTGCGGCGCCTTCGGCCGGCAGGATGTCCAGCTCCTGCAGCGCGGCCCGGCCGGCGCCACTCAATGCGCAACCGTCGCCGTCGAGCTGCAGCCAGCCGCGTTCCAGCATCGATTCGCGCAGATGCACGCCGACCCGCCCGGCCAGATGGTGGTAGCACAGCCGCGCCCGCCACAGCGCGGGATCGCCGGGGCGCTGCCGTGGTGCCGGCCTTGGCATCAGGCTGGCCATGCTTTCCAGTGCCGCGGCGACCTCGGCGCTGGCCAGCCGGTAATAGCGATGCCGGCCCTGCGCTTCGACGGCGACAAAACCCTCGGCAACCAGCCGCGCCAGGTGCGCGCTGGCGGTCGCGGCGCTGATCCCCGCCAGTTGAGCCAGTTCGCCGGCCGGCAGCGCGGTGCCGTCCAGCAGGGCGGCCAGCATGGTTGCGCGGCTGGGCTCGGCCAAGGCCGCCGCCGGCTTGAACAAGTGCTCGGGCCAGATCGCTTCACGCATGCGTGCAGTGTAGGCGCGTGGGCTCGGTGATGCTTCGCCGCGCCGCGAAGCGTCGCGCCGCCTCGGCACACGACACTGGCCGCATGGATAGCCTCGTCATCACCCCCTCGATCCTCTACTTCGGCACTCCGGTCGCGTTGATCACCACCATGCAGGCCGATGGCTCGGTGAACATCTCGCCGATGTCGTCGGCGTGGGCGCTGGACGACCGCGTGGTACTTGGGGTCGCCTCGCGTGGGCAATGCGCCATCAATCTCGCTCGTTTGGGCGAATGCGTGATCAACCTGCCTGACGCGACATTGTGGCAGTGTGTGGAGGCCATCGCCGCCACGACCGGCAGTGACCCGGTGCCCGAGTACAAGCGCGCGATGGGCTACCGCTTCGAGGCGGACAAGTTCGCCCATGCCGGTCTCACCGCGCTGCCGTCGCATATCGTTGCCCCGCCGCGGATCGCCGAGTGCGCGTTGCAGTTGGAAGCGCGGGTGATGGCGACGCACGCCTGCGGCGACGACCCGACCGACTCGTCGTTGATCATCGAGGCGCGGATCGAGCGCGTGCATGCGCACCGGAACATCGTGGTGCCGGGCACGCAGCATGTCGATACCGCGCGCTGGTCGCCATTGTTGTATGTGTTCCGCCATTATTTCGGAACCGGCGAACGTCTGGGCGCCAACTTTCGCGCTGGCAGTTGAGGCGCACGGACCCGGCAATTTGACGCGGCGGCGGCAGGCCGCTACATCTGTCGGCCATGGCGCGCGCCGCGTCGCGTCATCATCAACCAAGGGTTTTCATGACCAGCCTGTCCGCTCCCGCCGAAGCCTCGCCGACCCCCGATTACCCGCAACTGCTCGGCCATCCGCGCCCGCTGTGGATGCTGTTCATGACCGAGTTCTGGGAGCGCTTCGCGTTTTACAGCGTGAGCTGGGCGCTCGCGCTGTACGTGGTGGCGGAGTTTTATCACGGCGATCCGGCGGGGCAGGGCTGGGCCAGCGGCATCTACGGCGCGTGGGTGGCGCTGATCTATGCGATGGGCATCTTCGGCGGCTATATCGCGGACAAGGTCATCGGTTACCAGCGCTCGATCCTGATCGGCGCGGCGGTGATGGCGCTCGGGCTGTTCGCGATCATGCTGCCGGACAAGCAGCTGTTCCTGGTCGGCCTGTCGTTGGTGATCGTCGGCAACGGCCTGTTCAAGCCGAACATCTCCTCGATGGTCGGCCAGCTCTACGCGCGAGATGACGAGCGCCGCGATCGTGGCTTCACGCTGTTCTACATGGGCATCAACGGCGGTGCGCTGGTGGCGCCGCTGCTCACCGGCTGGCTGGCCAGCCATTTCACCCACACGCCGCTGGAACAAAACTACAAGGCAGTGTTCGGCGCGGCCGGCATCGGCATGCTGCTGAGCCTGCTGTGGTTCTGGATCGGCCGACGCCAGCTCAAGCATGTGGGCCGGCCGGCACCGGAGCAGTCCAGCCGCATGCGCATGGTGTGGGTGCTGCTCGGCGTGGTGCTGGCGGTGCCGCTGATCTACCTGTTGCTGGCCTATGTGGGCGCCGCGTATCTGTCGTGGCTGCTCGGGGTGTTGTTCATCGGCGTGGCGGCCATGCTGCTGGTGGAAGGGCGGCGTCATGATCGCGTGCAGGTGGATCGGGTGCTCGCGATGCTGATCATCTTCGCCTTCAACATGCTGTTCTGGATGTTCTACTTCCAGCTCGGTACGTCGTTCAATTTCCTGGCGCAGAACCTGGTCGACCGGCAGATGTTCGGCGGCTGGGTGTTCCCGGTGGGCTGGTTCCAGTCGGTCAGCCCGCTGGCGATCATCCTGCTGGCGCCGCTGGTGACGCTGGCATGGGCGTTCCTCGCCGCACGTCGGCGCGAGCCGTCGATTCCGCGCAAATTCGGCCTCGGCCTGGTGTTCAACGGGCTGGGTTTCGCGGTGCTGATGTATGCCTTGTCGCAGCTGCTCAACGGCCATGGACTGATCCCGTTCTGGCCGCTGGTGCTGTGTTACGTGCTGCAGACCGTGGGCGAGCTGTGCCTGTCGCCGATCGGCCTGTCGATGGTGACCAAGCTGGCGCCGCCGCGTCTGGTCGGCCTGGCAATGGGTGGCTGGTTTCTCTCGCTGGCGGTGGGTGGCAACCTGTCTGGTTTGCTGGCCGGCCATATCAGCGGCGACAGCGGCATGACCGCGGCCTCGGCGTTGAGCGGTTTCACCTTCAGCTTCTGGCTGCTGGCCGGCGCCGGCGTGCTGCTGCTGGCGATCTCGCCGCTGATCAACAAGCTGATGCACGGGGTACGGTGAGGAACGAGTGGGCGGGAAAGAGAAACGAGTAAGGGGTGGGCTTCCACTCGTTGCTCATGCCTCGTCCACTCATGGGCTTCTCGACTCCGTTCGGCCCCAGGGTCAGGAGCTGCGCTACCCCGGTCGGCCACTCCGTCTGCTATGGGCGTTTGCCGATGCGCCGGCACGCTTCGACGAATGTCCGGCGTTCCGTCTCGTGGTCAATTTCCGGGGCGAGGCGCAGCGTGATCGCATCGAGATCGCCGCCGCCCTTCGCCGCGCGACGAACGAGGTGTCCGGCCACTGGCCCGATGCAGCGTGCGAGTTCGGCCTCCAGCAGGCGCAACTGGGCGGCATCGACGCTAGCGGCCGGAGGCGTGGCCTCGGCGGGCCCGGCGCCCGGTGTTTGCCGCTGCCCGGCCGACGGGCTGTGGGTGGCGTGTCCGTCGAGGGCCGCGACGAGGTAGTCGCACAGGCGGTCGATGTGCGGCTCGAGCGGTGGCGGGAATGCATCCATCCAGTGCTGCGCGCTGAGGAAGTATTCCAGGCTCTTCGACGGCAGCACATCCTCGATGCGGAACGGCAGTATGCGCAACTGCTTGTGCACGGCGCGCTCGACCTCGCGCCGCACCTGGCCCGAGTCGTTGCTGCTGCCCGAAAACACCAGCAACATCAGCCGTGCGCTTGAAATCGCATCGATGATTTCGGCGGCCCAGTCGGCCGACGGAGAGACGTCGCGTGGCGCGATCCACACGCTGATGCCACGCGCCTCCACGCGCTGCACGAGGGCGAACGCGCGGTCGCGGTCCGGCTGTGAATAGCTGACGAAGATATCGTGTGCCACGGCTCAGCTGTCCAGCATCCGCAGCGCCTTGTCCAGGCTCTTGCGCATGCGGTTGAAGGCGGCCGCGAGCGCCGCGACCTCACGCCCGCCGCCCGTCGGGAATTCCGCCGCCGGCGCATCGCCCAGGCTCACCTGATCGGCGATCCGCACGATCCCGCGCAGCGGGCGGATGACCAGCACATAGAACGCAGCGTTGACGATCAGCAGCACGCTGGCGAACATCGCAGCCAGGGCGGTCAGCACGCCGCGGCGGACGCGGTTGGCGTTCGATTCGGCGCTGGCGAGCGGCACCGAGATGATTTGCGCGCCGACGATCTCGTTGGGCTGCCAGCCAAATCCATTGTCGCTGCCATAGCGCGCAAGCATCGTCGCCGGGGCCGCCGAAGGCAGGCTGTGACAACCCAGGCATCCGGGCTCCACGCGGATCGGGCGCGCCATGAAAAGGGTTCTGCCCAGCGGGGTGTCGCGGGTGCCGGTCACTTCCCTGATGGTCGCGTCGTTGCGAAAGCGTTGCACGATGTCGGCCTCCCAGTCGGTCGCACGATCACGTGGATTGGTTGGGTTGAGCGTCGCTTCCTTATAGGCGTAGTCGGGGTGCTCTTTGTGCAGCTTGAGGAAGTTCTGCGTCGCGGCGTAGAACGGCACGCTCTGCGGGCGGAACGCGCTGATCATCTTGTCGTCGAGCAGCGGCCCCACCTCGGTCTCCGTGTAGGAGCGAATGGCCGCGGCACTGTCCAGCATCAAACCGGCCTGGGCAAGCACCTCGCGCGTCGCGTTTTCCTGCAGCATCGAGGTCACGACCAGGGAGATCGCGAACATGCTGAACGCGAATACGGCAAGCAGTATCAGGTTGATCCGCAGCAGCACGCTCGGCTCCCTTGTCGGAGCGCAGGTCCACGGACCCAAGCCCGACCGTGTTCTTTGCCGTTGCAACTTCGGTGACACCCGCAGGGCGCCACGCGGGCCGTTTTTCGGCATTATGCCCCCAAAGCGCCAATCAGGCTGCGTTTTCCCAAGTCAGGGCGGACTGCAATAAAGCCCATCGAAGACCAATCCTGATGACGGCTTCATGGGCTTCTCCGGTCACCGCGCACGCCCGGTGCGGCTCACCCCGTTGCGCGCCTCAGCCCTGCAACTTGTCCAGAATCCGCTCCAGCCAGACGCGCTCGTCGGCGTCCAGTTTGGCCAGCACTCCGCGCTCGCGCGCCCGCGCCATCGGCGCGACATCATCGTGGATGATCCAGCCCGCCTCGGTGAGGCCAAGCACCGAACGGCGCTTGTCGTCGTGGTGGGTCGTGCGGCTGACCCGACCGGCGCCGACCAGCCGTGCCAGTGCGCGGCTCACTGCCACCTTGTCCATCGCGGTGCGCTCTGCGACCTCGCGCGCCGACAATCCGTCGAAGCGGGCCAGCACCGCCATCACCCGCCATTCCGTGACCGAAATGTCGTGAAGACGCTGGTAGTCGTCGGCGATCGCCTGGCTGATCGTGTTGGACAGGACCGACAGCCGGTACGGCAGGAAGTGTTCCAGTTGCAGCGGCGCGTGCTCGGCAGTGGCGGGGGCGGGCTTGCGCTTGGCGGGCATTGCGGCGGTGCTCCTTGCAAATGGTTTCATCTGAAACTATAACGGGTTCTTATACGGATGCTGGCATTCTTTTGTGCTGGTCATCGTGCACCGACAAACAGGAGAGCGCCATGAACGCCCAGCCGAATCTTGGCATGCAGGTCACCACCTTCGATAACCCGATGGGTATCGACGGTTTCGAATTCGTCGAGTTTGCCGCCCCGGCCGGTCGCGTCGATGAACTGCATGACCAGTTCAAATGCATGGGCTTCACCGCCGTGCTGAAGCACAAGACGCGGCCGATCACCGTGTATCGGCAGAACGGCGTGAACTTCCTGGTCAATGAAGATCCGGATTCGTTCGCGGCCGACTTCGCCAAGACGCACGGCCCCAGCGCCTGCGGCTTCGCGATCCGTTTTCGCAAGCCTGACGTGCAGGTGCTGCAGACCGTGCTGGAGAACGGCGGCGAAGCGATCGACCACAAGCCGGCCAGCAAGGCGGTGAACGCGGCCGTGATCAAGGGCATCGGCGACTGCATGCTGTATCTGATCGACCGCTATGGTGACGTCGGCAACATCTATGACGCCGACTACGAGGCGATCGAAGGTGCCGATCAGCATCCGAAAGGCTACGGCCTGACCTTCATCGACCACCTCACGCACAACCTCTACTTTGGCAACATGCAGAAGTGGTCGGATTACTACGAGCGCCTGTTCAACTTCCGCGAGATCCGCTACTTCGACATCAAGGGCGCCAAGACCGGTCTGGTCTCCAAGGCGATGACCGCGCCGGACGGCGTCGTGCGCATCCCGCTGAACGAGTCGAACGATCCGAAAAGCCAGATCAACGAATACCTCGACGCCTACCACGGCGAAGGCATCCAGCACATCGCCTGCTTCACCGACGACATCTACAGCACGGTGGAGCAGATGCGCGAAGCGGGCGTGACCTTCCTCGACACACCCGACGCGTATTTCGAAGTGATCGACGAGCGTGTGCCGAATCACGGCGAGGACGTGCCGCGGCTGGCCCGCAACAAGATCCTGATCGACGCCGATCTTGAAACCAAACAGCGCAAATTGCTGCAGATCTTCACCACCAACGCGATCGGCCCGATCTTCTTCGAGATCATCCAGCGCAAAGGCAACGAGGGTTTTGGTGAGGGCAACTTCCAGGCGCTGTTCGAGAGCATCGAGCGGGATCAGATGAAGCGTGGCGTGCTGTAACGCTATGAAAGCCCCTCTCCCCTCGGCGACCCTTTGGGAGCCCCCTTGCGGGTGAGAGGGGTTGGGGTGAGGGTCCGGCCGTGCCAGAACGCATCAATCCGCCACTGCCCACACAGACGCGCGATCGCGCGCGAGTTGCGTAAGGACGGAACCGATGCCGAACGCAAGCTCTGGCAACGACTGCGTGCCGGTCGGTTGAATGGTTTGAAGTTCCGCCGCCAACATCCCATCCCGCCATATATTGTTGATTTCTACTGTGACGCCGCCGAAGCTGGTCGTGGAGTTGGATGGCTCACAGCACAGTGAAGATGCAGATCGCGGTCGGACCCATTTTCTTGAGTCAAAAGGTCTGAAGGTTTTGCGGTACTGGGACAATGAAGTTCTGCAGCAAATGGATGCAGTGCTTGAGGCAATCCTGCCTGCCGGCGAAAACCGAACCCTCACCCCAACCCCTCTCCCACTGGGAGAGGGGCTTTAAAGCAAAGGCGTCGCGCATGTCCACGATGGTCAGCAACGGTTACCAATCCGGCTTCGCCAACGAATTCGCCAGCGAGGCTATTCCCGGCACCTTGCCGCAAGGCCAGAATTCGCCGCAGCGCGTGGCGCACGGCCTCTACGCCGAGCAGCTGTCCGGCACCGCATTCACCGCGCCGCGGCACAGCAACCGGCGCAGCTGGTTGTACCGGATCCGCCCGGCTGCGGTGCACGAACCGTTCCAGCCGCTGGCGCACGCCAGCTTCCACAATCGCTTCGACGAGGCACCGGCCACGCCGAACCAGTTGCGCTGGGATCCGCTGCCGCGAGCCACCACGCCCACCGATTTCGTCGACGGCCTGGTCACGCTGGCCGGCAACGGCGGCCCGGCCGAGCAGGCCGGTATCGGTATCCACGTCTATACGGCCAACCGCTCGATGCAGGGGCGCTTTTTCTACGACGCCGACGGCGAGTTGCTGATCGTGCCGCAGCAGGGCCGGTTGCGACTGGCGACCGAACTGGGCGTGCTGGAGATCGAGCCGCAGGAGATCGCGGTGATTCCACGCGGCGTGCGTTTCCGCGTGGAGCTGCTCGATGAAACAGCCTGCGGTTACGTCTGCGAAAACTTCGGCGCGCTGCTGCGCCTGCCGGATCTCGGCCCGATCGGCTCCAACTGTCTGGCCAACGCGCGCGACTTTTTCACCCCGCACGCGGCGTACGAGGATGTCGACGGCGCATTCGAACTGATCGCCAAGTTCCAGGGCGTGCTGTGGTCGGCGAAGATCGATCACTCGCCGCTGGACGTGGTCGGCTGGCACGGCAACTACGCGCCATACAAATACGACCTGCGCCGCTTCAACACGATCGGCTCGATCAGTTTCGATCATCCCGATCCGTCGATCTTCACCGTGCTGACCTCGCCCAGCGATACGCTTGGCACCGCGAATGTCGACTTCGCGATCTTCCCGCCGCGCTGGCTGGTGGCGCAGCACACGTTCCGGCCGCCATGGTTCCATCGCAACGTGGCCAGCGAATTCATGGGCCTGATCGCCGGCGTGTACGACGCCAAGGCCGAGGGCTTCCTGCCCGGCGGCGCCTCGCTGCACAACTGCATGAGCGGGCACGGGCCGGATGCGGCCACGTTCGAGAAGGCATCCAACGCCGACCTGTCGAAAGCCGACGTGATCGGCGGCACCATGGCCTTCATGTTCGAGACGCGCAAGGTGATCCAGCCCACGCAGCAGGCCCTGGCTTCGCCACAACTGCAGGGCAATTACTACGAATGCTGGAAAGGTATCGCGAAACATTTCGATGGCGGGAGCAAGGCATGAAAAGCACGTGGCTCGCCGTGGCGTGCGGTGCGCTGATGAGCGCGTGCGGAAGTTCGAACCAGCCGACGTCCGCGGCCGTTCCGGCAGCACCGGCGGCCACCTCGGCCGCGCTTTCCACGTTGTCGGCGTCGTCCGCTGCACCTTCTGCTAAGGCCTCCACGCTGGCGCATTACGACGGCTATGGCGACATGCGTTTCGGCATGGACGACGCGGCGTTCGACCGGGCGTGGGGCGGCGAGTTGAAAGCCACCACGCCGGCCGCGGGTTCGAGTTGCATCAGCAAGCGGCCGCAGTGGGTGAAGACGCCGGCAGATTTCGCCTTCATGTTCGACGGCGGCCATTTCGTGCGCTACGACATCGGCACCGCGAAGGAAGCCGCGCCGGGCGGTGGCAAGGTCGGCATGAGTGAAGCGCAGATTCGCGCCTTGTACGCGCAGGTCGACGCGCAGCCGCACAAATACGTGGATGGTGCAAAGTATCTGCGCGTGAAAGCGCCGCAGGGTGACGCCGTGCTGGTGTTCGAAACCGATGCGGGTGGCAAGGTGACGCGGTGGCACGTGGGTGTGCCGCCGCAGGTCGATTACGTGGAAGGCTGCGCATGAGTGCGGCCAACGGAGTGCAGGCATGAAACTGGGTTCTCTCAAGGAAGGCGGCCGCGACGGCACGCTGATCGTGGTCAGTCGCGACCTGACCCGTGCGGTCAAGGCCAGCGGCATCGCGCCGACACTGCAGGCGGCGCTGGACGACTGGTCGAATGCCGCGCCGCGGCTCAATGCGTTGTCGGATGAATTGAACGCGGGCGAAGCCGCCAGCGCATTCGCGCTGGACATGGCGGCGCTGGCCTCGCCGCTGCCACGCGCCTACGAGTTCGTCGATGGCAGCGCCTATCTTCCGCACGTCGAGCGCGTGCGCCGCGCGCGTGGCGCCGAGGTGCCCAAGTCGTTCTACACCGATCCGCTGATGTACCAGGCCACCAGCGCCGGCTTTTTGGGTCCGCGCGATCCGGTCCTCGTGCCGAGCGAGGACTACGGTATCGATCTGGAAGCCGAGGTGATCGTGGTCACCGACGACGTGCCGATGGCGGCGACGCCGACGCAGGCGTCTGAACACATCCAGCTGGTCGGCCTGATCAACGACGTCAGCCTGCGCGGGCTGATCCCCGGCGAGCTGGCCAAGGGTTTCGGTTTCCTGCAGAGCAAGCCGCGCTCGGCGCTGTCACCGGTGCTGGTGACGCCGGACGAGCTGGGCGATGCGTGGCAGGGCGACAAGCTGCACCTGCCGATGCGCACCTGGTTGAACGACGCGTGGTTCGGCGCGGCCGAGTGCGGCGTCGACATGCAGTTCAGCTTCGCCGAGCTGGTCGCGCATGTGGCGAAAACGCGGCCATTGACCGCCGGCACCATCGTCGGCTCTGGCACCATCGCGAACGAGGACACCGGCAAGGGCGCTTCGTGCCTGGCCGAGCAGCGCACGGTGGAAACCCTGCGCGACGGCAAGCCGAGCACGCCGTTCATGAAATTCGGCGACCATCTGAAGATCGACGTCACCGACGCCGCCGGCGACTCGATCTTCGGCTCGATCGAACAGCAGATCGAGCCGTACCAGCGCTGATCTCGGCCGTTCGTGTAGGGGCCCGCGAGGGGGGGGCGTCACCGACCGGGGGGGGGGGATGGGGTGCCGCTGAC
>JBEPVP010000080.1:0-15586 GCA_041690935.1 Rhodanobacter sp.
CGAAGCTCGCGCCCGGCAGGTGCAGGCCCATGATCTCCATCAGCATCTGGTTGGAGTTGGCGGTGCCGTAGAAGGTGCAGGTGCCGGCGGTGTGGTACGAGGCGGCCTCGACTTCCAGCAACTCGGCCTTGCTCGCCTTGCCGTCGGCGAAGGCCTGGCGCACCTTCGATTTCTGTTCGTTCGGGATGCCGCTCGGCATCGGGCCGCTGGGTACGAAGGCACCCGGCAGATGGCCGAAACTCAGCGCGCCGATCAGCAGGCCCGGCACGATCTTGTCGCAGATGCCCAGGTACAGCGCGCCGTCGAACATGTCGTGCGACAACGACACCGCGGTGGCCATGGCGATCAGGTCGCGCGAGAACAGCGACAGCTGCATGCCGGGCCGGCCCTGGGTGACGCCGTCGCACATCGCCGGCACGCCGCCGGCGACCTGTGCGGTGAAGCCGTTGTCGCGCGCTATCTGGCGGATCAGCGCGGGGTAACGCTCATACGGCTGATGCGCCGACAGCATGTCGTTGTAGGCGGTGACGATGGCGAGGTTGGCGCGCCGGCCGCTGCGCAAGGCGGCCTTGTCGTCGGTGCCGCAGGCGGCGAAGCCGTGCGCCAGATTGCCGCAGGACAGGTGTTCGCGCTGCGGCCCGCTGCGGTCGATCGCGTCGATGCGCTTGAGGTAGGCCGCGCGGGTGTCGCGGCTGCGCTCGCACAGGCGGTCGGTGACTTCGGCGACAACGGGATGCAACGTGCTCATAGCCTGCTTCCAGAAAATAGGGGAGAGGAACGAGAAACGAATGTGGCGGCCACTCGTTTCTCGTTCCTCATGTCTCGTTTCGCGCCCTCAAGGGCACCAGTACACCGCCACCGGCACGCGTTGCTGGGTCAGCACCACGCGTACCGGGTAGTGCTGCGCCGCGCCGAGGCCGAGTCGTGCATCGGCGAGCAGGTCGCGTTTCTTCTCGCCGCTGACCAGCAGGTACAGCGCGCGGGTTTGCAGCAAAGTCGACAAGCTCAGCGTGATGCGTGGTTCGCCGGCAGCAGGTGCGCGCATCGGCAGCACGCGCGTCTGGCCGTCCAGCGCCAGCGCCTCGGCCAGATGATCGCCGCCGGGGAAGAACGACGCGGTGTGACCGTCATCGCCCATGCCCAGCACCACCGCATCGAACGGCAGCGGCAAGGCGTCGATGCGCGCGCTGGCGGTGGCCAGCCCCGCTTCCGGGGTGGCCGCGCCGGTGTACAGCGGGAGGAACTGCGCAGCGCCGGCGGCATGCTGCAGCAAGGTCGTCTGCACCAGCCGCGCGTTTGAGCGCTCGTCGCTTTCCGGCACCCAGCGCTCGTCGACCAGGGTGACCTGCACCTTGGCCCAGTCGAGTTTCTCGCGCGACAGGCGGGCGAAGAATTCCTTCGGTGTGCTGCCGCCGGAGACCGCCAGCGTGGCGCTGCCGCGTGCGGCCAGTCCCGCGCGCAATCCCTCGGCAACGCGTTCGGCGAGCGCCACGGCCAGCGCTGTGCACTGGGTGAAGCTGTGGGTGGTGACGTTCAGTTCGGTGGTCATGACGGGATGGTGGCGCGCCGCGCGATCAGTGGATGCCGGCGCAGGTCTCGTGGGGAGGGGAGACAAAGTCTGCCGAACCTGTCGGCATGGCTGGGTGAAGCGACGATGCGGAGGACTTATTCACCTTCTTCGTTCCAGGTGCGGCCATCGCGCTCGATCAGCGCCACGGCGGCGCTCGGCCCCCAGCTGCCGGCGGTGTACGGCCGCGGCGTCTCGCCGCTGCCGGCCCATGCGGCGAGGATCGGGCCGGCCCAACGCCATGCCGCTTCCACTTCGTCGCGGCGCATGAACAAGGTGGGATTGCCGCGCACCACGTCCAGCAGCAGGCGCTCGTACGCATCCGGCTGCTGCACGCCGAACGCCTCGGCGAAACTCATGTCCAGCGGCACGTGGCGCAGACGCAGGCCGCCGGGGCCGGGATGCTTGATGGTCAGCCACAGCTTCACGCCCTCGTCCGGCTGCAGCCGCAGTACCAGTCGGTTCTGCGCCAGGGCGCCGGCGTCGGCGTTGAAGATCGAGTGCGGCACCGGCTTGAAGGTGACCACGATTTCCGACACCCGGCTCGGCAAGCGCTTGCCGGTGCGCAGGTAGAACGGCACGCCGGCCCAGCGCCAGTTGGCGATCTCGGCCTTCAGCGCCACGAAGGTTTCGGTATTGGATTTGTTGTTGCCGAGCTCCTCCGGATAGCCCGCCACGCTGCCACCCTCGGCCACGCCGGCGCGGTACTGGCCGCGCACGGTGAGCTGGGCGGCATTGCTGTCGTCGATGGGTTTGAGCGAATTCAGCACCTTCAGTTTTTCGTCGCGCACCGCATCGGGTGCCAGCGACGACGGCGGTTCCATCGCCACCATGCACAGCAGCTGCAGCATGTGGTTCTGCACCATGTCGCGCAGCGCGCCGGCCCGATCGTAGTAGGCACCCCGATGGCCGACGCCCAGCGTTTCGGCCACGGTGATCTGCACGTGGTCGATGTGCCCGGCGTTCCACAGCGGCTCGAACAAGGCATTGCCGAAGCGCAGCACCAAGAGGTTCTGCACCGTTTCCTTGCCGAGGTAATGGTCGATGCGGAACGTTTGCGATTCGTTGAACACCTTGCCGACCGCGTCGTTGATCTGGTTCGCGCTGGCGAGGTCGCGACCGATCGGCTTTTCCATGACCACGCGCGAGGCGCCCTGGTTGAGCTTGTACTGGCCGAGCCGGTTGCAGATGTCGACGAACAACTCCGGCGAGGTCGAGAGGTAAAACACCCGGATGTGCTCGGGCTGGGTGCCGATGAACGCGGCGAAATCATCCCAGCCGTCGTCCTTGCGCGCGTCCAGCGGACGGTAGTGGACCTGCCGCAGGAACACGTCGAGCTGGCCCGCATCACAGATGCCGATCAATGCCTCGCGCAACAGCGCGCGATAGCCGGGGTCGTCCAGCGCCTCGCGGGCGATACCGATAATCCGGCTGCTGGCCGGGATCTGGCCATCCAGGAAGCGGTGGAACAGGGCCGGCAGCAGCTTGCGCACGGCGAGGTCGCCGGTGCCGCCGAAGATCACCAGATCGAACGGTTCGACCAATTGGGAGGAAGGAGTCACGCAGTCACCTCGACACGATGTCGGATGGCGGTCGCGGCCGAATGGCACGACAGCCCGGGCTGCTGATCGTACCAGTGAAATACCAGCTCGACTACGGGTATGCATACGAATTCATGAGAACGGCGTGGTCCTGTGCTGCGCTACAACCTCAAGCCCCGTTCACCCTGAGCGTAGGCCACAGGCCGAAGTCGAAGGGTTCCCACATGCCAGGGGCACTTCGCCTTTCTCCTCTTCAAAGCCACGACCATCCATGGCTGTCCCTTGCGTGCGCTCGCTGGCGCGAGCTTCGCTCAGTGCGAACGGGTAAGCGTCCCCAAGGGGCAGCTACGAACGGAGCATCGATCGGGCTTGCGGTCAGTGGTTCGCTATTGGTATCTTCCCAGCCATGGAAACTGCCCTGGCCAACGAATACCACCGCATCAGCCGCGACCCGGCCACGCATCAGCCGCTGGCCTACCTGCGGCTGCGCCGGGCGATCCGCAACATCGTCGAGCATCGCGATATCGAGCCGGGCCAGGCGCTGCCCAGCGAGCGCGATCTGTCGCAGGCGCTGAAGCTGTCGCGGGTGACCGTGCGCAAGGCGATCGCCGGGCTGGTCGAGGACGGCCTGCTGACCCAGCGACACGGTGCCGGCACCTTCATCGCCGAACGCATCGTCAAGCCGATGTCGCGCCTGACCAGCTTTACCGAGGACCTGCGCGAGCGCGGCCTGCGCCCGCGTTCGGAATTCTTCGAACGCGGCATCGGCGAGGTGACGCCGGAAGAATCGATGGCGCTGAACCTGTCGCCCGGCTCGCTGGTGGTGCGCCTGCATCGCGTGCGTTACGGCCAGGACGAACCGCTGGCGATCGAGCGCAGCGTGGTGCCGGCCAGCGTGCTGTCCGATCCGCTGCTGGTGCACGACTCGTTGTACGAGGCGCTGGAGCGTGTCAATTGCCGCCCGCGTCGCGCGCTGCAACGGCTGCGTGCAGTGTCGCTGAACACGCAACAGGCGCGGATGCTGCACGTCGCGGTCGGCAGCGCGGGGCTGAGCATCGAACGGCGCAGCTTTCTGGACGATGGGCGCGTGGTCGAGTTCACCTGCTCCTGGTACCGCGGCGACATCTACGACTTCGTCGCCGAACTGCAGACCGACTGAAGGATTGCCATGGCCGCCTGCGACACCTTGATGTATCGCGAAGCGCACGAATCGGCCGACGTGGTCGCACGCCAGTTCGCCGCCAACGAAGCGGTGGTCGCCGCGCTGGCGCAGTCGCTGCGTGCGCAGCCGCCGCGCTTCATCGTCACCTGCGCGCGCGGCAGTTCCGACCACGCCGCGGCGTACGCGAAGTACGTGTTCGAGACCCAGCTCGGCATCGCCACCGCATCGGCGTCGCCGTCGGTCACCTCCGTTTATGCGGCCGAGCAGCAGTGGCAGGGGGCGCTGTTCATCGCGATCTCGCAGTCAGGCAAGAGCCCCGACCTGCTGCGCAATGCGCAGGCGGCGAAGATCGCCGGTGCACGCGTGGTCGCGCTGGTGAACGTGGAGGATTCGCCGCTGGCGGCGCTGGCCGATACGGTGATCCCGCTGCACGCCGGGCCCGAGCGCAGCGTGGCGGCGACCAAGAGCTACATCGCCGCGCTGGCCGCAGTACTGCATTTATGCGCGCGCTGGCACGGTGATGCCGAACTCGGCGCCGCGCTGCTGGCGCTGCCCGATGCGTTGCGCGCCAGCTGGGATGCGGACTGGTCGGCGTTGAGCGACGGCCTGGTCGATGCACATAACCTATTCGTGGTCGGCCGCGGCTACGGCCTCGGCATCGCGCTGGAAGCGGCGCTGAAGTTCAAGGAAACCTGCGGCCTGCACGCCGAAGCATTCAGCGCAGCCGAGGTGAAGCACGGCCCGATGGCGCTGGTCGGGCCGGACTTTCCGGTGCTGTGCTTCGCGCAGGACGATGACACGCTGGACAGCACGCTGGCGGTGGCGCGCGAGTTCCGCGCGCGCGGCGCGCAGGTATTCGTGGCCGCGCCCGGATTGCACGGCGCCGGCACCTTGCCGGTGGCCGACGGACTGCCCGCGCTGTGCACGCCGCTGCTGATCATCCAGAGTTTTTACCGCGCCGCCAGCGAGTTGTCGCTGCGCCGCGGCTTCGATCCCGACGTGCCGCCGCATCTGAACAAGGTCACCGAGACGGTTTGATCTGACTGGCCTGCCATCAAGCATGGATTGGTCGGAAAATATCCGTTCGCACTGAGCGTAGCTCGCGCCAGCGAGCGCACGCGGAGAACGGCCATGGATGGCCGTGGCTTTGAGGAGCGAGGAAGTCGAAGTGACCCAGCCACAACTCCCCTTCGACTTCGGCCTTGCGACCTACGCTCAGGGTGAACGGGTGAGGTGAGTTGAACGTCGGTAACCATCAGGATCTGCCATGCCCATCGCACTCACCAACGCCCGCGTACTCACCCCCGACGGCTGGCGCGACGACCTCGCCGTCGTGCTTGACGGCGCGCGCATCGTCGACATGCTGCCGCCGTCCGATCCGCGCGTGCGCGACGCCCAACAGCACGACCTTGGCGGCGCGATGCTGCTGCCGGGATTCATCGACGTGCAGGTCAACGGCGGTGGTGGCGTGCTGTTCAACGAGGCGCCCACGGTCGATGCGCTGCGCCGGATCGGCGCGGCGCATCGGCGCTACGGCACCACCGGCTTCCTGCCGACCCTGATCAGCGACGACGCGGCGGTGATGCGCACCGCACTGATTGCAGTGGAGCAGGCGCTGGCCGAGAACGTGCCCGGCATACTCGGCATCCATCTGGAAGGCCCGTACCTGGCGCCAGCGCGCAAGGGCGTGCACGACCCGAAATATTTCCACGCGCCGGACAGCGACGAGCTGGCGCTGCTGTGCGCGCCGCATCGTGGCGTGCGCCTGCTCACGCTGGCACCCGAACAGGTGCCGCTGGCGAGCATCGGCCGGCTCGCCGCCGCCGGCGTGACCGTTTGCGCCGGCCACACCGCGGCCGACTACGCCACCACGCGCGCCGCGCTGGTCGCCGGTGTGCGCGGCTTCACCCATCTGTTCAACGCGATGACTCCGTTTGGCAGCCGCGAGCCCGGCGTGGTCGGTGCGGCGCTGGAGGATGCGGACAGCTGGTGCGGCATCATCGTCGACGGGCATCACGTGCATCCGGCCAGCCTGCGCGTGGCGATCGCCGCCAAGCCGCGCGGCAAGATGCTGCTGGTCACCGACGCGATGCCGCCGGTCGGGTCCGACCATCCGGACTTCGTGCTCAACGGCGAGACGATCACCGTGAAGGACGGCATCTGCCAGACCGCGCACGGCGTGCTGGCCGGCTCCGCGCTCGACATGGCCAGCGCCGTGCGCAACGCGGTGCAATTGCTCGGCCTGCCGCTGGACGAAGCGGTGCGAATGGCCAGCACGTATCCGGCCGACTTCCTCGGCCTTGGCGCCAGCCACGGCCGCATCGCTCCCGGCTATCAGGCCGACCTGGTCGTGCTGGACGACGGGTACCGCGTGCAGCAGAGCTGGATCGGTGGGGGCGAGGCGTGAGCGAAGGCTGAGCGCGAGTAAGAACCCGGACCGCTACGACAACTGGAATTCCGTCGCACGCCGTCGCAGGACGATCAGCTTGCGGCAATCTCGTGTTCGCCGATGGCCAGTCGCAGCGGTTCCAGCTGCTTCGCGTAGTGGCGCCACTGGCCGAGACCGCGGGAATGAACCGGCTCGCGCACCTGGACACTGCTGGGCGTGGCGACGGGTGCCAAATTGCGCTCGGGATGCAGACAGCCCTCCTCCATGGCCAGCCCACAATGCTGCAACACCCGACGCAGGGTCGCCTCGGGCTCACTCACCAAAGCAGCGTACGAAACGTCGAGCATGGCGCCGGGCATGCTGGTCTGCCAATGGTTCGTCAGGCGTACATATTCGCCGTAGTAGTGGGCAAGCGATTGCTGGTCATAACAGTAGGCGGAGGCAGCACCGAACATCACCTTGAAGTTGGAATAGCACACATCCATCGGGTCACGCATCAGGTGCAGGATCGGCGCATGAGGCAACGCCCGACGGATGAATGGAACCATCCGTACATTGATCGGCAATTTGTCGATATAGAAACGATGCCCCTGAGCGCGCCATTGCGTCTGCTGCAGGTAGCGCGCCCCAAGCTGCGCAAAGTCCATGTCCGGACTGCGCTCGATCGCCTTCAGCATGCCTTGCGCACTTCTCGGCGCGACATCGGCCATCCAGTGAAACTGGCACTGAAAGTCATTGATCTCTCCGGCGGAAACCACGTCCGAATGACTGGACACCATGTGGTCAAGCAGAGTCGTACCCGAGCGGGGCATGCCGACGATGAAGATGGGTGTGGGACCACCGAATTTCGGGGCTGCATTCGTCACCGCTGCGGCGATGGATCCCGAGATGCCGACAAGCGCGTCGGTCAGCGCCGCCTCGCCCGCCGCATCGTAGGGATTGATTTCATGCATGAGCGCATTGCTGCGTGCCAGCGCCGACCACGCCTCATCGTGACGCCCGCAGTCGTCGTGTACCTTGAAAATCGCCGATTCGAATTCGGCGCGCACAAACTTGTCGCGCGCGTCCGTGCTTTCCACGGGGATGCGGCCAAGCAACTCTCGAAACAGACCGAGATGATTCGCTTCCGGCGTTTGCTTGCGCAGGTTCGCCAGGATGACCGCGGCATCACCGTGGCCCGGCCAGCGTTGCAGACATACCTGCAGCACCGCTTCGGCCTCGGCTACCTTGCCGATGAACTGGTACAGCATGGCATTCAGGTAATACTCGCTGCTCGTGTTGATGCCGAGCGCCATCGCTCGGTCCATCAGCGCCCGTGCCGGCAGTATCTCCCCGAGCATCCAGCACAGGTGTGCCTGCTCACTGAGTACCTCTGCCGGCGGGTTGGGCGCGCGTCCAAGGTGTGCGAGACAGGCACGCGCACCCAGGATCTCGCCGTTGATCGACAAGCGCCATGCCAGTTGCGCGATCATGTTCGCGTCATTGGGCAGCAACGGGACAGCCTGCAGCAATTGCTGGGTCGCCGCACGCATCCGACCTTGCCGGAGGATCACGGTGGCCAGCTCCATGCGTGCGGAAACGTCATGCGGCTCACGTTGCACGAGTGCCTCGAGTGCTGTCTGCGCCGCTGCCCACTGCTCCGTATCGATGGACTGCTGGGCCTGGCGGCGAAGGCGATCCGCTGCCACTGAGGTATCCGCGGTATGCATGGGGAGATGGTATCCAGGCGCTGGTCGACTCGACCAATGTAGCAAGGCACAGACGGTCAGGCACCACACTGAAACAACGATTCATCCCCGGGCCGTATAGAAATCCGCAGGGTAACTTGCCGCTTGGCTCACGGGATCAGCACATTCCTCGCTGACCCCGCACGCATCAATAATCACGGATTGCGGTTGATCTGATGTGGTGATTCCTCAAGCGCCAACCGCAACGGTGCCAGTTGCTTCGCGTAATGCTGCCACTCACCGAGAGCACGCCTGTGGATCGGCTCACGCACCTGGGCGCTACTTGGCGTGGCCACCGGTGCTGCGTTGCGCTCTGGGTGCAGACAACTCTCTTCGTCCTCCAGCCCACAACGCTCCAGAACCCGGCGCAGGGTGGCTGCTGGCTCGCCCACCAGCGATGCATAGGAGACATCGAGCATCGCACCGGGCACGTTGACCCGCCAATGATTCGTCAGACGCACGTACTGCCCGTAATAGTGGGCGAGCGTGCGCATGTCGTAGCTATAGGCAGAGGCGGGGCCGAGCATGGCCTTGAAGTTGGAAAAGCACACGTCCATCGGCTCGCGAACCATATGCAGGATCGGCGCATGCGGCAACGCACGATGGATGAGATGAACCATCCGGAAGTTGATCGGCAACTTGTCGATGTAGAATCGCCGCCCTTGTGCGCGCCATTGCGTCTGCTGCAGATAGCGCGCGCCCAGTTCCGCGAAATCGATGTCCGGGCTGCGCTGCTGCGCTTTCAACATGCCTTGAACCCCGCCCGGGGGGACGTCCGTCATCCAGCGCAACTGGCGTCGAAAGTCGTTGATCTCACCGGCTGAAACCACCTGCGAATGACTGGACAGCATGCGGTCGAGCAAGGTCGTGCCGGAGCGGGGCATGCCGACAATGAAGATCGGCGTGGGCCCCTCGAAGGTCGGTGCCGGTCCGGCATGGGCCGCAGCGATGGCCTCGGATGCGTGGATGACCGCGTCGGTCACGGCGGTCTCGCCGATCGCATCATAGGGGTTGAGCGCATGCATGAGGGCATTGCTGCGCGCCAGTGCCGGCCATGCCTCCTCATGACATCCAAGGTCGTCCAGTTCCTTGAACAGCGCCGACTCAAACCCGGCGCGAGCAACCAGGACTTCCGCAGCGTCGCTGTTCACCGGGATCCGACGAAGCTGCTCGCGCAGCAAATCGAGATCATTGGTTTCCGGCGTCTGCTTGCGCGCATTCGCCAGCGCTACCGCTGCGTCACTGAAACTCGGCCATTGACGCAGACTTGTCTCAAGCGCATTGCTGGCTTGATCGATGTTCCCGGTGAACTGGGACAGCATGGCGTACAGATAACAGGCATCGGGCGTTTCCACCCCCGCCGCGATCGCGCGATCCATCAACGTCATTGCCGCCGGTATCTCGCCGAGCATCCAGCGCAATTGCGCCTGCTCGGCCAGCATCGGAGCCGACGGATCTGGCGCAAGCTCGAAGCGGTCGAGACAGGCGCGTGCTGCCAGGATTTCACCATTGAAGTACAAACGCCGCACTGTCTGGGCAATCAGTTGAGCGTCATTGGGGGGTGCCAACGCGACCTGCAGCAGCTGATGGGTTGACGCGCGTAGCTGACCGCGCCTGAGCAGCACACTCGCAAGTTCCATGCGCGCGAGGGCATCATCAGGCACCCGTTCAACAAGCGCCTCAAGGGTGATCTGCGCCGCGTCCATCAGGCCGGCGTCAATGTACTGCCTGGCGCGGCGACGGAGGCGACTTTCCACTGCGGGCATGTCATCCGCATTCATCGGCAGAGGCGGCCTTTGCGGGATAACCGGGAACTCCCGATGTGAGGCATGGCGTTGATCACGCAACACCAAAGAGACAAGCGAGCAACCGTGGATGGCGACGCTTCCATGCCATGACGCCAACAAACAATTTGGGCTGCTATTGTCACAGCGGTTGCTCCTGACCGGAAATTCCACCAAGTGCCAGGCGCAGTGGTTGCAGCTGCTTCGCGTAGTTCCGCCACTGTCCAATACTGCGGGTATGGATCGATTCGCGCACCTGGGCACTGCTCGGGGTGGCGACCGGCGAGGCATTGAGTTCGGGGCGCAGGCAGCTCTCCTCCAACGTCAGCCCGCAGTGCTCAAGCACCCGGTGCAGCGTGGTCTCCGGATCGCGCACCAGCGAGGCATAGGAAACATCGAGCATGGCGCCGGGAAGCTGGGCGTGCCAATGCCGGGTCAGGCGCACGTATTGGCGGTAGTAGTGAACCAGCGCCTGCAGGTCGTAGCTGTAGGGCGAGACATTGCCGAACATGGACTTGAAATTGGAAAAGCAGGTGTCGATCGGGTCGCGCATCATGTGCAGGATCGGTGCATGCGGCAACGCCTTGCGGATGAATGCGACCATCTGGATGTTGGCCGGCAGTTTGTCGATGTAGTAAGCACGACCCTGGGCGCGCCACTGCGTCTGCTTGAGATAGCGCGCGCCCAGTTCGGTGTAGTCGATCTCCGCGCTGCGCTGGATGATCTTCAGCAGACCCTGCGATTTGGCTGGAGTCACATCCGCGATCCAGTGCAGCTGGCGCCAGAAGTCGATGATCTCGCCGGCGGATACGACATCTGAGTGGCCTGACAGCATCCGGTCGAGCAGGGTTGTGCCGGAGCGCGGCATGCCGACGATGAATATGGGAGTGGGGCCCTCGAACGTGGGCATCGCTGTTGTGCCCACCCTGTCGTTCGACACCGGCATGCGTATCAGTGCATCGGTAACGGCGGCCTCGCCGGTTGCGTCGTACGGATTGAGCTCGTGCATGAGGGCATTGCACCGCGCCAGCGCGGGCCAGGCTTCTTCGTAATGCTCGAGATCGTCCAATATCTTGAATTGCACATACTCAAACTCCGCACGGACAAACATGGCGCCTGGATCCTTGCTGCCTTGGGAAAGCCGGCGCAGTTGCTCCTGCACGGAATCCATCCGATGGACTTCCGGCTTCTGCTTGCGCAGGTTTACCAGCGCCATTGCCGCATCGCCAAAATGCGGCCAGCGTTTCAGGCACCTCTCCAGCACCGCGCAGGCGTGATCGATGTCGCCGCTGAACTGCAGCAGCATTGCGTACAGGTGCTGCTCGCCCGGGGAATCGATACCAGCCGCGATGGCTTTTTCCATCAACGCCCTCGCCGCGGCAATCTCGCCGATGCTGAAGCGCAGGTGGGCCTGCGCAACCAGCAATTCCGACGGGGGTTCAGGCGCCTGGGCGAGAAGGTCGAGGCAACTCCGTGCAGCGACGGTTTCCCCGACGGCAACGAGACGCTGGATCACCTTGAGGATCAGCTGGGCGTCCCTCGGGAGTCGACTCGCAACACGCAGGATCAGCACGGCCGATTCACGAAGTCGCCCACGCCTGAACATCACATCGGCCAGTTCGATCAACGTCTCGGCGTCGTTCGGCACGTGCTGAACGAGCGACTCCAGGGCTGCCTGCGCAGCATCCCATTGCTGGTTGTCGATGTATTGCTGAGCGCGCCTGCGCAGAAGACTTTCTGCCGCGGAAAGGTTCTGTGGATTCATTCGGGCATAGTAACTTTATGGACGGAAAATCGTGAGCCTTGTTGCTTCTGTCCACATCCGTGCGATGAGGTCATCCCGCCATGCATAGCTGCGACTGGCCCCGCCTGCGGGCCAAAAAAAAGCCACCGACCCTGAGGTCGGTGGCTTGGTTTGGCCAGTTTCAGCCGGTCTTAGCTATCAGTAATCGTAAGTCAAGGACAGACGAACCGTGCGCGGCGGCTGGAAGAAGATGCCGTCGCCGTAGCTGTTGTTGATGTTAAGGGTGTTCGTAAAACGGTTGTACGAGCTATTGCCGGTTGGATCGGTCTGCACGGCCTTCTGCCCGTTCAGCGCGTTGAAGATATCCAGGTTGATCCCGAGCTTGTTGTCGGCGAACGCCGGCGTGTAGTGCACGCCGAGATTGAGCTGCGTGGTCCACGGTGTGTGGCCGATGGTCCCCGCCGCGACGCGCGCGCCATTGCACCAGTGGTAGTTGCCGCTGGCATAACCGTTGTAGCCGGCCGGGTCGCCCGGCTTGCCCGGACCGTAGTACGCAGCACCTGAGCCGCCCGTACCGTAGTAGCCCAGGCACTCCTTCGGATAGCCGGACTGTTCCAGCAGCGTGCCGGACACCAGCCACTCCGACGTGATCTGGTAGGCGCCGCGGATGCGGAGCTGGTGCTTGCGGACGTTAGCCAGCTCGCCATTCGAGCCATCCATCAGCTGCCAGTTATCCCAGTCCTCGGTCTTGGAGACGTCTGCCTGACCGAAGTCGGAGCGCACCTGGCCCTCGGTGTTGCCGAAGCCGCGGGTGTAGGTGTAATCGACGCGCGCCTGCCACTTGCCGTCGAACGGATGCTCCATGTAAAGGTTCAGCGAGCCGACCTTGCGCTTGACACCCTGCTGGTAGCCCCAATCCTGCTGACTCATCGAAACCAGTTGACTCTTGGTGCCATCGTCCGACTTCACCAGGATGGTGTTGGTCAGGCCCGGGTTGATCAGACGGCAGTAGGACGCGCCGTAGAGAGAGTCGTAATAGGCATTGGGGTCCAGCCCCATTTTGGTCATCTTCGTGGCGATATGGCCCGGCGAGCACTCGTCGTCGATGGCGGTCTTCAGGTCGCGCCACATCGCCTTGGCGCCGTAGTTCCAGTTGTCGTTGAGCTTCTTGTCGAAGCCCAGGATGAACTCATCCAGATACTCCGCCTTCAGGTTGCGTGCGGTGACCTCCTGGGCATCCTTTGGCAGACCTTTCTCGCCGTCTGGCGAAGTTGTCGGAGGTGTGTCTTGTGTCGTCAGGCCGGTCGGCACGCCATTCGAGTCAACGCCGGTGTAGTTGTAGTTGGTGGTGAGATAGGTCGAGGTGTTCGCTGCACGCTCGGCTGCGTTATCCGGCAGCGCGAGGTAGTAGCGGCCCACGTTGCCGTAGACCTTGAACGACGAGTCACCCATGACGTCCCAGCTGGCACCGACGCGCGGCTCCCACTGGTTCTTCAAGTCGACGAACGCCTTGCCGACGTCGTTGTAGTTGGTGAAATGGTCGTTGCGGACGCCGATATCCAGCAGCAGGTTGGGCGTGACCTGCCAATCGTCCTGCAGGTAGTAGGCCTTCTGGGTCGTCCTCATGCTGGTTTGCCAGCCGATCTCGCGCTTCTGTACGGTGGCGGCGGAAATGTAGCGCCAGTAGTAATTCAGCGCCGGGTTGAACGGATTCTGCTGATTCGGACCCTGGTTGTGGGCCTGGTAGGCCATGTTGTCGATACCGACGGCCAGGTCGTGATCGCCCAGCTTGTAGTCGAAGTCGACGCGCAGGCCGTGGGTGCCATTGGTCGCCTTGTCCGAGCTCCAGCTGGTGTTGGTTTGGGCGTTGATGATGCCAAACGTACCGGTGCCCGGCGGGAGGAAGGCCGGATTCTCGTTTTGCGGCCGGGAAATGAACGGCAGCGGGCTGGTGTTGCCGTAGACCGTCGGGTTCTGAAAGTTGGCCTTGCCGTACAGGATGCTCAGCGTGGCCGCATCAGTGATGTAGCTGGTGAAGTGGCCGAGGTAGAACTGGGCATTGTCCCTGGTCGTGTCGTTCGCCGTGGAGAACGCGCCTGCCTTCAGCGTGTTGTAGTCGAACTGGTAGGTCGATCCTGCCCCGTTGCTGGAATTGTTCTTCATCGCCGTCAGCTCGAGGATGTTGCTGTCGGTGATGTTCCAATCCAGCTTGCCGTAGAACTTCGTGTCCTTGTCCGTGTTGTACTGGACAACTTGATTGGCCGCGATTTCCACATTGTTGGACTGCGTCTTGCTGGTCTCGGCCGCCAGGAACATGAACAGCTTGTCCTGGATCAGCGGGCCGCCGAGGTAGGCTGAGTAGATCGTCTCCCACTGCTTGTTGTCGTTGCGGTACTGATGCAGCGTACCCGGCAGACTTGGGGTTTCATACGCGTAATTGACCTGACTGGTCGACGCCGGAACGGCCGGATGACCGTAATGGTTGTTGACCGGGGTCCCCTCGAGGAACCGTGGCTGCCAAGCCACCTGGGCGCCGAAGTGCCACTCGTTGGTGCCGCGCTTGCCGATCTGGTTGATCACGCCGCCGTCGGAGCGGCCGTACTTGGCGTTGTAGCCGCCGGTCAGCGTTTCCTGCTGGTCGATCGCGCCGTAGGGCAGCTGGAAGCCGCCCAGGTTCTTGTACGGTTCGCCGGTGTTGTAGCCGTTCACGTAGTAGGCGTTCTCGGACACGCTCGAACCGCCGAACGCGACGAGAGCATGGTTGCCCGCGCCTTTGAAGAAGCCGCTGCCCGAGGTGGTACCCGGAGCCAGCAGCGCGATGGACTCCGCGCTGCGACCGACCGGCAGTTTCCGCAGGTCAGCCGCGGTGATGACCGTGCTGGAATTGACGCTGGAGACGTCGATGGACGGAAGCGCATTGGCCGACACGGTCACCGCGCCCAGCGACGTCGTTTCGGCCGCAGCCGCATTGAACGTGACCGAAGCGCCAGCACCGGGTGACAAGGCGACGTTCTTGCGCGAGTCAACAATCGCGCCATCCTTCTTGAGCGAGACCGTGTAGACCCCGACCGGTAGGCTGCTGATTTGATAACGACCCGAGCTGTCGACGGCAACTTCGCGCGTCAGGCCAGACGTGCCGGTGGCAACGACGGTTTCGCCCGTGGCGACCGGTGCCTGGCCGAAGATGGAACCCGTGGTGGACTGGGCCATGGCGACACCGCCCAGGCTCATGCTAAGCGCCACGGCGAGCGCGGTGTGGCGCCACCGTGGATTGCGAATTTTATTGTGGCTGCTCATTGGTAAGGTATCTCCCCGGAATGAAGGCCCGAAAGGCCGAGTGACGTAATTCGATCAAGTTGTTGAACAGCAAGCCGGATGCATGTGGGCAGCCGCCGATTGTTCCATCAGTCAGGCATATAACCCCATGCCGTCGCCTTGTATCCACGACATCTGGCAACCTGCTGCTCCGAACATAAAACGACTCAAACGCAACGTCAACAAAATGTTCAGGAATTATTACCAAATAGTAGAAAGTTACGATTTCTGTCCTATTGATTAGCAAGATATTACGATTATCGTTTCTCTTATGCGTTCATCAGGGCACGCGTTCCCAATATTCGAATATTGTGGAAACAATAGAATCGAGGCCCGGAAACGTCCTCTTAACGCAAG
>JBEPVP010000081.1:0-15422 GCA_041690935.1 Rhodanobacter sp.
GGGCCGCGATGGCCATATCAAGCGCGGCGACAGCAGCCAGCGTGAGATCGGCCGCAGCTACCGGCGCGGCATCCGCAAGGGCCTGCTGAAGATCCTGTCGAAGATGGGCATCTCCACCATCGCCGGTTATCGCGGCGCGCAGTTGTTCGAGATCGTGGGGCTGGCGCCGGAAGTCGTGGCGCTGTGCTTCGCCGGCACGCCGTCGCGGGTGGGCGGTGCGGGCTTCGCCGACCTTGAACAGGATGCGCGCCTGCTCGCGGCCGAAGCGTGGAACGAGGCGCAGCCGCTGCGCGCCGGGGGCATCTACAAGTTCGTGCACGGCGGCGAATACCACATGTACAACCCGGACGTGGTCGATACGCTGCAGGTCGCCGTGCGCAGCGGCTTGATGGCGGACTACCGCCGCTACGCGCAGCACGTCGACGCGCGCCCGCCATCGGCGCTGCGCGACCTGCTGCTGCCGCACGCGGCCGGTGCCGCGATTGCGCTGGACGAGGTCGAACCGGTCGAGGCGATCCTCAAGCGTTTCGATTCGGCTGGCATGTCGCTCGGCGCGTTGTCACCGGAAGCGCACGAGGCGCTGGCGATCGCGATGAACCGGCTCGGCGCGCGCAGCAACTCCGGTGAGGGCGGTGAAGATCCGGCACGCTACGGCACCGAGAAGAGCTCGAAGATCAAGCAGGTCTCGTCCGGTCGCTTCGGCGTCACCGCCGAGTACTTGATCAACGCCGAGGTGCTGCAGATCAAGATCGCGCAGGGTGCCAAGCCCGGCGAGGGCGGCCAGCTGCCCGGGCACAAGGTCAACGAGATGATCGCGCGGCTGCGTTACGCCAAGCCCGGCATCGGCCTGATCTCGCCGCCGCCGCATCACGACATCTACTCGATCGAGGATCTGGCGCAGCTGATCCACGACCTCAAGGAAGTGAACCCGACCGCGCTGATCTCGGTGAAGCTGGTCTCGCACGCGGGCGTGGGCACGGTTGCCGCCGGCGTGGTCAAGGCCGGCGCGGACCTGATCACTATCTCCGGCCACGACGGCGGCACCGGCGCCAGCCCGCTCACCTCGATCAAGTACGCCGGCACGCCGTGGGAACTGGGCGTGGCCGAGGCGCAGCAGACCCTGCGCCGCAATGGCCTGCGTGGCCGCGTACGGCTGCAGACCGATGGTGGCCTGAAGACCGGCCTGGACGTGATCAAGGCCGCGATGCTGGGCGCCGAGAGTTTCGGTTTCGGCACCGGTCCGATGGTGGCACTGGGCTGCAAGTACCTGCGCATCTGCCACCTCAACAACTGCGCCACCGGCATCGCCACGCAGAACGAGACGCTGCGCCAGGACCATTTCATCGGCCTGCCCGAGATGGTGATGAACTACTTCCGCTTCGTCGCCGAGGACGCGCGCGAACACCTGGCCCGGCTCGGCCTGCGTAGCCTCGGCGAACTGGTCGGCCGCAGCGACCTGCTGAGCCAGGCCGAGGGCAGCACGCCGGTGCAGAGGCAGCTCGACCTGTCGCGCCTCATCGCGAGCGACGGCCTGAGCGCTGCGGTGGACAGCGGCTGCACGGTGGCACGCAACCCGCTGCGTGACGAGGCCGCGCTGGCCATGCGCATCGCGGTCGATGCCGCGCCGCTTATCGAACTGGGCAGCGGCGGCACGTTCCGCTACGCGATCGCGAACACGGATCGGGCGATCGGCGCGCGGCTGTCCGGCGACGTGGCCCGACGCTGGGGCGACCACGGCATGCCCGAGCCGATCACCTTGCAGCTGGAAGGCAGCGCCGGGCAAAGCCTCGGCGCGTGGAACACCGGCGGCGTGCAGATCGAACTCACCGGCGAGGCGAACGACGGCGTCGGCAAGGGCATGGCCGGCGGACGCATCCTCGTGCGCCCGCCGGCGGAATCACCGTTCGCCAGCCAGGACGCGGCGATCCTCGGCAATACCTGCCTGTACGGCGCCACCGGTGGTGAACTGTTTGCTGCGGGCCGCGCGGGCGAGCGTTTTGGCGTGCGCAACTCCGGCGCGCTGGCGGTGATCGAAGGCGCCGGCGACCACTGCTGCGAATACATGACTGGCGGCGTGGTTGCGGTACTCGGTGCGTGCGGCCTGAACTTCGGTGCCGGCATGACTGGCGGCTTCGCCTACGTGCTCGACCTCGAACGCAACTTCGTCGATTGCTACAACCATGAACTGGTCGACATCGTGCGCATCTCACCCGAAGGCATGGAACACTACATGCAGCACCTGCGCGGGTTGATCGGCCGCCACGCCGAGCTCACCGGCAGCGTCTGGGCGAAGCATCTGCAGGGCGATTTTCGCGGTCTGCTGCAGCGCTTCTGGCTGGTCAAGCCGAAGGCCGCCAGCCTGGCCGCGCTGGCCGATGAATTGCGGAGGGCGGCATGAGGACTTCCACGGCTCACGCTCTGCTCCTCCCCCTGCAAGCAGGGGGAGGCTGGGAGGGGGTCGCTCCGGGTCGCGCGAAGAACAAGAGCGGACCCCACCCCAACCCTCCCCTGCGAGCAGGGGAGCGAGTACAAGCCCGCTGTGGTGGAAGTGAGATATGAGCGACAAGCTGTTCCAGTTCCTCAACCTGCCGCGCCAGCCACCGAAGGCGGTGCCGGTGGCGATCCGCGTGCTCGGCTATGGCGAGATCAGCGGCGACTTCGCGCCGGCTGCCGCGGTGGGCCAGGCCGAGCGTTGCCTCGATTGCGGCAACCCGTATTGCGAGTGGAAGTGCCCGGTACACAACTACATTCCCGACTGGCTGAAGCTGGTGCAGGATGGACGTCTGTTCGAGGCGGCCACGCTGATGCACGAAACCAACCCGTTGCCGGAAATCTGCGGTCGGGTGTGTCCGCACGATCGTCTGTGCGAAGGCGCCTGCACGCTGGAGCAGACCGACTTCGGCGCGGTGACGATCGGCAGCATCGAGCGTTCGATCACCGACGAGGCGTTCCGCCAGGGCTGGCGGCCGGATCTTTCCGGCGTGGTGGAGACTGGCCGTCGCGTAGCGGTGGTCGGCGCCGGCCCCGCCGGCCTGTCGTGTGCGGATCGGCTGCGTCGTGCCGGCATCGCGGTGGACGTATTCGATCGCCAGCGCGAAATCGGTGGCCTGCTCACCTTCGGCATCCCGCCGTTCAAGCTGGACAAGACAGTGATTCATACGCGTCGCGGCGTACTCGAGGGCATGGGTGTGCGTTTTCATCTCAACGTGGAGATCGGCCGCGACATCACCTTCGAACAGCTGCTGGCCGATTACGACGCAGTGTTCATGGGCACCGGCGCATACGCCTTCGTCGATGGTGAATTGCCCGGGCGCGAACTCGACGGCGTGCATGACGCGCTGCCGTTCCTGATCGCGAATGCGAACCGCCTGCTCGACGACCAGCCGGTACCGCCCGCGCTCGACCTCAACGGCAAACATGTCGTCGTGCTCGGCGGCGGCGATACCGGCATGGATTGCAACCGCACCTCGGTGCGTCTCGGCGCCGCCTCGGTCACCTGCGTCTATCGTCGCGACGAGGCTAGCATGCCCGGCTCGCGTCGCGAGGTGGGATACAGCCGCGAGGAAGGCGTCAACTTCCTGTTCCATCGACAGCCGCTGCAACTGATCGGTGAGCACGGCAAGGTACGCGGCGTGTTTGTGGTAACCACCGAACGGGTCGACAGCACCGACGGCCGGCCGCGCTTGCGCAACGTCGAGGGCAGCGAAACCGAACTGCGCGCCGACGTGGTGATCCAGGCGTTTGGTTTTCGTCCCAGTCCACCTGCCTGGTGCGCTGAACACGCCATCGCGCTGGATGCCAGTGGTCGCATTCTTGCCGGCGGTGCGGAGCGGCTGCCGTTCCAGACCGGCCACCCGCAGGTGTTCGCTGGCGGCGACAACATGCGCGGTGCCGATCTCGTGGTGCGCGCGGTGCACGACGGGCGCGAGGCGGCGAAGTCGATCGCGCAGATGCTCAGCACGCAGCCCCTGGCCGAGGTGGCCGGTGTGGCGTAAGTTTCCCGGATGTGCCTGATTGCCTTTGCCTGGAATACGCACCCGCGCTGGCGCCTGCTGCTGGCGGGCAACCGCGACGAATTCCACGCGCGCCCGAGTGCGGCCTTGGCGCGCTGGGACGATGCGCCAATTATCGGCGGACGCGATCTCGAGGCGGGCGGCACCTGGCTCGGCGTCACCGACAGCGGGCGCTGCTGCGTGGTGACCAACGTGCGCGATCCGCGCGATCCGCAGCTAGGTGTTTCACGTGGCCTGCTGGCGACCGACTACCTCAATGGCATGGCGGACGCGCCGGCTCACGCGCAACAACTGCTGCGCTCGGCCGCAGCATATCGACCGTTCAACCTGCTCACTTTCGATGCTGCCGACGCGTTCTACCTGGGCAACCGGCCCGAGCCGCGTGCGCAGGCCGTGAGACCTGGCGTGCATGGCCTCTCGAATGCGGACTTCAATACGCCGTGGCCGAAGACACGCGCCTTGATGCAACACCTGCAGCACTGGATCGACGCGGGCGACGATGCGGATTTCGCACCACTGTTCGCGGCGCTTGCCGAGGAACAGGTGGCGCCGGACGCGCAGTTGCCGGACACCGGTATCGGGCTGGAACGCGAGCGCCGGTTGTCGGCCGCGTTCATTCGTGGCGAGAACTACGGCACGCGGGCCAGCACCGTGGTGGCGATCGGTCACCACGGTCGTGGCGTAATCGTGGAGCGTCGGTTCGGACCGAAGGGCCGCTTTGCCGGCGAGACGATGCTGCGCTTCGCCGGTTCGTCTCCGCCGTAACATCCCGCCGCAAGCTGGACGCCTACGCACGCCATCGGCATCGTCGGCTGCCTGTGCGGCCGACGGCTGGCTAGCCTGCTCGCAACGTCCACGGATCGGAGCGATGCATGCGCATGGAAAGGCTGTTGCCGATGATCGGCCTCGCGTTGTTTGCCACCGGCGTCGCGCGTGCGGCCGACTGCCCCGCCTGGTCGCCGACGCAAGCGAGGCAGGAGCTGGGTGCGCTGCACGACCGGCTGGATGGCTGGAATCATGCGTATCGGGTCAGCGGGCAATCGCCGGTGGACGACGCAGTCTACGATCAGGCGAAGAAGCGTCTGGCGCAATGGAGTCACTGCTTTCCCGCACAGGCGCCTGCACCGCTCACGCATCTCGCCGATGCCGGCGGCAGCGTGCGTTCGCCGGTCGCGCAGACTGGCCTGGCCAAGTTGCCGGACGCCGCGGCACTGGCGACATGGATGCACGACCGTGGTGACCACGACCTGTGGGTGCAGCCGAAGGCTGACGGTGTGGCGGTGACCCTGCTGTATCTGGACGGCCAATTGCGCCAGGCGAGCAGTCGCGGCGACGGTCTCCACGGTTCGGACTGGCTGGCCAGGGCGCAGCTCATCGGCGCCATTCCCAAGCATCTGCCGCATGCGCCGGCACGCGTGGTGTTGCAGGGTGAAATCTACTGGCGCCTGCCTGGCCACGTGCAGGCCAATGACGGCGGTGCCAATGCGCGCTCAGCCGTGGCCGGTGCACTGGCGCGCGCAACGCTGGATGCCGATAGCGCCGCGCAGATCGGCCTGTTCGTGTGGGACTGGCCCAGCGGCCCGGCCGACATGCCGGCCCGCCTGGCTGGGCTGGCGGCGATGGGCCTGTCCGACAGCGTGATGTACACCCATCCAGTCACCTCGCTGGACGAAGTGCGGCGCTGGCGTGAGCAGTGGTACCGCGGCGCAATGCCGTTTGCTGCCGATGGCACGGTGGTGCGCCAGGGCCATCGGCCGCCGACCACCACGTGGCAGGCGGCGCCGCCGGACTGGGCGGTGGCGTGGAAGTATCCGGCCGCGTCGGCACTGGCCGAAGTGCGTGCGGTGATCTTCACGGTCGGTCGTAGTGGCCGCATCACGCCGGTACTGGAACTGGCGCCGGTGCAGCTGGACGATCACCGCGTGCAGCGGGTCAGTGTCGGCTCGCTGCAGCGCTGGCAGCAGCTGGATATCCGCCCCGGCGATCAGGTCGAGGTGGTGCTCGCCGGCCTGACCATTCCACGCCTGCAGTCGGTGGCATGGCGCACGCAACAACGCGCGCTGGTGACGCCACCGGATCCGCGAGCCCATGGCCGCTTGAGCTGCTGGCAGGCGGTACCCGGTTGCGAACAGCAATTTCGCGCGCGGCTGCTGTGGCTGGGCGGCAAGCAGGGCCTGCAACTGGAGGGCCTCGGCGCCGATACCTGGCAGGCGCTGATCGATGCCGGTCTGGTTCACCATCTGCTTGACTGGATGGCGCTGACCCCGGCACAACTCGCTGCCGTGCCGAGACTTGGCGCGGCACGTGGCGCGACGCTGGCGAAGGCGTTCGCCAGCGTACGCGAACGTCCGTTCGCGCGCTGGCTGCGTGCGTTGGGGATGCCGCCCGCTGATGCTGATGAACGCTTCAGCTGGGCGGCGTTGAGCCAGCGCGCCGCCGCCGACTGGCAGGCGCGCGATGGCATCGCGGCCGGTCGCGCCAACCAGCTGGTCGCGTTCTTCAGCCAGCCCGACGTGCGTGCGCTGGCCGCGCAATTGCGAGCGGCCGGCGTGCAGGGATTCTGAGCATCAGCTCTTCAGTTCGCCGTCGAGGTAGTACCAGCGGCCACCTTCGCGCACGAAGCGGCTGGTCTCGTGCTGACGTTGCGCGCGGCCGCCGCCGAGGCGGTAGCGCGCGACGAACTCGACGCTGGCGTGATCGTCGTCGAGCTGCCGCTGCTGGCGGATTTCCAGCCCCAGCCAGGTCGGCGCGGGCTGTTGCGCGGCCAGCCGCAACGACGCCGGTCGGGTGTCGGCATGCCAGCTCGCCAGCAGGTAATCCTCGCGCTTCAGGACATAGGCGCTGTAGCGCGAGCGCATCAGTTGCGTCGCCGTCGCCGCCGCGCCGCCGTCGTGCAGAAGGCCGCAGCACTGGCAGTAGCCCGCCGGGTTGCCGCAGGGGCAGGGCGTCAAGGTGTCGATCGATTTCATGCCGTCTTTGTACCCGCTTCGGCAGGTTTGTGCAGGCGCTGCGCCAGGTGCCCGTTCAGTCGTGGACGCGGCGCCACACACGGCAACGGTTGTTGGCCGGCGTCGCGATGTCGTCGAGCAGGGCGAAGCCCGCCGCGTGCGCCAGCGCATCGACGGCCCCGGCATCGCGGATTGCCATGTGTGCGCCGCGCGCCTGCAGCCATTGATCGAATGCGGCATTGCTGTCGCTGCTGTAGCGGCCTTCGTCGTTGAACGGACCGTAGATGATCAGGCAGGCGTCGTCGGCGGTGATCGCCGGTAGTCGGGCGAACAGTCGCTCCACTTCGTGCCACGCCATGATGTGCAGGGTGTTGGCGCTGAACACGGCGTCGAACTGCAGGGTCGGCCAGGTGCCGCCGACATCGAATTCCAGCGGTGCCGGCGTATTCGGCAGTGCCGCTTCATCCAGCCAGGCGCGGATGCCGGGCAGGTTGTCCGCGCGATCCGAACTCTGCCAGGTCAGCTGCGGCATCGCCGTGGCGAAATGCACCGCATGCTGGCCGGTGCCGCTGCCGATCTCCAATACGTGTCGGCGATCGGCAAAATACTTGCGCAGCACGGCCAGGATGGGCTCCCGGTTACGCTCGCAGGACGGCGAGTACGGTTTGTCCACGTTTCGTTGAATGCGGCTTCGATCAGCCCGTGTCGATCAGACCGGATGACCGCGCAACACGCGTGCGGGCAGCATCAGCAGCGCGCCGAGTAAGGCAAATACCGCACCCACGGTGATCCCGACCAGGCGCAGCGGCAGCAACAGCAGCCACACGATCGGATACAGCACCAGCGCCAGCAGCGCGAGCGGCCAGCAGAATACCAACAGCAACAACCAGAGCAGGAAACCAGTCATGTGTCGTTCCTCGCGGGTGGGGATGCAACGAACTCTAGCGCAGGTCGACGCTCGTGCGCAGATGACTCCCGGCACCCCTCACGGTATCGGGTTCACTCCGATCAGCCATAGATGCAGCCATAGCGCGAACACCACCCAGGCGACAATGCCGATCACCACGGCCAGCGCGTCGCCGCCCAGTGTGCCGGCGGGATACACGGTGCCCGCGCGGCGATCGCGCCGGCGCGACACGATGAACAGCAGTATCGCCCATAGCAGGAACGCGCCGAACAGCACCACGTCGTGCAACATGCCGGTGGCCAGCAGGTGGCCGAATGCCCATACCTTCACGCCGAGCAGCATCGGGTGGCCGAATTTCGCCTTGAGATGGTTGCGCGGAACATAGGCCGCGGCCAGCAGCACGAACGCGATCAGCGTGAACAGCGCATTGAGATGACGCAGCGCCAGCGGCGGCACGTAGAGCAGCACCGGATGCTGCCGCGCCAAACCGAAGCCCCAGCAGGTCAGCACGAAACCGATCAGCGATGCCAGCGCGTACAAGCCCTTCCACGGCTTCTCACCAAGCCGGGCGAGCTGCCGGCTGCGCCAGCCGTCGGCAAAAAGTCGCAGCGAGTGCACGCCGAGAAAGAGCAGCAGTCCGAGAATCAGTACGGGCATGGCGGGCGCCTCGTTCAGGATGGTGGACCCGAGTATAGGCGAGCGCGGATGTCGATCAGCTGGCGTGTGACTCGACGCGGATGACCAGAGCCAGCGCATCGCCGTGCAGCGTGAGCGGATCGGTGGTGTGCGCCGACGGACGCCACGCATCGCCGGCATGCAGCTGGCCGTCGGCGGTATCGATCACGCCGCGGGCGCAATAGACCAGCACCGTCGCCGGATCAAGTGTGCGCGCGGCCGGTGCGTGCCACACCAGCACCTCGCCGCGCGCGTGCGCTCGCTGCACCATCAGGTTGAAGTCGCGGGTGGGGCCGCCGGCCAGCGCCACCGTTACCTGCGCCTCGCCGGGAAACGCGAACGGCGCGAACGGCGCGATCAGTGCATGCACACGATCGCCATCCAGCGTCATCGTGAAGCCGCCGCCGTCGAGCAGCACGATCTGCCGGTCGATGCCGGGAAACGCGGAGAACGGCGCGGCACAGTCGACCTCGGCGATGCTGACGCGCCACAGGAAATCGTCGCCACCCACCACGGACGGCTGGACGGCTATTTCGCGGGTGCGGCCGAGGCCGTTCTTCCATGGCTGCGACGGGCAGTCCTGCAGGCGAATGATGCGGTGGTGCATGTGTGGACTCGCAATGGCGTGGGGTACCGCTGAACGCTCTGCTCCTCCCCCTGCGTGCAGGGGGAGGCTGGGAGGGGGTAGTTCGAGCTTGATCAAAAGCTTACCCCTCCCCAGCCCTCCCCTGCGTTGCAGGGGAGGGAGCAAGGCGCACAGCAACTTCAGCTGCTGCGCTCGATCACGCGCTGGAACGGTGGCAACGCCTTCAGCATGCCGCTGCCGTAGCGCTTGGTGACTACGCGGCGATCCAGCAGCACGATGCGGCCGCGGTCGGTTTCGTTGCGGATCAGCCGGCCGCAGTATTGCGTCAACAGGCGCGTCGCCTCGGGGATGCTCACCTCGATGAACGGGTTGCGCCCGCGCGATTCCAGCCATTCGGCATACGTCGCGCCGACCGGGTCGGTCGGCACCGCGAACGGCAGCTGGGTGATCACCACCGTCTCGCACAGCTTGCCCGGCAGGTCGAGGCCTTCGCCGAACGAGGCGAGACCGAACAACGTGCTGCCCTTGCCCGCTTCGATGTCGGCGCAGTGTTCGGCGATTAGCTGCGACTTGCCCAGCGAACCCTGCGCGCGCACCTTGCGTACGTGCGCGATCGGCAGTTTCTGCAGCACGCGGTCGAGTTTCACGCGCGAGGTGAACAAGACCAGGTTGCCGGCGTCCCAGTCGAGATGCTCGGCCAGCCACTCGCTGATTTCCTCGGCGTGCGCCTCGCGTGCGTCCGGCAGGGTGCGCATCGCCGGCACTTCAAGGCGCGCCTGCGCTGTTAGGTCGAACGGCGAGGGCAGGCTCAGCGTCACGGCGTCATCAGGAAGACCCACCGCATCGGCGAAGCCACGGAAGTTGCCGCCCGCGCTCAGCGTGGCCGATGTCATCAACACACCGCTGGCGTTGCCCCACAGCACGCTGCGCAGCAGGCCGCCGGCAGACACTGCCGAAGCGTGACAGACCAGTTGCTGGTCGCCGCCCAGCGTGACCCAGCGTGCCAGTGGCGGTGCGTCATCGGGATCGCCGCTGGACCACGCGCGCCAGCAGCTGGCCTGCTTGCCGATGCGCTCCAGCGCGATGCCCAACTCGCGCGACAGCGCTTCCTGGGTCGGGCCGCCGTCGGTCATCTCGACCACCGCACGGCGCACCGCGGTGAGCCAGCGCTGCACCTCGCCGGTGAGCAGGCTGAGCACCCGCGCGTGGTCTACCCACGGCTGCGGCAATTGCCCCAGCGAGCCGCGATACATCGGTTCGCTCTCGGCCGGATCGGGCAGCCAGCCGAGGCGGATTTCCTTCTCCAGTTCCTCCAGCGTGTTGCTGAGTTCCTGCAGTTTCTCGTCGCCCTTGTCGAGGCTGAGTTTGCCCAGGCTTTCCTTGTCGGTCAGCGAGTACGCCGCATGCACCTGCCGGCCAAGCCGGCTCAGCTGCCGCACGCTGACACTCATGTAGACCTCGGCCGCGCCGCGGTCGATCGCCTTGCCGGCGAGGTGATGGCCTTCGTCGAAGATGTACAGCGTCTCGTCCGGTCGCGGCAGGATCACCCCGCCCCATGCCTGAACACCGCCGTCATCCTCGCCCGGCATGGTGAGGTCGGCCAGCACCAGGTCCTGGTTCGCCACGATGATCTCGGCGTCGTCCACCGCGCGGCGCGCGGCGAAGAACGGGCAGATCATGAACTGCCCGCACTTGCGCCCGGTGCAGCCACCGGCGCTGGTGGTGATCATCGGGCGCAGCAGGTCGCTGACCGGTTCCGGCGCGATGTCCATGTCGCCGTTCCACTCGTTGCGGTCGAACGCCGCGCGCAGTTTCGCCAGCGCCTGCTTGTCGCGCGCCTGCGGCGGCTTGGTCCACAGCACCAGGTCGGCGTCGAAGCCGGCCAGGCCCATCTGCGCGGTGTCGTTGATGCTGTTCGCCGCCATCGCCAGGTTGCGCGGGCACAGGTAGCGGCCGCGGCCCTTGGCCAGCGCCACTTTCGCCTCGATGCCGTTGAGCTTGAGGTACAGCGGAATATCCCGTTGCACCAGCTGTTCCTGCAGCGCCACGGTCGCGGTGGCGATCAGCAGCTTCTTCTTCTGGAAGCGCGCCACTTCCACGCCGGCGATCAGGTACGCCATCGACTTGCCGGTGCCGGTCGGCGCCTCGATCACCGCCACACCGCCGGTCTGACCGAACGCCTTGGCCACCTCGGCGATCATCCGGCCCTGCGAGGCGCGCGCGCGGAAGCCCGGCAGGCCGTCCTTCAGGCGTGCATAGGCGGCGCGGATGGCGTCTTTGGTGGTGTCGGCAATCATGCTGGATCGGGGACCTGTGGCGCGGATGACGCGTGAAGCGTGGCGGCGGCGGAGAACGGGAAAGGCGCGCCGCACCGGAAGCGCCACTTGCCGGGTGCAAGGGCGACAGTTTATCGGTATTGCGTGTTGGCTGTTTTCCGGCTGCGGCGCACGTTGTGGCGCGGGATCGAAGGGGTATGCTAACCACGGGACGCCGTTGCGCCCGGGAGGGGGAACTCCGTTGATGAAGCACGCGGATGCTGGTGATGCGACGCCGTTGAACGGCTCCTTGCAGTTGAGCTGGCTGGCTCGGCTGATCGCTGCGCATACGCCTGACGAAGTGGGCGCGGCGATCGCCGCGCTGGCGCTGGCGCGGCCCGGCTGCACGGCGGCCTGCGTGGTGTGGGGGCTGGACGACCCCGCGCATTGGCACAGCGTGCCACCGACACGGATCGATACGGAAGACGAATCGTGGCTGGTCGCAGCGAGTCACGCGGACCGGCCGCACTGGCATGCGGACGCGCATTGCGTGGCGATCCGCCTGTGCGAGCAGCCCGAGCCGGGCGTGCTGCTGTTGCAACTGCAGGATGCGCAGACCGGCAGCGCTTTCTTCGCCGAGCTGGCGGCGCCGCTGCAGCTGGCCGGCCAGCATCTGCGGCGGGCGCTGGAATGGTCCGAATTGCAGCATTCGCACCAGCAGCTCGAGCGCTCGGAAAACCTGCAGCGTGCGCTGTTCGCGATCTCCGACCTGGCCGGCTCCGAGCGCGACATGCCGGCGATGCTGCGCGGCATCCACGCGATCGTCAGCACGCTGATGTACGCGGAAAATTTCTTCATCGTGCGGCACAACGCCGCGCGCGACACGATCCGCTTCCTGTATTTCGTCGACGTCGAGGATGCGACATCCCCCGGCGACGGACAGGAGATGCCGCTGAGCGCGATCGAACACACGTTGACCTGGTACGTGATGCGCGACGGCAAGGCGCGCATGGGCAACGCCGAGGAACTGCGCAACCAGGTTCCCGGGCCGATCGCCATGATCGGGTCCGACAGCTACGACTGGCTCGGTGTGCCGATGCTGCGCGATGGCCAGCCCGGCGGCGCGCTGGTGGTGCAGAGCTATCAGCAGAACATCGGCTTCAGCGACGAGGATCTGGCCCTGCTGGAGTTCGTCAGCAGTCACATCCTCACTGCGCTGGAGCGCAAGCAGGGCAAGGACGATCTGGAGCAGCGCGTGCAGCTGCGCACCGTGCAACTGGCCGAGGCCAATCGCGGCCTGCAGATGGAAATCCTGGAGCGTCAACGCGCCGAACATCTGCAGGGGGCGCTGTTCCAGATCGCCCAGCTGGCCACCGCGGATATCGATCAGGACGAGTTCTATCGCCGCGTGCATGCGGTGGTCGGCGAGCTGCTGAACGCGGAGAACTTCTTCATCGCGCTGCTCTCCGACGATCGCCAGCACCTGACCTTTCCCTACTCGGTGGATGCGGTGATGGCGCCGCCGGCCGCGCGCTCGCTGGCGCGCGGACTGAGCGAGTACGTGCTGCGCCGGGGTACCGCGCTGCGCGCCGACAACGCCGACATCGAGGAGCTGGCGCGGCAGGGCGAGATCGCGCCGGGACGCATGGGTTCACCGGCCATGTGCTGGCTGGGCGTGCCGCTGATCGTCGGCGACGAGGTGATCGGGTTGGTGACCGTGCAGAGCTATCGATCCGCCGTGGTCTACGGCCCGGCCGACCAGGAACTGCTCAGCTTCGTCGCCTCGCAGATCGCCAACAGCCTGACCCGGCGGCGTTCCGCCGAATCGCTGAAGCGTGCGTACGAACAGCTCGAACATCGGGTGGAGGAACGCACGCTGGCATTGCGCAAGGAGATCACCGAGCGCGAACGCATGCAGGATCAGCTCAGGCATCAGGTGATGCACGATCCGCTGACCGGCCTGCCCAACCGTGGCTATCTGCGCGACCGCATCGAGCGCGTGCTGGCGGGAGTCCGGCGCGCTCCGCAGCAACATTGCGCGCTGCTGTATCTGGATGTCGACCGCTTCAAGATCATCAACGACAGTCTCGGCCATCTGGCCGGCGATGAGGTGCTGAAAGAAGTCGCAACCCGGCTGGCCAGCTGCGTGCGCCATCCCGACCTGGTGGCGCGTTTGTCCGGTGACGAGTTCGCGATCCTGCTGGAGGATGTGGACCTGACGCCCGACGCCACCGCCGTCGCGCAACGCGTGATGGATGCGCTGAGCGCGCCCATGCTGATCGCCGGCAAGGATCTGCAGGTCACCGCCAGCGTCGGCATCGCGATCGGCGACCACCACTATGACGCGGCCGACGAGATGCTGCGCGACGCCGACATCGCGCTGTACCGCGCCAAGGAACTGGGGCGCAAGCGCTTCGAACTGTTCGACGAGACGCTGGCGAAAAACATGGTCGACGTGCTGGCGCTGGAGGGCGAGCTGCGCCAGGCGCTGCAGCACGATCAGTTCGAGCCGTATTTCCAGCCGATCTGCCGGCTCGACGGCAACCAGGTGGTGGGCTACGAGGCGTTGATCCGCTGGAACCATCCGCAGCGCGGCGTGTTGCGGCCGGGCGATTTCCTGAAGATCGCCGAAGACAGCGGGCTGATCGAGGCGATCGACTGGCGCATGTTCGAACTCAGCTGCAACCTGTTGCTGCGGCATGGCCGGCCCGACGCCTTCATGACCATGAACGTGTCGGCGCTGCATCTGCGTCACGCGGATTTCGACGAGCGCCTGATCCGCCTGCTCGAGCGCACCGGCCTGTCACCGTCGCGGCTGGTGGTCGAGGTCACCGAAGGCGCGTTGCTGGACAACCCCGAACGCGTGCGTGCCACCCTCGACCGACTGCGCGTGATCGGTGTCGGTGCCGCGCTGGACGATTTTGGCACCGGCTACTCGTCGCTGAGCTACCTGCATTCGCTGCCGCTGCGCATCCTCAAGATCGACCGCGCGTTCGTGCACGAGCTGGACAAGGGCGCCAACACCAGCAGCACCACGGTGGTGGCGGCGATCCTCGCGCTGGCCCGCGCGCTGAACATCCAGGTGATCGCCGAAGGCATCGAGACCGAGCTCCAGCACGACGCGCTGATGGCGATGGGTTGCGAGATGGGCCAGGGTTACCTGCTCGGTCATCCGGCGCCGATCGCGCACTGGCTGGCGCCGCGCGCCGTCGAGGCGTGAGGGGATTTACGCGGTAGCGGCGATCTGCCGCAGCGCCTGCTCGAACGCCTCCGGCGGCTGCCCGCCGGCGATCAGGTGCTGACCGTTGACGATCGTGGCCGGCACCGAATGGATGCCGCGCTGCATGAAGAACTGCTCCTGCGCGCGCACCTCGTCGGCAAATTCGTCGCCGGCCAGAATCGCTCGTGCACGTTCCGCATCCAGGCCTGCCTCGACGGCCAGCCGCACCAGCGTGTCATGCGCGCTCACGTCATCGCCATCGGTGAAGTACGCGCGCAGCAGCGCCTGCTTCAACGCGAGGTCCCGACCTTCCAGCTCCGCCCAGTGCAGCAACCGGTGCGCGTCGAACGTGTTGTAGACACGGCTGCGCCGATCCATGTTGAACGTGAACCCCAGCGCCGCGCCGCGCTCACGGATCGCCGCGCGGTTGGCGTCGATCTGCTCCGCCGTGCTGCCGTACTTGCGCACCAGATGCTCGGTGGAATCCTCGCCTTCGGGCGGCATCTGCGGGTTCAGCTCGAACGGCTGGAAGTGGATTTCCGCCGCCACCTCGCCATCGAGGTTGGCCAGCGCCTGCTGCAGCGACGCCAGTCCCACCGCGCACCACGGGCAGGAGACGTCGGAGACGAAGTCGATGCGGAGCGGGACGGGCGTGGCGGGCGTGGACATCGGAGATCTCTGCAAGTGTGGGTGCGAACAAGCAGGATGTGGGGCCGCCGGCGCGACAATCAATTCGTCAGGCCGCCTGCGTCACCAGCGTGTCGACGAGGCGGGACTGGGTGGCGCGAGACTGCTGCAGGTGGTCGCGCAGCTCGGGC
>JBEPVP010000082.1:0-15358 GCA_041690935.1 Rhodanobacter sp.
GAATGGAGAATCGGGAATGGTCACCAGCCACGGCAACAGCCCGCATCATGTCGGCGCCCTGCAGCGTCCGATGACGCCATGACCGTGATTGACCAGCCATCGCCGGGAAACGAGGCTCCTGCGATTCCCGACTCCCCATTCCCGACTCCCGGGTCGCCACTCATCGCCATCCTCGCCGGAGAGGACTCCGGCGACCAGCTCGGCGCCGACCTGATCATCGCGCTGCGCCAGCGTTACCCGCACGCGCGTTTCATCGGCATCGGCGGCGTCCGCATGCGGGCACAGGGCTTCGAATCCTGGTATGACATCCGCGAGCTTTCACTGTTCGGCTTCAGTGAAGTGATCCGCCATCTGCCGCGACTGCTGCGGCTGCGCAAGGCGCTGGTTGCGCGATTGCTGCAGGCACGCCCCGCCGTGGTCATCGGCATCGATGCGCCCGATTTCAATCTCGGCGTGGAGCAGCGCCTGAAACAGGCCGGCTTGCTGACCGTGCACTACGTCAGCCCCTCGGTCTGGGCGTGGCGCGAGAAGCGCGCCGAGAAGATCGGCCGCAGCGCCCATCGCGTGCTCTGCCTGTTTCCGATGGAGCCGCCGATCTACGCGAAGCACGGCATCGATGCGCGCTTCGTCGGCCACCCGCTGGCCGATCGCTTTGCGCTGGTTTCCGACCGCGTGGGTGCGCGGGATGCCCTGCAGCTGCCGCAGCAGGCGCCGGTGCTGGCCGTGCTGCCGGGCAGCCGTCCGTCCGAAGTGGCGCGGCTCGGACAGATCTTCATCGACGCCGCAAGCCGCGTCGCCGCCGCCTTGCCGGGGCTGCGCATCGTTATCCCGGCTGCCAACCCGCAGGTGCATGCCAGGCTCAAGGAGCTGCTCGCCGCCAGGCCGCCCGATGCAGCGACACCGTTGTTGCTGGACGGCCATGCGCATGAGGCGATGCTGGCGGCCGATGTGGTGCTGCTGGCCTCCGGCACCGCCACGTTGGAGGCGATGCTGGCCAAGCGGCCGATGGTCGTGGGCTACCGCGTCGCGCCGTTGAGTTACCGCATCGCCCGTGCACTGAAGATGCTGAAGACCGACGTCTACGCGCTGCCCAATATCCTGGCCCGCGCCAGCGGCATCGAGGGCGCCCTGCTGGTGCCCGAGTTGATGCAGGACGATTGCACCGCCGAAAACCTCGCCACGGCCACACTCGCCCTGTTCCGGGACAGCGAGCGGCGCGGCGTGATCGTCGCTGCCTTCGAGCAGCTGCATCTGGCCTTGCGCGGCGGCCTGGACGGTCACGCCGGCAATCGCGCGGCAGCGGCGATTGCCGAGTTGGTGGATGCAAGACATGCTGGGTGAGTTTCCCGCAAGCACCCGCCCCTCACCTCAATCCTCTCCCCGAGGGGAAGAGGAGGCGAACGCAAGCAGCATTTTCATTGCGGGCGTGGACGAAGCCGGCCGCGGCCCGCTGGCCGGCCCGCTGGCGGTAGCCGCCGTGATCCTCGATCCGTGCCGGCCGATTGCCGGCCTCGACGATTCCAAAAAACTCAGCGCGGCCAAACGCGAAGTGCTGTATGCGCAGATCGTCGAGTGCGCGCTGAGCTACTGCGTGGTGTTGATCGAACCGGACGAGATCGATCGCCTGAATATCTTCCAGGCCACCATGGCCGGCATGAGCCGCGCCGTGGCCGGCCTCGCACTGGCGGCGCATGAGGCGCTGATCGATGGCAACCAGCTGCCGAAAGACCTGCCCTGCCGTGGCCGCGCGATCGTCGGTGGCGATGCGCTGGAGCCGGCGATCAGCGCTGCCTCGATCCTGGCCAAGGTCAGCCGCGACCGGCTGATGGTGGCGCTGGATGCCGTTCATCCCGGCTACGGTTTTGCCATCCACAAGGGATACCCGACCCGCGCCCACTTCATCGCCTTGCAGCAGCTCGGGCCGTGCCTGCAACATCGCCGCAGCTTCGCGCCCGTGCGGCGGCTGCTGGATCAATCGAGCTTGTTCTGATCAGCGGGGCATCGGCTCCGGCCGTGCAAACGACATGGTCGCGCAACGCATGAGTTCGATCCGCATAGGCCATTAGTCTATGCAACTTTTTGCTGCCCGCACGCATCCTTCACTACAGGAACCCCGCCTGAGAAGGGACGCACCAGCAACACCGACCTGTCCACATGAGGCACGCCGACCAGCTGTCATCAGCGCACTCATCGACCGCAGGAGTCGTGCCATGTTACGTCCCAATATTCGCCCATCCGAACCGACCAGCCCGGTCGTCATGGCGTCCGCCACGGTTGCCAATGCACCCGGCGACGTCCGCGACAACCGCCTGATGCACACCGACTACAACCGCCAGCCGTTGCCGGTGCACAGCCTCGCCCACTATGTGATCCAGGCCGAGCAAGGCGAGCGCTTTCATATCCGCTGACTGCGCCAGTCTCCGCACACACGGCTTTCGCCATCCCGTCCCGGTTGCTACGCTGGCAACATCAATCGGGGGATGGATGACATGCGCAAGATCGGGATCGCACTGTTCGGACTGATGCTCTGTTTCGCCGTCAGCGCAGAAATGCTGCCCGGCGCAACGCCACCCGACGCGCTCGGCTCGACCCAGGACGGGCAGGCAGTGACTGTTGCCTCGCTGCACGGCAAGGTGGTGGTGATCAGTTTCTGGGCCACGTGGTGCGGCTACTGCATGCAAGAGTTGCCGGTGCTGGCCAACCTGCAGAAACTGGCCAACGAACGCAGCCTGTCGCTGCAGGTGGTGACGGTCAACTCGCAGGAGGATCGAAGCACCTTCGTGCGCACCGTGCGTGCGCTCAGACCGCGCCTGCCCGGACTGTTGATGACGTGGGATCGCGATGGCGCCATCGGCCGGCCCTACGGCACCGACAAGGGCATTCCGGTCATGGTGATGTTGCATCGGGACGGCACCATCGCGCACGTCCATGTCGGTTACGGCGAAGACATGCTGGACAGCCTGGTCGCCGAAATCAACGCCCTGCTCAGCGAGCCTGCGCCAGTTCCTGCGGTCGCCCTGGCACACTGATTGTCGCAAAGGCCTGGCCGGCCGATGAGGCACCGCCCCGCTCCGCGCAAACCGCGCGGAAGTCAATCTTGCCGCTGGGCGGAGCGCCGGTTAGCCTGCAGGGATTCACCGCGTAAACCTGCATGACCGTCCGCTATACCCACCTGCACCTGCACAGCGAATATTCGCTGGTCGATTCGACCATCCGCATCAAGGCGCTGGTCGCCGCGTGCGTGCGCGATGGCATCCCGGCGGTGGCGCTGACCGACGACAGCAACATGTTCGCGCTGGTGAAGTTCTACAAGGCCTGCAGCGCGGCCGGGATCAAGCCGATCGGCGGCTGCGACCTGTGGATCTCCGCGCCGGACGACCCGCGCCCGTGGCGACTCACCCTGCTGTGCCAGAACCGCGACGGCTATCTGAACCTGTCGCGGCTGGTGTCGCGCGCGTGGCAGGAAGGGCAGCACGGCGGCCGCGCCCTGATCGAGGCCGGCTGGCTGGGCGCGGACGCCAGCAGCGGGCTGATCGCCCTGCTCGGGCGCGACAGCGAAGTCGGCCGCATCGCGGTGAATCAGGGCATCGAGGCCGCGCTGGCGAAGCTGCGGCCGCTGGCCCGGCTGTTTCACGATCGACTGTACCTGGAGCTGACCCGCTGCGGTCGCGACGGCGAGGAAAACTGGAACAGCGTCGCCCTCGCGCTGGCCGCCGAGCTCAGCCTGCCGGTGGTGGCCAGCAACGACGTGCGTTTCCTGAAACAGGACGACTTCGGCGCGCACGAGGCGCGCGTGTGCATCAACCAGGGCCGCGTGCTGGCCGATCCGAAGCGCCCGCGCGAGTACAGCGACCAGCAATACCTGAAGACCCCCGAGGAGATGGCCGCGCTGTTCGCCGACCTGCCCGAGGCGCTGGAAAACAGCGTCGAGCTGGCCCGGCGCTGCAACCTGGAACTGGAATTCGGCAAGTACTACCTGCCCGATTTTCCGGTGCCCGAAGGACACGATCTCAACAGCCATATCCGTGAACTGTCGCGGCAAGGTCTGCAGGACCGATTGACCACCGCGCCGCTGGCGGCGGGTCAGACCCGCGCCGACTACGACGCGCGGCTCGAACGCGAGCTCGACGTCATCATCGCGATGGGCTTCCCCGGCTACTTCCTGATCGTTGCGGACTTCATCAACTGGGGCAAGCAGAATGGCATTCCGGTCGGTCCCGGCCGCGGTTCCGGCGCCGGCTCGCTGGTCGCCTGGGCGCTGAAGATCACCGACCTCGATCCACTGCAGTTCAACCTGCTGTTCGAGCGCTTCCTCAATCCCGAACGCGTGTCGATGCCCGACTTCGACATCGACTTCTGCATGGACCGGCGCGACGAGGTGATCGATTACGTGGCGCGCAAATACGGCCGCGACCGCGTCAGCCAGATCATCACCTACGGCTCGATGGCGGCGAAGGCCGTACTGCGCGATTCCGGCCGCGTGCTCAGCATGCCGTATGGCCAGGTCGACCGGCTGGCCAAGCTGATCCCGCCGCGTCCGCTCGACCTGACCTTGTCCGACGCGCTGGGCCGCTCGGAAAAATCGAAGAAGGAAACCGACCGCATCGTCCGGGAGTTCTGCGAGGCCTACGAGAACGACGAAGACGCGCGCGCACTGATCGACCTGGCGCTCAAGCTCGAAAACCTCACCCGCAACGCCGGCAAGCACGCCGGCGGTGTGGTGATCGCGCCGACGCCGCTGACCGATTTCGCGCCGCTGTACTGCGAAGCCGGCGGCGGCGGCGTGGTGACCCAGTACGACAAGGACGACGTCGAGGCAGTCGGCCTGGTCAAGTTCGACTTCCTCGGCTTGCGCACGCTGACCATCATCGACTGGGCGGTGAAGGCGATCAATGTGCGTCGTGCCAAGACCGGCGCAGCCGCGCTGGATATCTCGGCGCTGCCGCTGGACGATCCGAAGCCCTACGAACTGCTGAAGAAGGCGCAGACGATCGCGGTGTTCCAGCTCGAATCCTCCGGCATGCAACGCATGCTCAAAGATGCGAAGCCCGATCGCTTCGAGGACATCATCGCGCTGGTGGCGCTGTATCGCCCCGGCCCGATGGATCTGATTCCCAGCTTCGTGGCGCGCAAGCATGGCCGCGAGGACGTGGAATACCCGGACCCGCGCGTCGAGCCGATCCTGCAGGAGACCTACGGCATCATGGTCTACCAGGAGCAGGTGATGCAGATGGCGCAGATCGTCGGCGGCTACTCGCTCGGCGGCGCCGATCTGCTGCGCCGCGCGATGGGCAAGAAAGACGCCAAGAAGATGGCGGAGGAACGCGCCAAGTTTCGCGAAGGCGCGGCGAAGGACGGCCTCGCCGGCTCCAAGGCCGACGAAATCTTCGACCTGATGGAGAAATTCGCCGGCTACGGCTTCAACAAGTCGCACGCCGCCGCCTATGCGCTGGTGAGCTACCAGACCGCGTGGCTGAAGGCGCACTACCCCGCCGAGTTCATGGCCGCGACGATCTCCGCGGACATGGACAACACCGACAAGGCGGTGACCTTCCTCAACGAATCGCGTGCGCTCGGCATCACCGTGCAGCCGCCGGACGTCAACGCGTCCGAGTACATGTTCGTGGCGATCGAGCCGGACACTTTGTCCGATGCGTCGCGCCAAGGCGCTCGCACGATCCAGTACGGCCTCGGTGCGATCAAGGGCGTCGGCCACGGCGTCTGCGAGGCAATCGTGGCCGAGCGCGCGCACGGCCACTACACTGATCTCGCGGACTTCTGCCGCCGCGTCGATCCGACCCGGCTCAACCGCCGCGTGCTGGAAGCGCTGATCCTGTCCGGTGCGCTGGATGCGCTGGCGCCGAACCGCGCCAGCCTCATGCTGCAGCTACCCGACGCGATCAAGGCCGCCGAGCAGCACCTGCGCGACAAGCAATCCGGGCAGAACGACATGTTCGGCGCCGCCATGCCTGATAGCGGCATGGGCAGCGCCACGCCGGTGCTGAAGATCAACCTGCCGACCGTGCCGGAATGGCCGCTGGAGCAGAAGCTGCAGGGCGAGCGCGACACGCTCGGGCATTACCTGTCCGGTCATCCCACCGACCCGTGGAAGGACGAACTGGCGCAGCTGTCGACCTGCCCGCTGGGCGAGATCATCGACCGCTACCAACCACCGAAACCGCGCAAGAACGACGACGGCGACAACAACCGTTTCCGCCGCGGCCCCGACACGCCGTGGACCGTCGCCGGCATGGTCACCACCGTGCGCAAACGCGGCGACAGCGACGCGTTCGTGCGGCTGGAAGACGGCAGCGGCATCATCGAAGTGAGCTTCTTTGGCGAGCTGTACCAGCAAATCGCGCCGCTGCTCACACGCGACCAGATGTTGATCGTCGATGGTGGCCTGCGCATCGACGAATTCTCCGGCGGCGGCTTCCAGCTGCGCGCGCGCAGCGCCTGCACACTGGCCGACGCCTGCCGCAGGCACGCGCGCCTGCTGCAGCTGAAATTGAACGGCGTGGGCCCCGGCTTCGTCGACCAGCTGCAACATGCCCTGGCCGGCTATCGCGGCGGCCGCGCCAGCGTGACCCTGCACGGCTACCGCAACCGCAGCGCCCAGGCCGACATCGAGCTGGGCGAGGCATGGCGCGTCGATGCCATCCCCGAACTGCTGCGCGCCGTGCGCGCCTTGCCCGGCGTACAGGCCGCGCGCCTGCGCATCGTCAAGCAGCAGGATTGAGCCGCCTGGCTCCCTCCCCTGCATCGCAGGGGAGGGTTGGGGAGGGGTTCGCCCTTGATCTGAAAGTCAAAAGCCTCACCCCCACCCAACCTCCCCCCGCAGGCAGGGGGAGGAGCTAAGGCAGCGCTACTTCCGTCCCCGCTCCATCAGCGCCTTCAGATCCGCGAACGGATTGCCGGTCGCCGGCGGCGCATCTTCCACTTCCATCACGCCGCCACGCACGTGATCGATATGCCGCGAGTGTTCGTTGTCGTGGCAGTACACGCACAGCAGCTCCCAGTTGCTGCCGTCCGGCGGGTTGAAATCGTGGTCGTGATTGCGATGATGCACGGTCAGCTCCTGCAGGCTCGCGCGAGTGAACTCGCGCGCGCAGCGGCCGCAGATCCATGGGTACATCTTCAGCGCGCGCTCGCGATAGCCCAGCTCGCGTTGCTCGGCATTGCGCCGTGCCTCGGCCACGATACGGTCGAGCTTGGCGTTGTCGATAGGCGGTTTGATCGGCATGGTCGGATCCGGTAGATACAGTGCTTGCTTGGGGCGGACGATAGCGCAATCGCCGGCCCGCGGCAGGCCTGTGTCGACCCCGTCACAGCCATACGGCGCCGTTCTCGTGTTTTTCCGCGTAACGCTATACTGAGCCGCTTCTGTGCCATGAAAAGCAGCGAATGAATCCCAACTTCCTCGATTTCGAACAACCGATCGCCGAACTGGACGCGAAGATCGAAGAGCTTCGCCACGCCAGCAACGGCCAGGCGTTCGATATCGACGAGGAAGTCGGCCGGCTGCGCGAGAAGCTCAAGCTCAAGACCAACGAGATCTTCCGCAACCTCAACTCGTGGCAGACCACCCAGCTGTCACGCCACCCGGCGCGGCCGTACACGCTCGACTACATCGGCGTGATCTGCGAAGAGTTCCACGAGCTGGCCGGCGACCGCATGTTTGCCGAAGACGCCGCCATCGTGGGCGGCCTCGGCCGCATCAGCGGCCGGCCGGTGATGATCATCGGCCACCAGAAAGGCCGCAACACCAAGGACAAGGTGCGCCGCAACTTCGGCATGCCGCGCCCCGAGGGCTACCGCAAGGCGCTGCGCCTGATGAAGATGGCCGAACGCTTCGGCCTGCCGCTGCTGACCCTGATCGACACCCCCGGCGCCTATCCCGGCGTCGGCGCCGAGGAACGCGGACAGAGCGAGGCGATCGCGCGCAACCTGCTGGAGATGGCCGAGCTGAAAGTGCCGATCATCTGCACCGTGATCGGCGAAGGCGGCTCCGGCGGCGCGCTGGCGATCGGTGTGGGCGACCGCACGCTGATGCTGCAGTACTCGACCTATTCGGTGATCTCGCCGGAGGGCTGCGCCTCGATCCTGTGGAAGAGCCCGGACAAGGTCAAGGACGCCGCCGAGGCGCTCGGCATGACCGCCCCGCGCCTGCTGGAGCTGGGGCTGATCGACAAGCTGGTGCGCGAGCCGCTCGGCGGCGCCCATCGCAACCCGCGCTCGATGGCCGTGCGCCTGAAAGCCGTGCTGCTGAAACAGCTCGACGAACTCCAGGCGATGCCGGTCAGCGACCTGCTGGAACAACGCTACAAGCGCCTGCGCAGCTACGGCGCGTATCAGGAGTAGCTTGGCGCACTGCACCCCGGATCGGTCAGCCCGTCGTCCGATGGACACCGCTGACGAGGGCTGGGAGCCGACGGTTTTCCACAAAGGCAACTTGAGTCTGGTTTGATCGGTCGCATCGACCGAAAGCACACAAGGATCGTCCATGAACCGTCTACCGCTTGCCGCCTCGATCGTCTGGTTTTCCTCGATGCTGGTCATGGTGCCGGCAACAGCCAAGCAAGCGCCGATTGCCTCCAAAGCGGAACTGACACGTTATCTGCAAGACACGCCACCAGGCATCTCGCCACTGGATCGTCTGTCACCGGGCGGACGCAAACGATTTCTCGCTCAGCTGGATTTCGGTGATCACGGGTTGAGAAATTTGTCTCTCGATGATTCGCAGAATGAGCTGACCCATCAGCAAGTTACCCAGCTCCTCGCCCTGTTCGGGGCAGAAAAATACGCCCCAGGAGAGGGACTGACGCCATCGGAGCAATCCCGCCGCGAACGTGAACGCGCCATGGATGCCGTATCTCGGAAGTGCGTCGTCGCAACCTGCCCGGAAAGCGAAATCGAACGGCGCTACGACGAACTGGTCTTGCGGAAACCTGACTTCTCCATGTCGGATGCCAAGCGCGCTGAACTCAGCATGCAAGACTACGATCGCCTTTTCTCCAACCATCAGCTGCCGGAACACATACGCTCGATCAGCCATCCCGATCTGAGGCTGCTCAAACGCGCTGCCGACGAGGCGGTGTTCTATGCGCCAGACACGACGCATGTCGCGCAGCTGGAATGGGATCTGGCTGAGATGCAGCGGCGAAACATGACCGATGACAAGGACTATGCAAGCCTGCATCAGATCCTGCTGACCACCCGTCAGTTCGCCGAAGCCGATGTGCTCTCACGGCAGCATCCCGGTGCGGGCGCGGACATCGTGCCGATACTGCACAAAAACGCCACCTTGCATCACGGATGGCCCACCGCATTGACGGTGAGCAAGCAAGGCAAAACCATGGCTCGCGAGGCTTTCGATCTGTCGACGCCGCTGCGCATCGTGGTGGTCGCATCCTGCCACTTCTCACAGGATGCGGCGCGCGCCATCGCGGCGGACGCGCAACTGCGACCACTCTTCGCCAACCATGCGATCTGGCTTGCCAGCCAACGGGAATCCTTCAGCTCCGTCACGAATTGGAACCGTGAGTTTCCGGATCAACCGATCCACATCGCGTGGCAGAACAGCGAGTGGTCAAAGCTCGACAGCTGGGCGATGCCAACGTTCTACGTTTTCCGCCACGGGCACTTGATTAAGAAGTTCAGCGGCTGGTACGACGTCAAGACGTTGAAGCACTCCCTGCGCGACACCGGCGTCCTTCGCTGAGACTCCAAAGCCTCGACCTTGGCCATGGTCAGTCCCGGCAAGAACGTGGTCCGCCGCGCTAACATCGTAATCTCGAACACTTGCGGGAGTCATCATGGCCCACGACACCACCAAGCTCGCCGTACTGATCGATGCCGATAACGCACGACCAGCAATCGTCGAAGGCCTGCTTGCAGAGATCGCCAAGTACGGCACCGCGCACGTCAAGCGCATCTACGGCGACTGGACCAAGCCGGACCTCAACGGCTGGAAGGAAGTGCTGCTGCGCCACTCGATCCAGCCGATCCAGCAGTTCCGCTACACCGTCGGCAAGAACGCCACCGACTCGGCGATGATCATCGACGCGATGGACCTGCTCTACACCGAGCGCTTCGACGGTTTCTGCATCGTTTCCAGCGACAGCGACTTCACCCGGCTCGCCTCGCGCATCCGCGAATCCGGGCGCATCGTCTACGGCTTCGGCGAGCGCAAGACCCCAGAGCCGTTCCGTACCGCCTGCGACAAGTTCATCTACACCGAGGTGCTGGCCGGCACCACCGCAACGGAAACCGAGGCCGCACCGAAACAGCGCACGGCGAAGGAGCTGCGCGGCGACACGCACCTGATGAACCTGCTGCGCGGCGCGATCGAGGCCGCCTCGGATGACACCGGCTGGGCCGGGTTGGGGCCGGTCGGCAACATCGTGAGCAAGCAGTCGCCCGATTTCGATTCGCGCAACTACGGTTACGCCAAGCTCAGCGGACTGATCAAGGGCATCGGTCTGTTCGACGCCGAGGAACGCCACATCGGCAACGGCAAGCACATCTACGTGCGCCCGAGCGTCGGCAAGAAGTGAGCGATCCGCTGCATCGGCACCTGCTCGCCGCACTGGCGGCGGCACCATTGACCGCGTTGTGCGTGGCGTACAGCGGCGGCCCCGATTCCAGCGCGTTGCTGCATGCGCTGGCGCAATTGCCCGAAGCACGCACGCGTGGTTTGCGCGCGCTGCATGTCGACCACGGCCTGCATGCGGACAGCGCAGCATGGGCGGAGCACTGCGAGAGCTTCTGCGCCGCCCTGGCGATACCGTGCGACGTGCTGCGCGTGCAGGTCGACGCCTGCACCGGCACGGGCCTGGAAGCGGCCGCCCGCGATGCGCGCTACGGCGCGCTCGCCACGCAACTGCGCGAGGGCGAATGGCTGCTGCTCGGCCACCACCGCGACGACCAGGCCGAGACCGTGCTGCTGAAGCTGCTGCGCGGCGCCGGCCCGGATGGACTGGGCGGCATGCGCACGCTGCGCCCGTTCGGTCGCGGCCAGTTGTGGCGGCCGTTGCTCGCGCGCTCACGGCAAGAATTGCGCGCCTACGTCGACGCGCACCAGCTCGCGTGCATCGACGATCCGTCCAATGCCGACACCCGGCTGGCGCGCAACCACCTGCGCCGCGAGATCCTGCCGCGGTTGCTGCGGCACTGGCCGCAGGCGGTGGACTCGATCGTGCACAGCGCCGCGCTCAGCCGCGCCGCCGCCGATGCATTGCAACTGCAATGGCTGGCCGCATTCGACGGGCTGCACGATCCACTCAGCGGCAGCCTGGACGCAACCGGCTGGCTCGCGCTGGACGCCGCGCTGCGCGACCCACTACTCGACCACTGGCTGCACGCACGCGGCCTGTCCGCGCCCACCACCGCGCAGCGCCACCAGATCGAACGTCAATGCGGCGCGCGCCCGGGCCGGTTGCCGTGCATCCGCTGGGCCGGTGCCGAGCTGCATATCTGGAAGGGACGACTGTGGGCGCTGCGGCCCGAACCCGTGATCGCCGCCGACTGGACGTCGAGCTGGCGCGGTGAGTCGCTGGCGCTGCCGGATGCTGGCCGGTTGTCATTGACCGATGCAAACGCCCGCCTGACCGAACCACTGAGCGTGCGCCTGCGCCGCGGCGGCGAGCGCATCAAGCCTGCTGGCGACGCGCACACGCGCGAGCTGCGCGACCTGTTCCAGCAGGCGCTGCTGCCGCCGTGGCAGCGCAACGCCTGCCCGCTGCTGTATGCCGGCGACGAACTGATCGCCGTGGCCGATCGCTGGCTCAGCGCCCGCGGCGCCGAAATTTTCCGAGAGGCCGACACGCTGCCAACGTGGCGTCCGGGCCGCTGATCCAGGTCACGCAAAGCGCTTTCCGCGGCTTGCGCAGATTGATTCCGGAGGCCCGCTGCGTTAGCGTTGCGGGCCATGGCCAAGACCGCTCCCGCATCCAGCAAAACCCCGCCCGTCGTCGACTTCGAACACTCGCTCGACGAGCTGGAGCAACTGGTCGCGAAAATGGAAGGCGGCGAGCTGAGCCTCGACGAATCACTGGCCTCGTTCGAGCGCGGCATCGGCCTGTTCCGCCATTGCCAGCAGTCGCTGCAGCAGGCCGAACTGCGCGTGCGCCTGCTGCTCGATCCCGATGCCCCTGACAGCGCCCAGCCGTTTGAACCCGAACTCTGAGCTTGGTCCGGCCCTGCAAGCGCTGGTGGTTCGTGCCGAACAGGCACTGAGCACCAGCCTGCCGCCGGCCGGACACTCCCCCGCCGAACTCCATCGCGCCATGCGCTACGCCGTGCTCGGCGGCGGCAAGCGGTTGCGCCCGTTGCTGGTCTACGCGGCCGCGCACGCGCTCGGCGAAGACGGCCCGCAGCTCGACGCGGCGGCCTGCGCGGTGGAACTGATCCACGCCTACTCGCTGGTGCACGACGACCTGCCCGCGATGGACGACGACGCGCTGCGCCGCGGCCGTCCGACCTGCCACATCGTGTTCGGCGAGGCGATGGCGATCCTCGCTGGCGACGCGCTGCAGGCGCTGGCATTCGAGCTGCTGGCGGATGACCCGATGCAGCGGATCGACGCTGTCACCGGGATGGCGATGCTGCGTGCACTGGGCCGCGCCTGTGGCGCCGAAGGCATGGCCGGTGGCCAGGCGCTGGACCTCGCCGCGGTCGGCCATCCGCTGACGCTGGCCGAACTCGAACACATGCACGCCTGCAAGACCGGCGCGCTGATCCGCGCCTCGGTGCAGCTGGGCGCGCTCATCAGCGGCGCCGACGCCAGCGCGCTGCAGGCGCTGGATCGCTACGCCCACGCCGTCGGCCTGGCCTTCCAGGTGCGCGACGACATCCTCGATGTGGAGGGCGAATCGGCGGTGCTCGGCAAGACCGCCGGCAAGGACGCCGCCGCCGACAAGCCCACCTTCCCCTCGATCATCGGCCTCGACGCCTCGCGCGCGCGGCTGGCCGAACTGACCGACATCGCCCTCGCCGCGATCGCGCCGCTGGGCGAACGCGGCATACTGCTGCGCGATTTGGCGCTCTACGCCGCCCATCGCAGGTACTGAGTGACCCGCGGACATGAAAAGGGCGGCTTGCGCCGCCCTTTTCATGTCCTGAAACAGCGCCTCAGTTGACCAGGCGGAGCGTGAACGGATAACGATAGGCGGTGCCCTCGTTCGCCTTGATCGTGCCGAGGATCACAAACACCAGCCACGCAATGACCAGCGCCGGCAACAGCAGGAACCCGATCAGCACGAAGATCAGCACCCAGCTCACGATCGCGGCGATCGCTGCCGTGATGTTGAAGTTCAGCGCTTCCTTGCCCTGGTCGTTGACGAACGGCATGGTGTCCTTCTTGATCAGCCAGATCACCAGTGGTCCGAGGATGCTGCCGAACGGAATCACCAGGCCGGCCAGCGCGGACAGATGCGCGAACATCGCCCACTGACGCTCTTCGGCCGACGGTGCGCCCACCAGCGGCTCGCTCGGCGGGGGCGGAATGACAGACTCGGGTGGAACGCTCATGCGCATCTCCTCAGTAGTCGGAACTTGCGTCGTCGGCTCGCCGACTGGCTGCCGGTTGTGTCGATGCTAGCAAGCCTTGGGCGGTTTTGCCGAGTGAACTTGCGACACATGCCGCCAGCCTGGCTCTGCACGCGGGCAGGCCCACTCCAGCTCGACGCGAATCGTAGGGCGGGCACTGCCCGCCGCTCCTGCCGGTCGTGTGCCAAAACAACAAAGGCCGGCGGGCAGTACCGCCCTACGGGGTCATTGTCGTACCAGGCGCACTCGCGTCGGGCTTACTCCCCCGCCACCGTCATCCGCTCCAGCAGGATCGAGCCGCACAGGATGTGCGAACGCAGATCCACATCCGTGCCCACCGCCACGATGCCGGCAAACATCTCGCGCAGGTTCGCCGCGATGGTGATCTCTTCCACCGGATACGCGATCTGGCCGTTTTCGATCCAGAAGCCAGACGCACCACGCGAGTAGTCGCCGGTGAGGGTGGACACGCCCTGCCCCATCACCTCGGTCACCAGCAAGCCGGTACCCATCCGCCTGAGCAGCCCGCTGAAGTCATCGCGCGCGTGCTCGGCGCTGCCCGCATCGACGATCAGGTTGTGGATGCCGCCGGCGTTGCCGGTCGTCTCCAGCCCGAGTTTGCGCGCCGAATAGCTCCCCAGCACGTAGCGCGCCAGCACGCCGCCTTCGATCAGCGCGCTGTCGCGGGTCGCCACGCCTTCGGCATCGAAGTTGCCGGAGCCCTGCCCGCGCGCAAGCCGCGGCTTTTCATTGATGTTGAGCCACGCCGGCATCACTGGCTTGCCGACGTGATCGAGCAGGAAGCTGGCCTGGCGATACAGCGCGCCGCCACTGACCGCACCCAGCAGATGGCCGATCAGGCCGCGTGCCAGCTCCGGCACAAACAGCACCGGGCATTGCCGCGTCGACAGCCCGCGCGCGCCCATCCGCGCCAGCGTGCGTTCGGCGGCCTTGTCACCGAGCGCCTTCGCGCTGATGAAATCGCCGGCCGCGCGCACGCTGTCGTACCAGTAATCGCGCTGCATGCCGTCCTCGTTACCGGCGATCAGCGCCAGCGACAGCGCATGCCGGGTGCCGCGCTCGCGCCCGACGAAGCCGTGCGAGTTCGCGTAGACCGACAGGCCCTGCCCGGCCTGCACGCTGGCACCGTCGGAATTGCTGATCCCCGCATGCGCGCGGCCGGCATCCTCGATCTCGATGCCCAGCGCGATCGCCCGCGTGGTGTCGATATCCCACGGATGCCACAGGTCGAGATCGGGAAATGACGTGGCCATGCGCGCCGCATCGGCCAGCCCGGACGCAGGATCGGCCTCGGTATAACGCGCGATCGCGCAAGCCTGGTCCAGCGTGGCCTGGATCGAATCGGGATTGAGATCGGCGGTGCTGGCCGAACCCTTGCGCTGCCCGAAGTACACGGTGAGGCCGAAGCCGCGATCGCGCGTGTGCTCGACCGTCTCCACCTCGCCCAGGCGCACGTTCACGCTGAGCCCGGTATCGATACTGGCGGCCACCTCGGCCTGGCTGGCACCGGCGGCACGGGCGCGACGGATTACATCCTCGGCCAGCTCTGCCAGACGATCGAGTTCTTGTTCACTACTATCCGGCAGGTTGCGGTTCTGGCTAATGGCAACTTCGCTCACGTTGGGCTTTCCTGGAGGCTAGGCGGGTAGAATAGGCGGTTCGCGACCGCAGGCTTTCAGAAATGGGGTCGCGGCGACGAAATGAAAAGAGCTGCGGAGAACGCCATGCAACCCACCGCCGGCATCTATCGTCACTACAAGGGTCAGCGCTACCGCGTGCTGGGCACCGC
>JBEPVP010000083.1:0-15051 GCA_041690935.1 Rhodanobacter sp.
GGCCGGCACACCCGCGGCGGGCGGCGTGGAGAGAGCGGCGGCCGGCGCGTCCGGCGGCAGCAGGCGGTCGATATGCATGGCGAGGCGCTGGAACGATGAGCACGACTCCATCAGCTCGCGGAACGTGATCTTCAGCGCGAAGGTCTTCTGCAGTTGCAGTGCCACCTGGGTCAGGGTCAGCGAATCGAGTCCGAGCTCGATGAAGTTCGCGCCCACGTCCGCATTCTCGAAATCGTTGCCGGCGACATCTTCGAACAACGCGGTCAGCTGGTTTAGCAGGCGCGCGGGTCGGGCCGACGTGGCGGATGCGCTGCTTGGATTGACGGCCATGGATGGCTCCGGATTGATTTCGGGTAGTGCCGGGAAGGCCGGCGTGCCATCCATCGGCAGCGGCAGGGAAATGACGTTCGAGATTGGCACCGCCGCCGCTCGCGCTGTCGCGACCGGGGCGCCTGCTTCGATCCAGTAACGCTTGCGCTCGAACGGGTAGGTGGGCAGCCGCACGCGCCGTTTGTGCTGGCGGCGATCAAGCGTGTCCACCGCCACCGGGGCGCCCACGCTCCAGAGTTGCCCGACGGCATCGAGCCATGCCGCGCGCTCGCTCGCCGGGGTGTCGGCCAGAGAAGCCAGCGCGATCCGACCGCGGCTCTGCGGGTGCTGCCGGGTCAGCATGCTCAGGGTCGCGCGCGGGCCGACTTCGAGGAAGCCATGCTGCGCGTTGTCCAGCAGAGCGTGCAGGGCGCCGGAGAAACGTACGGTGCCGCGCAGATGCCGCGTCCAGTAGTCCGGCGACCTGGCCTCGCTGTCGCTCAGCCATGCGCCGGTCAGGGTCGAGGCGATGGGAATGCCGGGAGCCGACAACGCGATGCCTGCGACCTCCTGGCGGAACGGTTCCAGCGCCGGATCCATCATCGCCGAATGGAATGCATGCGAGGTATGCAGCAGGCGACAGGCGATGCCCGCTGCTTCGAGCTCTGCACGAAAGGTCTCGATATCGTCGACGCCGCCGGACACCACGCACGCGCTCGGCGCGTTCTCGGCCGCCAGCGACAACGTGGCGGGCAGGCGTGCCGCCAGTTGCGCGGCGTCGAGCCGTACCGACAGCATCGAGCCGGCCGGCAAGGCCTGCATCAGGCGGCCGCGCCGCGCCACCAGTCGCGCGCCATCGGCGAGGCTCATCACGCCGGCGATCACCGCCGCGACGAACTCGCCGACGCTGTGGCCGATCATCGCCGCGGGACGGATGCCGACGCCGATCCACAGCCGCGCCAGCGCGTATTCGAAGGCGAAGATCGCCGGCTGGGTCAAGGCGGTCGCACGCAGCGCATCCGCATCGTCGTCGAACATCCGTTCGCGCAGGTCGAAGCCGAGTTCCTCGTGCAGGCACGCGGCGCACTCGTCGAGCGCGGCCCGGAACACCGGCTCGCTCGCGTACAGCGCGCGGCCCATGCCGGCGTACTGCGAGCCCTGGCCCGGAAACATGAAGACGATACCCGGCGCGGGATTCAGAGCAGTCCGTGCGACCGGATTGGCCGCGACTTCACGCAGCCGCGCCACCGCATTTTCCGCGTCAGCGGCCACCACGTGGATCCGTTGCCCGAACGCCTTGCGTCCGTTGGCCAGGGTCCAGGCAACATCCGCCAGGTTGCCATCCGGCTGCAGGTCGAGATGGCTGCCGAGTTGCGCGGCAGCGTTGCCCAGTGCTGCCGCCGAGCGCGCGGAAAGCAGCAGCAGTTGCGCTCCGTCCGCGGCATCGGACGGCGGTCGTGCCGGTGGCTCTTCCAGGATGACATGCGCGTTGGTACCACCGACGCCGAACGAGCTGACTCCTGCGCGCAAGGGCGCGCCGTCGGCTTGCCACGGGCGCAGGCAGTCGTTGACGACGAACGGCGAGCCGGCAAAGTCGATCTTCGGATTCGTTGTACGCAGATGCAGTGAAGGCGGCAGCTGGCGACTGGTCAACGCCAGCGCGGTCTTGATGACGCCCGCTGCGCCGGCGGCCATCACCAGGTGGCCGACATTGCTCTTCACCGAACCGATCGCACAGAAACCGCGCTCGTCGGTACTTTGGCGGAACGCCAGGGTCAGGCCCTCGATCTCGATCGGATCGCCCAGTGGCGTGGCGGTGCCGTGGGTTTCCACATAGGAAATCGAGCGGGCATCGACACCGGCATCGCCGAGCGCCATGGTGATCACCGCGGCCTGGCCGGCACTGCTTGGCGCGGTGAAACTCGCCTTGCCGCCGCCGTCGTTATTCACCGCCGCGCCGCGGATGACCGCGTAGATCGGGTCGTTGTCGCGCAGCGCATCCGACAGCCGTTTCAGCAGCACCACGGCGGCGCCATCGCTGAACACGGTGCCCTGGGCTTGCGCATCGAAGCTGCGCGTATGGCCATCCGGCGACAGCATCGAACCTTCCTGCGAGACATAGCCGCTGCGCGGTGGGCAGGTGATCGACGAACCACCGGCCAGGGCCATGTCGCAGCGACCGGCGCGCAGCGAATCGAAGGCCTGGCAGATCGCCACCAGCGACGTGGAGCAGGCGGTGTTCATGCTGACCGCCGGCCCGGTCAGGTTGAGCTTGTGCGCGACCCGGGTGGTGAGGTAGTCCTTCTCGTTGCCAAGCATCACCTGGAACGCGCCGAGTTTCTCGACCAGGTCGGGCCGCGTACTGACGTGACGCTGGAAGTAGGTCGCGTTGTGCATGCCGCCGAACACGCCGACCGGCCCCTTGTGTGCGTCCGGCACATATCCACCGCGCTCCAGGCATTCCCAGCACAGTTCGAGGAAGATCCGCTGCTGCGGGTCCGTCAGTTCGGCCTCGCGTGGTGACATGCCGAAAAACGCCGCGTCGAACTGCTCGACCCCATCGATGATGCCGCGTGCGGCGACGTATGCCGGGTCGTCGCGCTGGTCGGCCGGGATGCCCGGATCGAGCTGATCGGGGCCGAAGAAGGTGATCGATTCGCGGCCCGCGCAGAGGTTGTCCCAGAAGGCTTCGACGTCGGCCGCGCCGGGGAAGCGGCCAGCCATCGCGATGATCGCGACCGGCTCGGCCGTTTCATGCGGGGTACGGTGGCCGCCCTGCGCGAGCCGGGCCGCCAGCGGGCTGCGGCTGCCGCGCCCCTCGATGAGCACAGCCAACGCGGCCGCTGTCGGGTCGCCGAAAAACGCGGCGATGCTCGGCACCGTCGACACTTCGGCGTGGATGCGCGCAACGGTGCGGACTGCCAGCAGCGAGTTGCCGCCAAGGTCGAAGAAATGGTCGTGACGGCCGACCTGGTCCAGTCCCAGTATGTCGGCGAACAGCTCGCACAGCTGCCGCTCCAGCGGCCCGGCGGGCGGCACATAGTCATCGACAAGCTCGGGACGGTGGTTGTCCGGAGCCGGCAGGGCGCGTCGGTCCAGCTTGCCGTTTGGCGTGACCGGCAGTGCATCCAGCCGCATGTAGATTGCCGGCACCATGAATTCCGGCAGTGACTGCGCGAGGTGCTCGCGCAGATGGCGCGCGCGAGTGTCTGCGGCATCGGCGACGTAGTAGGCCACCAGCCGCTTCTGCTCCGGGCGGTCCTCGCGCGCGAGGACCGCGCACGCGCGCACTCCCGGTGCGCGTTGCAGGACCGCCTCGATCTCGCCGATCTCGATGCGGTAGCCGCGGATCTTCACCTGGCCATCGGCGCGACCGATGAACTCGACGACGCCGTCGGGCAACCAGCGCACCAGGTCACCGGTGCGGTAGAGACGGCCGCCTGCGCCGCCGAATGGATCGGGTACGAAGCGCTCTTCGGTCAGTTCCGGACGCGCCAGATAGCCGCGTGCCAGCCCGCTGCCGCCGATATGCAGTTCGCCCGCCACGCCGACCGGCACCGGATCGCCGACCGGGCTCAGTACGTAGAGCGAGGTATCCGCGATTGGACGGCCAATCGGAATCGAGCGCACGTCCTCGGCGAGCTCGCGCGGAATGGGGTAGGTCGTGGCGAACGTGGTGCATTCCGTCGGACCGTAGCCGTTGATGATCACCGTATGCGGCAGCGCGGCGTAGGCCTTGCGCACGTGTGCGACCGAGAGCGCCTCGCCGCCGATCAGCAATTGTTCAAGGCCGCGCAGTTTTTGAGCATCGTCATCGACGATCGCATTGAACAGGGCCGCGGTCAGCCACGCGATGTGCACGCGGTGCCGACCGATCGTGTCGGCCAGGCCACAGCCGGTCGGGATGTTCTCGCTGTGGATCACGCAGGTGCCGCCATTGAGCAGGGCGCCCCATATCTCCAGCGTCGACGCGTCGAAGCCGAGCGGAGCGGCGTGCAGCACGCGGGGCTTTGAACCCAGGTCGATGTAGTCCACCTCGCGCACGAGCCGGATGATCGAACGGTGGGTGATCTCCGCGCCTTTGGGCGTCCCGGTCGAGCCCGATGTGTACATCACGTAGGCGAGCGCTTGGCTATCGATCGCCGGCAGCGCTGCGGGCGCGGTGCCGCGTTCCAGTGCCTCCAGCGACACGACTGGCACGGCAACGTCTGGCAGCATCGCGCCGGCCGCTGCAATCACGATTGCCGCGTGTGCGTCACGCACGGCGAAGGCGATGCGCTCGGATGGATGGCCCGGATCCAGCGGCAGGTAGGCCGCGCCGGCTTTCAGGATGCCCAATAGCGCGATGATCGCCTCGGGCGATCGTTCAAGCAGCAGCGCAACCGGCGAACCGACTCCGACACCCGCCGCCAGCAACCCCGCGGCGACCCGGTTGGCGCGCTCCTCGACCTCGCCGTAGGACAGTGCGAGGTCGCGCGACTCGATGGCGATGCGTGCGGGCTGCTGTTGCGCGAATTCGGCGAACAGGCCGTGCACGGTGTCGGTGGGGCGCCGTGGTTTGGCCGTGGCGTTCCAGTCAACGAGCATGCGTCGGCGTTCACCGGGTTCCACGACGTCGATCGATTCCAGAGAAGTTGCTGTCCTCGTGCCCAGAGCCGTCAAGACCTGCAGCACAGCATGGGCAAGCAGGTCGATCGCCGTGCGGTTGAACGACGCGCGAAAATTCACCCTGAGCCGCGCTGGCACGGTGCTGAGCAATTGCCACTGGCTGCTTGGCGCATGCGGGCCGTCGAATGGTTGAGGGCCGGATCGGGCATGTTCCGCAACGCCCCAGGCGCTGTCGCCCATGCTGTCCGGCGCCTTGTCCATTGCCTGGAAAAAGGTTCCAAGCCATGCGTCGCGGTCGCCCGCCCGGGGTACCTCGATCCACGCCTGCCGCGACCCGCCAGGAAGAATGCGGGTCGCGACAACGCAAGCGGCGCCGGTCAGCCGCGATTCGACAAACGCCAGCGCGGCACAAACGATCGCGGCTAGATTCGTCGAGTGCCGCTCGGCGCATTCCGCCAGAACGGCGACCAGACCCTCGTCGAGCGCATATTCCCCGCGCGCCCAGCGAACGGCAGACGCGTCGAGGCGGGAGGGCAATACGTCGAACAGCCGCTGGCCTGATTGCTCCCAGTCGACATCGATGGACGTGGCCGTGACGGCGTTCATGATTTCACTCCCCTGTACTGCAAGCGACGAATTTCCGGTCGAGCTCTCCTGGGTTACATCTGCTGCTTGAAATCTTCCTGATCTGAATTCACTAGCCAGCCCCCGGCCATTGCGTTTGTCGCGCCCTGCCGCTCCCCGCGGTCAGCTGGCCAGCTTGCGATGTATCCGCTGGCCGATCCGCGCCAGACCGCACTTGGCGCGGTCCACCCATTCGCTCCGACCCACGGGGCCCGGACGCAGGCCGAGTCCGCGCACGCGTGCGTTGAACCGATGCGCGTCGGTCCACATGTCGGACCGGCGCGTGCGAAACGTGACAGCCAGCGAGACGGAGAGCTGAGGTCCGGTATGCACGCGGTGTGGCGCGATGAACGGATGATGCACGCCATGGCCGGGCCGCAATTCGAAGCTCATCGCCTTCGATTCGAACGACGGCTTGTACGCTGGACGACCGCCGACATGCGAAAGCAGCAAGTCCTTCTGTGCCGGCGTCATGATCTCGTCATCGGACGGATCCCACAGGTGCACGGTCTTGTGCCCTTGGATCTGCAGGAGAAAATTCATCTCGCGATCCATGTGGTACGGCGTAACCGAATCGCGCGAAGAGATGAAAATGTAGGTCGAGTACCAGTTGATCCACGGATCCATCGGATCGATCTGCGCCGCGATCTCCGCGATCAAACCTTCGATCAGCGGCTTGAATTCGGCGTCTAGCTCGGGATTGTTGATGCAGATATAAGCTCGCTTCTCCTCGAATTGCTCCAACGTCTCATCCAGAGTCAATCCCAGAGCGTAGCGATCGTAGGAGGTATCGAGTTCGGCGTCGCCAGGGATGCTTCCGCGTCGATACAGCACGTTTTCAGCGGGCATGCGCCGACACAGCGCGAACAGCTGCGTGAGCGAAAACTGTGGATGATCCGCCAGCCGATGCTGCAGCAGAAAGGGTGTTCGGTTGTAGCAGGAGACGAAAGTCCGGGGCTCGAATTCAAGCATCGGCGCCACCATCCCCCGGCCCTGGCCCAGGAGTTCGGCATACTGTCCAGCTGACATCGGTCTGCCTAGCATGATCCCCCCGCATTCCCCTTTATTGTTTCGCTGATCAGCTCACGCCACGAAGTGCTGCAGTACGGTCACGGCTGTTCATCCGGACTGGAATGCCAATAGCCAAAGCAGGGCGCCCTGCACGGGGATCCCGGTCCAGCTGACGTTATAGGTACCCGCGGCGGAAACCTGCTTGAACGCTACGGCGCATTGAACGCCGCTGTTGTCTGGAAGCATCAGGAAGCGCTCGATGACGGCGAACCCGTTATTCGGCACCGCCGTCATGCGCGTTACGCCGCCGTCTCCCCACCACAACGCGATCAATGTTGCGGGCCCGGTGGTGGTCACGCTGCCACTCGTCACCATGAGACTGGCCGACGGGGAGTTCCGGGCAACGTCCTGCAGCACACCGGCCTGCGTGACTTCGATGAAGGGCAGGGAGATTTCCCCGGCGGGGTTTTCACCCTTGACGATACTGACCGTGTGACGCGGCCCACCTGTGGCTGACAGAACGATGTAAGCCTTGACGTCGAAACGATCGCCGTAGCCGTTGCCGTACGGGACCGCGCTGCCAAGCTGTTTCCACTTGTTCGAATAGCTGTCGACGGGATGCCCGGCATTCCCCATGTAACCGCCATTGAAGACGATCAGGGAACTTCCGCGGGATTGCGTCGTGACAGGATCGGTTACGGCGATACTGGTGCCGAACCCTTCGGACTGGGCGAGCAGGGTATGGGCACCCAGGGCAGACGAAGGTCGTTGTTGGGGCAGGGCGTCGGTCGGGCCGGCAAGGGTCCCGGGAGCGGCCTGGGCAGGCGAAAGAAGTGACCCCGCAATCAACCATGCGGCCATCCCGGCGCCGCGGTGACGGGCAGCGGCTTTCTGACGACGGCCGTTCATCCAATACACCCCCTGAATTGGCAAAATGATTTTGCGAACTGTTTCACAGTAAGTCAAGTTTAAATATGCTAGCTGGCATGATTGTCATGCGGCGAACCAGGGGAAATACCATTGGCCAACGAGACGGATTTTCTTGCTCTGTACAGGCGACTGGAATTGAGCCCCGGCTGCGGCATGCTGGAGTTCAAGAAGGCCTACCGCCGGCACGTGGCGTTGCTCCATCCCGATCGCCGCGCGACTGTTCATGGTGATACGCCCGGGGACGAAGTCCTGCAGGAACTGATTGCCCAGTACGGCGCGGCGATGGAGTTCCAGCGCCGGCATGGCCGCTTGCCGGGTGCAGCACTTCCGTCGCGGCCTGCCGCATCTGACGCCCATGTGAGCGCCGAGGTGCAGCTTTCGACCGAGGAGGCGCGCGCCGTGCCCCGGCGCTCACGCTCCAGGCTGCTGACGCTGTTGGCCGTGGTGGCGGTGGGCGTTCTGCTATGGAGTGTTGTTCCGCTTTCCTCGTCACCCGGGACGTCACCGCAAAATTCATCGGACGACGACGGCAGCGACGTCGATGAACCCGTGGCGCGCGTGGAACCCGTGGCGCGCGTGCTGACGCTGGGGATGCCAGCGGAAACCGTACGCGCCATCCAGGGCGATCCCATGACCATCCAGGCCGACCGCTGGGAATACGGGCCGTCGTGGATCAGATTCAGGCAAGGCAAAGTAGTCGACTGGCACAGCTCACCGCTGCATTCGTTGAAAACCGCCGACACGCGGCCGCCAGACAGCGAGCACTGACCGGGTCGTGCTCTGGCGATCGGCCTTCCGTGCGCACGCCACCGCGCCATCAACGCGCGCCCCGACCGAGCAGCACCACCTCGACCGTCTCGATCAGGATCACCAAGTCCAGCAACAGATTGTGATTCTTGACGTAGAACAGGTCGTACTTGAGTTTTTCGGCGGCATCCTCCTCGGACGCCCCGTACGGGTAGCTCATCTGAGCCCAGCCGGCGAGGCCCGGTTTCAGGCTGTGCCGCAAGCCGTAGAAGCGAATCTTGATCGCGAGGTCGGCCACGAATTGCGGACGCTCGGGACGTGGGCCGACGATGCTCATCTCTCCCTTGAGCACGTTCCATAGCTGCGGCAACTCGTCGAAACGCAATTTGCGGCAGATACGACCGATACGGGTGGCCCGATCATCGTCCTTGCTGGCCCACCGCGCCACGCCGTCGCCTTCGGCATCCGTGCGCATGCTGCGGAATTTGTAGAGCCAGAACGTCTTGCTGTGCTCCCCGACCCGCTCCTGACGGTAGAGGATCGGCTGTCCCGGGCCGGATTCAAGTCGGATCGCCAGGGCCGCCAGCAGCATCAGCGGAGAACAGAACAGCAACAACACCGCGGCGGCCGCCAGGTCGAAACAGCGCTTGGTCAGCAGGCGCAGTGGGGTGACATTGAAACCCTGGGAGAAAACCAGCCAGGATGTTTCGAGCGTGGGAAGCTGCACGCGCCCGGATTCCCGTTCAAAAAAAGTGGTCAGGTCGGTAATGGCGATGCCTGATTGGCGACATTCGAGCAATTCGTCCATCGGCAGCGCACCGCGACGATCATCGACACCGACCACGATTTCATCGATGTGCTCGCGCGCCGCCAGCGTATGCAAGGGCGTATCCGGACACAGCACCAGTTGATCGGGGACACTGACCGGCTCGCTCGAACAGCGCAGGTACCCCACAATGCTGAAGCTGTGCCGATCCGAACGCCGGCGCATACCGTTGTGGATCTGTGCTGCCCGTTGACCCGCACCGAGTATCAGTACGCGTCGCTTGAAGCCCTCGATCGCGACCAGGCGCGTAAACAACATGCGGAAAGCCGCCATGAGCACAAAGGCGATCGTCAATGCGATGGCCAGTACCCCGCGGCCAACGTAAGCCTGCGGCACGACGTAGTAGGCCAGCACGAGCCCGACGCCGCCGATCACGAATGCCACCGCCTGTCGTGCCAGCAGGCCAGCGAGACCAGTACGCAGGTGCGCCCGGTATTCGCCAAGCGCGGCCACGCCCAGAAAAATGAAAGTGGCGAAGATCAGCGAACGCAGCGGCAAGTGGCGGGAGAATTCCGCCAGCTCATCCGGGTGAAGGTAAAACCTGAGGCGCATTGCCAGGTTCAGCGAGACCGTCAGGAGCAGGAACTCGCAGAGACCGAGCATGAGGATCAAACGCACGATCCGCTGACGCAGAGACCGAAACATATGAATTACCCCTGTTGCCGCTACATCCCGTGTAGGGGGGGTGAAGGCTGCACTGAAACTTTTACGATTGCAAGCACTATTTTGTGAATTTGTCCAGAGAGGAATTTCGCATGGTTAGTGATTCACATCACAAAACCGACTTTTGATGCGAAAAACCTTCCGAACGCGCAGCAGGCCGAGGAATGTCCGGCAAGTTCGTCATTTCTGTGGCTCAACAGCTGGTCACTGAAACCAGCATGTTCAAGAAGTTGCCAGCCCACTGGATCCCAACTGACCAGCCGTTCGGCTGTTCAGAGACGCCGGGATGACGGCATATTCACGTCATTCTCAGGGGCGGTCGGCGCTGTTCAGCCAGCTCAGCCGGATAGCTGAGACCGACATCGGTACGGCCAGCGCCCCCACCAAGGATGCAGGCAGATCGAGATCGATCACGCGGCACGGAGCTTGGTCCTGGGACGACAACGGCGGCGGCTCGATGGGCCCGCTCGTCATGGCGGACAGCGACGCGGGTTCCACGGCAAGTCCGACGCCAAACGCTTTCAGCAGTGCTTCCTTGCGGGTCCAGAGTGCAAGCAAGGCCGTGTGGCGGGCCAGTTCGGGCAATGGTTGGAGATCGACCCACTCGGCCGGCGTGCATATCTTCGACATCAGTTGGTCGATCCCCGTATGTGGCGATCTTTCGATATCGATACCCACGGTACGCTCCGCGCAGATCGCGATCGCCACCCACGTCCCGCTGTGGCTCAAGCTGGTTGCAAGCCCGGTTCCTGGTAGCTGGGGCTGTCCGGCCGCGGTGTTGGCGAACGTCACCCGGGAAGGCTTCAAACCGAGGCAGGCGCCCAGCGTCACGCGCCACAACGCATGTGCCAGGACATACGCCGTGCGGTCATGTTCGAAACGAAACGATGCCGCCCGCGCCCGCTCAGTGGCGTCGAGCAGGGCCTCAACTGAAGCCGCATGCGGCGCCCACGCGGCGCTGTCGCACAACAACACGCAAGTCTCGCCAGCGGCGGGAGGGACGAAGCCGCAATGCGCAAGAGCCAGCGCGCCCGCCTTTGCGAAATCCGGCAGCGGAGCATCGTGCCCATCACCGCCAGACATGCTATGCGGCACCGGCAGCCAGGACCGTGCGCAGGGTCTCGGCGAGGCGCAGGCTCAGGGCGACAATGGTGAAGGTCGGAAATGCCCAGCCTCCGGTGGGAAAGACCGAACTGCCAACAACGTGCAGATTGTCGATACCGTGCACCCGGCAATGACGATCGACCACGCCGTGATCAGGGCTGTCAGACATCCGTGTCGTGCCGAGATGATGTGCGGTGCCGTGGACTTGGGCGGGCACGCTGTCGTCGCCGCTGAGCCATGCTTCGGGCTGAAACGCTCCGCCACAAGCGGCGGCTAGCTCGCTGCCGAAAAGCGCGGTCGCAGTCCGGTAGGTATGCCGGTCCAGCCCGGTAAGCCGCCAGTCCACGCAGACCTTCCGCTTCCCCAAGGCGTCGATTTCGCTTGCCAGCGTGATGCGGCTGTCCGGATTGGGTGCCTGTTCGAAAAAGCCGATCAGCTCGACGTGATTGCTCTTCACCGTTGGTTTGTCGGTCAGCCTCTGCGCCATGGCCTTGACGATATCTCCCGCGCCGAGGCCCAGTCGCCATGCCAGCGTGCCAAGGCTCGGCTGCACCGTCGCCGCGATCTCGCCGCCGGACGGCCCATTCTTCATCGCCGCACACAGCCGGGCCTCCAGCAGCGAACCCTCATCCAGCGCATTCGTCCGCAGTGCGGCTCGAACATCGCGCAATGCGCGAATCCCCTTGGGGACGGTTCCCTCGACCGGGAATGGGTGAACGCGTCCGTTCAGGATCTTCCGGCTGCGCTGATATTCGTTGGACAGGCCGATTTCGGGAAACGAGGGAGCCGGACCTTTGCCCAGGTTCCGATCGTAAGGACGGGTCAGGCGATCCGGGGCATCCGTGACCACGGTCCCCAGCTTGCCGCTGGGATGGTCCATGAAGAAGCGACCCACCAGGTCCCGCTGGTTGCCCAGCCCTTGCGGCACGACGGAGTTGGACAGCAGCAGCAGCCGCGCGTTCTCGATTCCGCCGGAGGCGAGTACGTAGTGCCGCGCGCGAACGTCGCCGGTGCGTCCGCCCAGTGCGCCAATGCGCGCGTGGAGAACCGCGCGTCCATCGGGGGAGGGGACCAGTTCGAGCAGATTGGCGTGCAGCAGCACCTGGATGTTGCGGGCTTCGTCGAGTTCGGATCGATACGCCTGGCCGAACAGGATCGGGCTGCGGGCGAAAATCTGATTGACGAGCCGGTCGGCGTCGAAAGGTATCGGTGAGCGGGCCAGCGGTCCGAGAAAGGAACCATCGGAAAAGTCATGTGAATCGATGTGGCAATAGGATCGCGCGCTCGAGTAATACGGTTCGAGATCCTCGTACGAAATCGGCCAGCCACTGTGCGGGACCCATTCCCGGTGGCTCAGGTCATGCCTGCCCAAGGGTATGCAACCGCCTCCCCACAGCGTGCAACTGCCGCCAAAGACACGCATGCGGGAGTTGCCCGGGTCGAACGGGGGACTGCCGATGGACGTACCTTCGTACAACGCCTGGCTTTTTTCCTCACCGGAAAGTCCACCGCCCTCGATGACGCATACGCTCGTCGATGTCCCGATGAACGTTCGCGCGATGGCGATACCGGCCGCTCCCGCGCCGATGATGCAAAGATCCGCCTCGACGTGGGTCGGCGCCAAGCCATCCAGATAGTCGATGATCATTCACGCACCTCCCCAAAACGCTCATGTTCATGGGTTCGAGCATTCCGGGATCGAGCCGCAGCTTCTGAATCAAGCAGCCGCGTCGTCGATCACATCCCGTAATACTCCCGGTACCAGCTCACGAAATTTGCAATGCCCGTCTCGACCGAAACCTTCGGCGCGTAGCCTACTGCCTGAATCAACTCCGATACATCCGCCTCGGTGTCGGGAACGTCGCCGGCCTGCAACGGCAGCATCTCCATTTCCGCTTTGCGCCCGAGACATTCCTCCAGAACCGCGATGTAACGCAACAGCTCCACTGGCTCGGCATTGCCGATGTTGTACAGCCGGTAGGGCGCCACACGACTGCGCCCCGGGTCGGGGAGATGGCCATCCGGCTGGCCGTCCCTGGCTGGCAGCGTATCCAGAGTGCGGATCACGCCCTCGACGATGTCGTCCACGTAGGTAAAGCTGCGCTTATGCCTGCCGTGGTTGAAAACGCGGATCGGTTCGCCCGTGAGGATCGCTCGGGTAAACAGAAACAGCGCCATGTCCGGGCGCCCCCAGGGGCCATACACCGTAAAGAACCGCAGGCCGGTACAAGGGATGTCGTACAGATGCGCGTAACTGTGCGCCATCTGCTCATTGGCCTTCTTGGACGCGGCGTAGAGGGTTAACGGATGCTCGGTGGGCTGGTGTTCGGAGAACGGCAGGGCGGTGTTGGCGCCGTACACCGAGCTGGTCGAGGCAAATACCAGGTGTTCCACCGCGTGCCGGCGGCAGCCTTCCAGCACGTGCAGAAATCCGGTGACGTTGCTGGCGATGTAGACATGCGGGTTCTCGGCCGCATAGCGCACGCCAGCCTGTGCGGCCAGGTTGATCACGCGCTGGGGCTTGTGCCGGCGGAAGGCGCTTTCCACCGCCTCGCGGTCGGCCAGGTCGCCATGGATGTGTGTATAACCGGGATGGGCCATGAAGCGCGCCAGCCGGTCCTTCTTCAGATTGACGTCGTAGTAGTCGTTGAGGTTGTCGAAACCGATCACCTCGTCGCCGCGTTCCAGCAACTGGAGCGCGACGTGTGAACCGATAAAACCGGCGGTACCCGTAACCAGCACTTTCATGGCATGCAATCCTGCTCAGAGACGACCGTCGACGGCCGCGCGTGGCAGCAGGCACTTCACGTCGTAGACCACCGAGGCGGGCTTGCCGAACGCGCGGATGCCATCGGCGCCCATGGCGACGAACTGCCGATGACCAACCGCGATGATCACCGCGTCGTAGCTGCCTGGCTGCGGATGCGCGACGGGGGTGACGGCATATTCGTGTTCCGCTTCCTCGGCATTGACCCAGGGATCGTGGATATCGACCTCGACGTTGTACCCCCGCAGCGCCAACATGATGTCTACCACGCGGGTATTGCGCAGGTCGGGGCAATTTTCCTTGAAGGCCAGCCCCAGCATCAGCACGCGAGACTTCACCGGGTTGATGCCCTTGCGCACCATCAGGCGGATCACTTCGCCGGCGATATACGGACCCATTCCGTCGTTGGTGCGGCGACCGGCCAGGATCACGTCCGAATGATGGCCCACTTCCTGCGCCTTGTGCGTGAGGTAATACGGATCCACGCTGATGCAGTGGCCACCGACCAGGCCCGGGCGGAAGGGCAGGAAGTTCCATTTGGTGCCGGCAGCCTGCAGGACTTCCAGGGTGTCGATACCGAGCTTGTTGAACAGGATGGCCAGGTCGTTGACGAGGGCAATGTTGAGATCCCGCTGGGTGTTCTCGATGACCTTGGCAGCTTCGGCCACCTTCAGTGAACTGGCCTTGTGCGTGCCGGCGGTAATCACCGACCCATACAGACGATCGACAAAGTCGGCCGTCTCCGGCGTGGAGCCCGAGGTGACCTTCAGGATGCTGGTGACGCGATGTTGCTTGTCACCCGGATTGATGCGCTCCGGGCTGTAGCCGGCAAAGAAATCGCGGTTGTAGACGAGACCGGAGCCTTTTTCGAGAAGAGGGATGCAGACCTCTTCCGTGCAGCCGGGATATACGGTGGATTCGTACACCACGACATCGCCCGCCTTGAGCACCCGGGCGATGGTTTCGCTGGCCTTGATCAGCGGCGTAAGGTCCGGACGTTTGGCGCTATCGATTGGGGTAGGCACCGTGACGATATAGACATTGCGGTCCCGCAAGTCCTCGAGTTCGGCGCTGAAGCGCAGAAGCCTGGCTGCGGCAAGCTCCGCGGCATCGACCTCAAGCGTGTGATCGCGACCGGTTTTCAACTCGTCGATCCGGCTCCTGTTGATGTCGAACCCGACGGTGTCATAGCGCTTGCCGAATTCCACCGCGAGCGGCAAGCCCACATACCCGAGTCCCACAATCGCGAGTTTGGTGCTTTCCAGATTGCGCATACGATCATCCTGGTCGTTTTCAGATACAGGCATTCGACTCGGCGCCGATTTTGCCGTCTACCACCCACGATATCCCCAAAACCAGATCAACAGATTTGAGTGCCATCGATTCATGCGCACGGATCTTATGATGCACCCGATACATGCCCACAGGCGAGCAGGGCGATTTTCCCCGAAAGACTTGTCTT
>JBEPVP010000084.1:0-15031 GCA_041690935.1 Rhodanobacter sp.
GCAGCACGAGCAGCAGCACCAGGAGTTGCTGTTGACCGACATCAAGCACGCGTTCTGGTGCAACCCGCTGTGGCCGGCGTATCGCGCGCCGATCGCCGCGCCGCAGGTCGCGACCACGGTGCCGCTGCGCTTTGTCGATGGCCGCGAGGGCATCGCCGAGATCGGCCATCGCGGCGAGAGTTTCGCGTTCGACAACGAAACCCCGCGCCATCGCAGCCTGGTGCAACCGCACGCACTGGCCAACCGGCTAGTGACCAATGCCGAATACCTGGCCTTCGTGCGTGAGGGAGGCTACCGCGAGCCGGGCCTGTGGCTGTCGGACGGCTGGGCCACCGTGCAACGCGAGGGCTGGCAGCATCCGCTGTACTGGCAGGATGACCTGGCCAGCGAATTCACCCTCGCCGGCGTGCGCGCGCTCGATCCGCACGAACCGGCCTGTCATCTGAGCTACTACGAGGCCGAGGCGTTCGCCCGCTGGGCCGGCGCACGGCTGCCCACCGAGGCCGAGTGGGAATCGGCGGCGCACGGCGTCGTCATCGACGGCAACCTGCAGGACGAGCAGCGCTTTCAGCCGCGCGCGGCAACGGTTGGCGAGGGCCTGCTGCAGTTGTACGGCGATGTGTGGGAATGGACCGCGTCGCCCTACATCAGCTATCCGGGCTTCCGTCCGCTGCCCGGTTCGCTGGGCGAATACAACGGCAAATTCATGTGCGGTCAGTGGGTATTGCGCGGTGGTTCCTGCGTCACCCCGCGCGATCATCTGCGTGCCAGCTACCGCAATTTCTTTCCACCCCATGCCCGCTGGCAATTCGCCGGGCTGCGACTGGGACAGGACCGATGAGCAGTGTGCAACCTTGGGGCGTCAGCGCCGACGATCGTCGCCCGCCGATCAGCGATTTGCTGGAAGTGGCCCAGCGCGGTCTGGGCGCCAAGCCCAAGCGGCTGCCGTCGTGGCTGTTCTACGATGAGCGCGGCTCTGCGCTGTTCGACCAGATCTGCGAGCAGCCGGAGTACTACCTCACGCGCTGCGAAATCGCGCTGATGGACGAGCACGCCGCGAATATCGCCGACACCCTCGGCAGTGACGTGCGGCTGGTCGAATACGGCAGCGGCAATGCGCGCAAGACCCGCATGCTGCTGGAGCACCTGCACGCGCCGGTCGCCTACGTGCCGGTGGAAATCTCGCCCGAGCCGTTGCGGAAGAGCGTCGAGCGTCTTTCCGGAGAGTTTCCGCAGTTGCCGCTGCAGCCGTTGTGCGCGGATTTCAGCAAGTCGCTGCGGCTGCCGATTCCGCCGCGTGCGCCGCGGCGCACGGTGGTGTATTTCCCCGGTTCCACCATCGGCAATTTCGAGAATCGTGAAGCGGCGGTGCTGCTACGCAAGATGCGCAACGAGATGGGCGATGCCGGCGGCATCCTGATCGGGGTGGACCTGAAGAAGGACCCGGCGCTGATCGAGGCGGCCTACAACGACCGCGCCGGCGTCACCGCCGAGTTCACCTTGAACATGCTGACCCGCTTGAACCGCGAGATCGGCAGCAATTTCGAGCTGTCGGCGTTCGCGCACCGGGCGCATTACAACCCGATGGCCGGGCGCATCGAGACGCATATCGTCAGCCGCCGCGAGCAGCAGGTCAAAGTGGGCCGGGTGAACGTGCCGTTTCGCGCGGACGAGGCGATCCAGGTCGAATACAGCTGCAAGTATTCGCTGGAGGATTTCGCCGCGCTGGCCGCGCGTGCCGGACTGGCGGTGATGCGTGTGTGGACCGATCCGGAGCAGATGTTCAGCGTGCAATACCTGGTGCGCGCCAGCACGGTGGCGCGCTGATTCGCTGAGCGGCGCGGCGAAGTATTGGCTGCATCATCAGCCGACTTCGTAGGGCGGGCACGGGCCCGCCGCTCTCGTCCTCGTATTGCAACGTCCCGAAAATCCGGCGGGCCCGTTGCCCGCCCTGCATCACGATCTCTTGCTAACGGCGACTACTTGGCACCGTACAAGGCGCGCACGTCTTGCGTCAGCGCGGCCTGGCTGTCCGTCCGCGCGTAGAACATGTGGCCGCCGGGATAGCTCTTCACCTGCACGCGGGTCGGATCGCCCATCGCCGGCATCTGGTCGACGATCAGCACCGAGGCCATGAACGGGCATGACAGGTCGTCCCAGCCGTGGGCAATCAGCACGCGCAGGCCGGGATCGTTCGCCACCGACTCGCGCAGCTGCGCCACCGAGCCTTCGCGCGCATCGTCGTCCTCATGCCACAGCTTGTTCACCGCGTAGCTTAGTGCGTTGTAGCGGCCGTCGAATTTCCAGCCCACGGTCTGGGTGACGAAGTCGACCATCGCGCTGGTGGTCGGCGCGATGATGCCGTTAAGGATCGGATCGCCGGTCTGCTGATGCGGCGCATACGGGAACGGGTCCCACGCGGTGACGTTGGAGTCGTAGCGGCTGCCGAGCCGGCCTTCGGCGCGGTACACCTCGCGCAGGTAAGCCTGGGTTTCCAGCCGGCCGCCGGAGCGCTTCACGAACAGCGGATCGAGCCCGGTCAGTTCGGTCACCTTCTTCACCACGCGCGCGGTCGCCTGCGGGTCGGAGCGCCCGCGCATCAGGTCGTTGGCGTACTTGCCGCGGGTGTACTCGATGACGCTGGCCATGGCTTCGGGCGTGAGCTTGTGTTCGCGTTCCAGGCGCGCGGCGACGATCGAGGGCAGGGTGAGCATCCACGGCAGCGGCGACACGTTCTCGTCGTTGGACGCGGCCGGGTCGAGGTAGGGCGACAGCAGCACCACACCGTTCATCGCCACGCCGAGCTGGGTCTGCAGGTAGTCGGTGATACGCGGGCCGCGGAAGCCGCCATAGCTTTCGCCGACCAGATACTTCTTCGAAGTCATGCGGCCGTTCTTGACCAGCCAGTCGTAGACGATGCGCGCGAGATACTTGATGTCGCTGTCGGTGCTGTAGAACTGCTTGGTCGCTTCCTTGTCGTCCACCAGCGCCCGGCTGTAGCCGGTGCCGACCGGATCGATGAACACCAGGTCGGTGAAGCCGAGCCACGTGCCGGGGTTGTCGTGCAGCGTCGCCGGATCGGAGGGACTGTCGCCCTCGACGCCGAAGTTCACTTTCTTCGGACCGATCGCACCGAAGTTCAGATAGACCGACGACGCGCCCGGTCCGCCATTGAGTGCGAACGTCACCGGCCGGCCCTTGCCCGGCATGGTGTAGGCGGTGAAAACCACCTCGCCGGTGATGCTGCCCTTCTCGTCGCGCACCGGCAGCGAGCCGACGGTCACGGTGTACTTGAGGCTGCGGCCGTCCGCCGTGGTCGATTGCGTCACGTGCGCATCGGCCGGGAGCGGCGGCAAGTGGAAACCGTTGCTGCTGGCAGCCTCCTCGGTTGCCGCGGATTTGTGCGTATCGGCGGCGAGCGTGGATGCCTGGCTGACGCCGGCCAGGACGAACACCGCCAGCAGGGCAGTTTGCAGGGACTTGCGCACGGGCTGTTTCCTCGCCGACGAAAGCATCCAGCGTAGCCGGCTGCCGGGCGGCGGGAGTGTGCATAAAGGCATGGTCGGCGCGCGGCGACGCTCAGCGCACGAGCGCCAGCGCCGGGTCCAGCGTGTTGGCCGCAGGGGCGACCCGTTCGATCCATTGCCCGAACGCCAGCACGAAGCGCTGCAGCGACTGTGCGAGGGCCGCATCGATCAGCCTTCCATCGGCGTCGAAGCGTGTGGCAGCGTTCGCCACGAACACGCTGGGGCTGGGCATCACCAGCGCCCCGCAGGTATGCAGCACCTGCCGCAACGATGCCTGCGCCAGACGTGTGCCCCATGGTCCGCCGCTGGCACCGAGTACGCCCAGTGGCTTTTCCTGCAGCACTTCCCCGGCCGGGCTTTCGCGCGAGAGCCAGTCGAGCGCGTTCTTCAGCAGCCCGGGCATGGCGTGGTTGTATTCGGGCGTGGCGATGATCACGCCCTCCGCCGCGGCGACCGCCGCACGCAGCGCGTGCACGCCGGCGGGGCCCGCCGCTTCGCGCTGTTCGAGGTCCTCGTCGAACAGCGGCACGTCGGCCAGCTTTTCGTAGACATGCAGCTGCAAGCCTGCCGGTGCCAGGGCGGTGGCCGCGTGCAACAGGCGGCGGTTCCATGAATCGCGACGCAGGCTACCGGCAAGGCACAGCACATGGCGGACGTGAGTCGGTTGATCGACAGCGGCAAAATGGGTCATGGCGGTTACTCCGGGAAGGGAATCAGTTTTCGATCAGCAACAGGCCGGCGCAGCCGACCAACAGTGCGCCCATCACCCCATCGACGCCGCGACGGATCGACGGGCGGGCCAGCCATCGCGACAGCGCGGCGCCAAGGGCTGCCCACAGCAGCAGGCACGGGGTGGGGATCAACACGAACAGGGCAACCAGCGCCAGGTAGTCACGCGGCTCGTTGGCCGGCAGTGCGGCCAGTACGGTCAGCACCATCACCCAGCTCTTCGGATTGAGGAACTGGAAGCCGATGAGACCCGGCATGCCGACGGGCAGGGGCAGGCTGGCGGCCGTGGTCTGGGTGGGCCGTGGCGCGATGCCTGCGCGAAGCAGCGCCACACCGAGCCATCCCACGTAGATCGCCCCGACAGCAGTGACGCCTTGCCGCCACGAGGGCTGCGCCATGAACAGCGGACCTGCGCCAAGCACCATCACGGTGAGCAGCAACAGACCGCCGAGCACGATGCCGGTGATCGCCGGCAGAGCGGCGCAAAAGCCGGCCTGGCTGGACGCGCGCAATACGACCAGATTGTTCGGGCCAGGTGTGATCGCGGCCACGCAGAGCAAACCGCATACGGCGAACAGGCGATACATGATGGTGCTCCTTCGGCAATGGTCGAATGAGATGCATGATCCAACCGCCTGCTGGTGCGTGCCGCGGAATGTATGGTCTAGAATTCCGACCATGAACGAGCTGCCGCTGAACGCCCTGCGTGCTTTCGCCATGGTCTATGCCCGTGGCGGCGTGCGTGCGGCCGCGCGTGAGCTTGGCGTGGCGCATTCTTCGGTGAGTCGTCACCTCGGCGAGCTGGATCGCTGGCTGGGCGTGCCGCTGTTGCGCGCATCGGTCGGGCGCGGCGCGCTCACTTTCACGCCGCAGGGCGATGCACTGGGCCGCGCCACGCTGGCCGGCCTGCGCGAGATCGAACAGGCCGTGGCGGCGTTGCGCGAGACGCGTCCCGCGCATGCGGTGACCCTGTCCACCTCGCCGTCGTTGGCGATCCGCTGGCTGCTGCCGCGGCTGCCTTCGCTGGAGAAGGCACATCCGAAGATCGAGCTGTCGGTGCAAGTGGAGCAGCGGCTGGATGCGCTGGACGACGGCCGCGTCGACCTGGCGATCCGCATGGGTCGGGGGCCGTGGCCGGAGCTGCACGCCGAGGCTTTGATGGACGACGCCCTGTATCCGGTAATGAGTCCGGCGCTGTGGCAGACGTCCGGACGTCCATCCAGGCCGGCGCAACTGGCCGGCCTGCGCCTGCTGCGCGACCGCGATCCGCAGGCGGCGTGGGAACTGTGGCGACAGCTGCACGGGCCAGCGAAACTGGCATTGCAGGGCGGCGCGCGTTACACCTCGTCCGACTTGGTGCTGCGCGCGGCCATGCAGGGGCAGGGCGTGGCGCTGGCACGGCACCGGCTGGCGGAAGACGACGTGGCGAATGGCAGCCTGATGCGTCCATTCGGCGAGCTCAGCGTGCCGCTGGGGTCGTCGTACTGGATCGTGCGGCCGCCAGCGAAGCCGCGTGCAGCGGTCGCCGCGGTGATCGAATGGCTGCATTGGCAGGCCGCCGGGCTCGGCCCGTTCGGCAGGGCTGCCAGGCGCAGGGATTGAACCGGCGGATCAGCTGCGTGCGAGCGCCGCTTCGACGAACTGCTGCAGCTGCGCCGCGTTCAGTGCGCCGGACTGGCGGGCGATTTCGCGGCCCTGTTTCAGCATGATCAGGGTGGGAATGCTGCGAATGGCGAAGCGCTGCGCGAGTTGCGGCTGCGCCTCGGTGTCGAGCTTGGCCAGTCGCAGGCGCGGTTCGAACTGGCGGGCGGCCTGCACGAAGACCGGCGCAAAGCCCACGCACGGCCCGCACCATGGCGCCCAGAAATCCACCAGCACCGGCAGGTCGCCGCGACCGGCGATCGCGTCGAAATTCGCGGCAGTCAGATCCACCGGATGACCATCGAACAACGCCTGCTTGCAGCGACCGCAGTTCGGCTGCTCGCCGGCCCGCTCTGCCGGCACGCGGTTGAGCGCGCCGCAGTGCGGGCACGGGATGGCCAGTGGGGTATTCATGGCAGACTCCAACAAGAAACGCGCACATGGCGCCATGGCGACAAGATGGCGATGGCGGCGCACAAACCCAAGTCAACCGCAGGCCTCGCCGGTGAACACGCAGGATCATCCCGTCCGGTTTCGCCCGCGCCTGCTGTCACGCGGCGTACGGGTGCTCGGCATGCTGTGGACGTTACCGAACAGCGTTGTCGGCGTGCTGGCGGGGCTTGTCGGTATAGCCTTCGGCGCGCGCCTGCGCTGGCAGGCGAACGAGCTGGCGCTGGTGGTACGGCGCTGGCCGTGGGGTGCGGGCGGCGCGCTGACCCTGGGCAACGTGATCCTGCATACCGGTGAACGGCTGGACACGCGCTGCCTCACGTATGCGCATCGCGCCGGGCAGGGGGTGGATCCACCGGTGTCGCTGGCCGACCACGAACGCGCGCATGTCTATCAGTACATGCTGCTGGGCCCGTTGTTCCTGCCGCTCTATCTGCTGTGCGGCGGAATCAGCGCACGCAATCGATTCGAGCGTGCGGCCGACCGCTACGCGCTCCATGGCCACGGCTGGTGGCCATGGTGCGGGTTGAGCTGACTCAGCGCAGCGGCGCGCTGCGCGCATACCGGCGCAGGTGATGGACCCGATGCACATGCCCGGCACCGATCCAGCCACCGAGCGCCGCGGCGAGCAGCGACAGCAGCAGGCTGACCAACAGCACCCACATCGCCATCGCACTGTAATGCGCAGCGGTATCGGCGGCGGCTTTCAGATTGGCCTTGGCCTGGTTCACCTGGGCGGACAGACCTTGCACGGTGCTGTCGATGTCGGCTTGCGACATGCTGGTATTGGCACCGAGCAACGCCTTGGCCGTCTCCGGGTGATCGGCCAGCAGCGCCATGGTGGCCGCATTCGCCGTGCGTGGATCGAGGTTGGGCGTCGCGTTGCGCATCCCCATACCTTGCGCCGTGTCCGCCGGTGCCACGCTGGCGCTGCCGGTTTGCCGGACCTGCTGCATCAGCTGTGCCTGCAGCAGCGTGCTGGCGTCACCGCCCATGGCGGAGCCACCGCGGTGAGCCATGCCGTGACCGTGCATGCCGCCGGGTGCGCCGCTGACCAGGTTGGCACCGCTGCCGATCGCGCCACCGATGCCGAGCGCCAGCAACAAGCCCGACGCGGCGATCGAAAGCCCCCACACGGTGACGCCGTGCATCACGCCGGTGGTCTGATCGTCCCTGCCGTCGAACCAGCTGGCAAACATGCCGCCGAGCAGCAGCGAAACCACCCACGTCAGCACCAGCCACACGCATGTACCCATGCCGATGCCCTTGGCGGTGGCCCCGGCATCTTGCGGGTCGAACGCGGAAAATCCCATCGCCAGCCCGGCGACATACAGCAGGAACGCGATGCCGACAGCGACCAGCCAGCCGGCAATGATCGCGCCCCAGTTCATGGTTGGATGCACCACATCCACCACTGCGGTACGTTCGATTTCTATCGCCATGTTTTTCTCCGGCTGTACGTGCTCGTTTCGGCAACGGTCGATGAAGGGCTCGTGTGCAGGCGCATCAGGTGCAGCCGCGCAACAGGAACAGCACGATCAGCACGGGGATCGGGATGCCGAGCAACCACAGCAGGATCCAGCCGATGCCACCTTTCTGTTTTTGCCGGTTCACTTGCCGGCGGTAGGCTTCCATCACGGTTCTCATTTCAACTCCCGTCGTTGTTGGGTGACCGACCGACGTCAGCACGAAAACCCTGGCCATCGGGCTCGGGCAGCTTCCTAGGCCATGCGTGGATGAGATGTGATGCGTGCGTTGCGGACGCTGTCACGCCACGGCGTAGCGGAGCGAGGTGAGCATGGTCGAAAGCCGTGCGTCGGCCCATTTCAATGTTTCCAGACAGGACTCAAATAGACGTCCATATTGACAGACTGGGAGGTGCCGCCACTGTGTCGGCACCTCCCACGTCCCTCAACCGACTGCCTGATCAATGGCCGCGTTGGTCGTCTTTTTTGTCGCCTGTCCTCGACTTGCCCTTTTCCGGTTTGCCTGGGGGCGCGGAACGCACAGCCTGTTCAGGACGCTGGCTCGATGGCCGGGCACCCGGTAGTGCAGCGGTCTCGTGCACGGGCTGGTGCTGGCGGGGCATGGCGCGTTGGGGTTGCGGCGATGCGGGTGGACGCCGGGTTTCATCGGCTCGACCCGAGTGGGCGTCCGGCGGCATGGACCGGTTCACCGGCCCCGGACGCAGGCCCGGCGCGGGTGTGATCGGCCCAGGCATCGGGCGCCGCAATACCGGCGGGTGAGCGCGGTCGAGCGGGGGCCGCCCGTAGCCGGGAGTGCCATGCATTGGCGGCCGGTATGGATGGCGCAGCGGCGGTGGCGGCGGTCGGCGCACGATGGGGCGCCGATACCAGCGCGTACGCTCGTGATAGAACGGACGGCTGCGATAGTAGTTGTCCCAGTAGTTGCCGATCACGAACGTGACGATCGGAACGCCGAGCTGCTCGCCATAAGTGGGCAGTAGCACCGGCCGATCCTGGTAGTCGTATTCGACATAGTTGCCGGCGACCCAGCCGCGGTCGCCGTAGGCGATCACGTCGCACCATTCCCAACCTTCGGTGCAGCCCTGCACGTTCACTTCGGTGCCGGCCGGAATCCGTGCGATCAGCGGGTAGTCCGGCGCCGGCCCCGCGCGCAGGTTGACGTTGCCGGTGACGTAGCCATCAGCCGCCTGCGCCAGCGCGGGGAAAATCAGTGACAGCGACGCAACCGACAGCGAGGCAAGCACAGACCGGATCAGACGTTTCATGCAGATGCTCTCCCGCAGACAGACCAACACGAAGATGGCCATCTGGTTATGCGCGCACGAACGTGATGATGCCGTTGTCGCGGTGGTGCCGTGGCCGCGTCGCCTCAGCCGGTGTGGCGCGGCACGAAGCGCAGCGCCACCGAGTTCATGCAGTAGCGCAATCCGGTCGGTGCGGGGCCGTCGTTGAAGACGTGGCCCAGATGACTGTCGCAACCGGCGCAATTGATCGCGATGCGCTCCATCCCGAACATGGAGTCCTTGTTTTCGATCACGTTGCGCTTGGCGATCGGCTGCCAGTAGCTGGGCCAGCCGGTGCCGGAGTCGAACTCGGTGGCGGCGTCGTACAACGCCGTGGCGCAGGCCATGCAGCGGAACAGACCGGCCACCGCGGGCTTCTCGTGGTCGCCACTGAACGCGCGCTCGGTGCCTTCGCGACGCATGATCGCGTACGACGCCGGCGACAACCGTTGCCGCCATTGCGCATCGCTCAGCACCAGTTTCGGCACCTGGCGTGCACCGAGGTCGCGGCCGTCGTCGCCGAAGATTTCCAGCAGCACGTTGCCGGGCGTGCCGACCGGAGTGCTTTCCGCAGCGAACAACCGCGGAATGACCATGCCGGCGCCAACGGCGAGCATGGCGCCGCCGGCGAGGCCGGCGCGCAGGAAGCGGCGGCGATCCATGGCCAGGGTTTCATTGATGCGTGACATGAGAACCTCCGTGAAGCGTGTGATGAGGGTGACTTCGGATCAGCCGAACGTGAACGCGTAGGTCCGCACGTCGGGATCGAGGAAGGTGATCTCGAACTGCCGCTCGCCGCTGCCGTTGGCCTGGCGTACCAGTTGATACAGGCGCTGGCTGGTGATTCTGCCGTTGCCGTCGGCGTCGGTGTCCATGCCGTGATCGGCACCCGGCGGCTTGCCGTCGAGGGTGATGCGGAAGCGGATCGGCTTGCCGTCGCTGGCGGGGCCGAGCACCAGGTGCAGGTCGCGGCCGCGGAAACGGTAGACGATGCTGCCGCCGGCCTTGGCCAGCTGCGCGTTCTCGGCATGCACGGTCCAGCGGCCGTCGAGCGACCACTGATCCGCGGCCAACGTGGCGGGCGCGTGGTAGTCCTGCGCATCGTCGTGCGCCATCCGGCCACCGACGAAGTTCTGCGCGCGGGCGTAGCCGACATAGGTTTCCGGCGAGCGGGTGGGATCGTTCGACGCGGCGGCCTCGACGCCATGATGGTCGTCGCTGACGTAGCCGCCCGGCAGGTTTTTCTGGCCGGCCGCGATCAGCAGCTGGCGGATCACGTCCTCGCTTTCCTGGTAGCCGCCTTCGCCGAAATGGTGATAGCGGATCCGGCCCTCGGCATCGATGAAGTAGTGCGCCGGCCAGTACTCGTTGTTGAAGCCTTTCCAGATCGCGTAGTCGTTGTCCAGCGCGACCGGGTAATCGACGCCCAAATCCTTGACCGCCTTCGCTACGTTCGCTGGATCCTTCTCGAACGCGAACTCCGGCGCATGCACGCCGATCACCACCAGGCCGTGATCCCTGTACTTGTCGGCCCAGCCGCGCACGTAGGGCAGGGTGCGGATGCAGTTGATGCAGGAGTACGTCCAGAAATCGACCAGCACCACCTTGCCGCGCAGCGATTCGGTGCTCAGCGGTGGGCTGTTGAGCCACTGCGTGACACCGGCCAGCGACGGCATCGCGCCTTCCACCGGCAGCGGCGCGCCGGCCTTCAGCACTGGTTGCGGCGCCGGGGCCGGACGCACCGCATTGATCAGCTTCTGTTCGATGCCGCCGGTGCTGGCCAGCGAGACGCGAGTAAGCAGGCCGGTGTCCAGCCCGAGCGCGATCGCGACGACGCCGCACAACACCAGCACGCCGAGCGTGCGGCGCACCCATTCGCCGGCACCGAGCGAGCGCTTCATCAAGCCAAATACCTTGCCGCCGATCAGCAGCGCCAGGCCCAGTGAGGTCGCCGCGCCGGCCGCATAGGTGAGCAACAGCAAGGTGGTCTGCACGCTGGCGCCGTTGAGTGCCGCGCCGGTCAGCAGCAGGCCGAGTATCGGCCCCGCGCACGGCGCCCACAGCAGGCCGGTGGCCACGCCGAGACCGGCCGCGCCCCAGATCGAGTCGCCCGCGCCATCCGAGCGCTGTGACAGCCGGTTGCCCAGCGTCACGAACGGGCGGCTGACCCATTCGGCCAGATGGGTCGACAGCAGGGTCAGGCCGAGGAACGCCAGCACCACCAGCGCGATGATGCGACCGTACTGATTCGCATGCACCGCCCAGCCGCCGCCCAGCGCGGCCAGCGTGGCCACCGCAGCGAACGTGATCGCCATGCCCAGCAGCATCGGCAGGCCGTTGCGCATGAACGGCTTGTCCGAGCGGGCGAACACGAACGGCAGCACCGGCAGGATGCAGGGACTGAGGATGGTCAGTACGCCGCCGAGGTAGGCGAGGATCAACACGAGCATGAGGCGGCATCCGTGGGAGGTTGTCTGGTCATTCGCCGTCAGGCTGGCGACAGTTACCTGTTTGTACGAAGTAACGTCGGTGGGGGATGCAGCGAAGACATGCTGAAGGGTCCCGCTGTGGAGCACGCATGTCGCAAGCCTTGACCGCCACCGGCCTGTTGGGTCTAGATAGTGGACTTTCCCTGTGGGCGAGTCTCGATCAGACCGTGCCAGCCGAAGTCACCGCGGCAAACGACAGCGAATCGCCCTGCCAGCGTCGGGCGGCGTGGATGGCGGCTGCGCAGGCCGGAGATCGCGGCGCCTACGAGAAGCTGCTGGGCGATTCGGTCGCGCTGATCCGCGCGGCCGCGCGGCGCCAGGGCGTGGCGATGGATCATCTGGACGACGTGGTGCAGGAAACCCTGATCACCGTGCATCGCGTACGCCATACCTATGACCCGGCGCGCTCGTACGATGCCTGGCTCACCGCGATCGCGAACCGCCGCGCGATCGATGCATTGCGCAGCCGTGGCCGCCGCGACAGCCGCGAACTGCACGATGATTTCGCGCTCGACCGTCATCCGGACACGGACGATGCCAGCGCCGCCACCGAAAGCGAGCAAAGCGCGCAGCGACTGCGCGAGGCGATCGCCGAACTGCCGCCGGGCCAGCGCGAAGCGGTGGAACAGTTGGGACTGAAGGAGCATTCGCTGAGCGAGGCAGCCGAACTGACCGGGCGCAAGGCCGGTGCGTTGAAAGTGAATCTGCATCGTGCGCTGAAGGCGCTGCGCGAACGTTTCCATGGAGAACCCTGACGTCATGTCCGACCCGCGCCCGCTTGAGGCCTTGATCGACCGCCTCGGCACCGGACTGGTGCCGGTGCGGCGTCTGCTGCCGCCCTGGTTGCGCACCGCCGGCTGGCTGTTGCTGGTGGCGGCGTTCGCGGTGGCGCTGCTGATGCATTACGGCGCCGCGCCGATGCTGCAGCGTTGGTCCGTCACCCCGGATCTGGCGTGGGCCGGCATCGGCGCGGTGATCACCGCCATCAGCGCGGCGTGGGCGGCGTTTGCGCTGGGCGTGCCGGGGCGGAACGCGGCGTGGGCGTGGCTACCGCTGCCCGGCGCGCTGCTGTGGATCGGTGCCAGTGGTCTCGGCTGCCTGCGCACGTGGATCGCGCCGGGTACCGAGATTGCCGGCATGCATCAGACCGCCGATTGCCTGGTCTTCATCATCGCCTTCTCGCTCCCGCTGTCCGCGCTGCTAATCGTGCTGCTGCGCCGCGCCTGCCCGCTGCGACCGGTAGCCACCGCGGTATTGATCGGCCTGGCCAGCGCGGCGGCCTCGGCCAGCCTGCTGGAGATCTGCCACGCCTACGACTCCGCCGCCACCGACCTGCTGACCCATGTGCTGGCGGTGGCGGCGGTAGTGGCGGTCAACGCGACGATGGGCGGGCGACTGTTGTCGAAAGCGTAGGGTCGCAATGGTTGTTTCGTAGGGCGGGCACTGCCCGCCGCACTTGCAAAGCGCATCGCGACATATCGGAAAGCCGGCGGGCAGTGCCCGCCCTACGCCGTTCCGGCAAGAGATCGCAATACGGTGGCTACAACTAAGGAAGACGCGCGCTCAGTCGCGAAAGTTGTCGAACTGCAGCGGCAGCTCGACTTCGGACTTGCGCAGCAGCGCCATCGCGTCCTGCAGGTCGTCGCGCTTCTTGCCGGTGACGCGCAGCTTGTCGCCGTTGATCTGCGCCTCGACCTTGAGCTTGGCGGCTTTCAGTTCGGCCACCAGCTTCTTCGCGACCGGCTGCTCGATGCCCTGCTTGACGGTGATCTTCTGGCGCGAGCCGCCCAGGTTGGTTTCCGGATCGGCGACGTCGAGTGCGCGGATGTCGATCTTCCGCGCTGCCAGTCGGCCGCGCAGGATATCCAGCATCTGCTGCAGCTGGAATTCGCTGGGTGCGCTCTGGGTGATCACGAAATCGTCCAGCGCGTACGAGGCGTCCTGGCCCTTGAAGTCGAAGCGGGTGGACAACTCGCGGTTGGCCTGGTCGACCGCGTTGGTCAGCTCGTGCTTGTCGACTTCGGAAATCACGTCAAAGGAAGGCATGGCGATGGCTCGATGGAGAACGGTGAGCCAGTGTAAGCGATGCCACGCTACGCGGCTGGTGGATAATGCCACCCTCATACCTCGTCATCCCGGCGAAAGCCGGGACCCAGTGTCTTTGCAGCAGCATGGGTCACTGGGTTCCGGCTTTCGCCGGAATGACGGCAGGTGGGATGTTCGGCAGCCAGGTGATGGATGAAGACAGACGTGTTGATCATCGGCGCCGGTGCGGCTGGCCTGATGTGCGCGATTGCCGCGGGCCAGCGGGGTCGCCGCGTGCTGCTGGTCGATCACGCCAACAAGGTCGGCAAGAAGATCCTGATGTCCGGCGGCGGCCGCTGCAACTTCACCAACACCGGCGCAACCCCGGCGAACTACCTGTCGGCCAATCCGCATTTCGCCAAGTCCGCGCTGGCGCGCTACACACCGTGGGATTTCATCGCGCTGGTCGAGAAGCACGGCATCGCGTATCACGAGAAGGAACTCGGCCAGCTGTTCTGCGATGACTCGTCCAAGCAGATCGTGCGCATGCTGCTGGACGAATGCGCCGCGGCTGGTGTCACGGTGGAGGCGAGCTGCGCGGTACAGCGGGTGCGCAAGACACCGGAGGGTTTCAGCGTGCAGACAGCGCGCGGTGAAGTGCATGTCGGGTCGCTGGTGATCGCCAGCGGCGGCCTGTCGATTCCCAGCATGGGCGCCAGCGGCTTCGGCTACGAACTGGCGCGCCAGTTCGGCCACGCCGTGCTGCCCACGCGCGCCGGGCTGGTGCCGCTGACGCTGAGCGGCAAGCACCAGGAGCACTATCAGGATCTCGCCGGTGTCGCGTTGCCGATGGTCGAGACCCGCGTCGGCAAGCAGGGGTTTCGCGCCGGCCTGCTGTTCACCCATCGCGGCATCAGCGGCCCGGCGATCCTGCAGATTTCCTCGTATTGGCAACCCGGCGACGACCTGCGCATCGACCTGCTGCCCGATCAGCATGCGGGCGAGTGGCTGGCCGGGCAACGCGCCGCGCGACCGCTGGCCGAACTGAAGACCGTGCTCGGCGACGTGCTGCCGAAACGCCTCGCGCAACGCCTGTGCGAGCAGTGGTTTGATAGCCGACCGATGCGCCAGTACCGCGAGGCTGAGCTGGTGCAGATCGGCGCGCAACTCAACGCGTGGCCGATCACCGCCAGCGGCACCGAAGGCTACCGCACCGCCGAAGTCACCCTGGGCGGCGTCGACACCGACGGCCTGTCCTCCAGCACGATGCAATCGAAGCTGGTGCCGGGGCTGTACTTCATCGGCGAAGTGGTCGACGTCACCGGCTGGTTGGGCGGCTACAACTTCCAGTGGGCGTGGGCGTCGGGGCAGGCGGCGGGCGGAGCGGTGTAGGTCCAGGG
>JBEPVP010000085.1:0-14909 GCA_041690935.1 Rhodanobacter sp.
GCACGACGAAGGCCGGTTGCCGCCCGGCGGCTTCGGCGCGGCGCTGCAGGCTGAGCTTGTCGAACAGATCGGGGCGCTGGCGTCGAGCTGGCGTGATGCCTGCCTGCGGTGGCCGCTGACCGGCGACAAGCTCGAACTGCAGCATGCCGGCGCGGGCCTGCTGATCGAGGACTGGCTGACCGACCTGCGCCGTGACGACAGCGGCCAGCACGGTCGGCTGGAACTGCTCAGCGGCTCACTGCTCACCAAGGATGGATCCCTGCGTCATGACAAGCTGATACCGGCGTGGATCATCCATCTGCTGGCCAATGCCAACGGACTGGCGATGCAGACGCGGATCATCAGCGCCGATGCGCAACCGGTTCTGCGCGCACTCACGCGCGAGGACGCCGCCGCCCTGCTCGACCAACTGCTGCTCGCCATGCGCGCCGGCATGCAGTCGCCGCTGCCGATCGCGCGCAAGACCGCCTGCGCCTGGCTGCGCTCCGTCGGAAACCCCGCGACGGCCGCGCGCGACTGCTACGAAGGCAACGCCTTCGCCCACGCTCCCGGCGAGCTTGGCGAAGATGCCTGCCTCGCCCGCGCCTGGCCCAGCTTCGACGCACTGCACGCAGGTGGCTTCGAACAATGGCTGCATCTGTATCAAGCCATCGCCGATGCCGTGCTGCCGATGGAGGGCGGCGCATGAACCACATCGCCCCGCTCGATCCGCTGCACCTGCCGTTGCGCGGCATCCAGCTGATCGAAGCCAGCGCCGGCACCGGCAAGACCTGGACGATCGCCGCGCTGTACCTGCGCCTGGTGCTCGGCCACGGCGAACAGGCCAGCCCGCTGCTGCCGCCGCAGATCCTGGTGGTCACCTTCACCAAGGCCGCTACTGCCGAGCTGCGCGAACGCATCCGCACGCGCCTGAGCGAAGCGGCCGAAGTGTTTCGCGGGCGCGGTGCGGCAGATGATTTCCTGCGTGCGCTGGTCGCCGAGTATCCCGACACCGATGCGCGCGCCCGCGCTGCGCGCCAGCTGGAACTGGCCGCGCAATGGATGGACGAGGCCGCGGTGCACACCATCCACGGCTGGTGCCAGCGCATGCTGAGCCAGCACGCGTTCGACAGCGGCCATGCCTTCGTGCAGACCGCCACCAGCGACGAAAGTGAATTGCTCGCCGAAGCGGTGCGCGACTACTGGCGTCAGCAGTTCTTTGCGCTCGACAACGCCGATGCCGCGCAGATCACCTCGCTGTGGAAGACCCCGCAGCATCTGCAGGCAGACTTGCAGCCGCTGCTGCGCCAGCCCGCGGAAAACCTGCGTCTGGACGGTCGGCCATTGCCTGCCATCGACGATCTCCCCGCCGCGATGGCGGCGCAGATCGCACCGCTGCGCGAAGCCCAGCAACACGCACGCGCACTGTGGCTGGCCGATGCCGCGGCGATCGATGCGCTATTGAATGAAGCGATGCAGGCTGGCGCCTTCAAGGCCAACATGATGAAGCCGGAAAATTTCGCCAGCGATCTGCGCACGATGCGCGGCTGGGCCGCCGGCGCCGAGGTCGATGCGACGGTGCTGGCTCGCTACACCCAGGCCAAGCTGGTCAGCGCCACCAAGGCAAAGTTCAGCCCCCCCGAACACGCGGCCTTCTCTGCCATCGGCGAACTACCGGCCACCTCCGCCCTGCGTGACAACCTGCGCGCGCTGATCCTCGCCCATGCGGTGCCGCGGATTGCCGCGCGCCTGGAGGCCACCAAGCAGCGGCTCGCCCAGCTCGGTTACGACGACATGCTCAAGCGACTGCACAGCGCCCTGCATGGCAACAGCGGTGAGCGGCTGGCGCGCACCATCGCCAGCCAGTATCCGCTGGCGCTGATCGACGAATTCCAGGACACCGACCCGCTGCAGTGGCGCATCTTCCAGCGCATCTATGGCAACACGCCCGACACCGGCCTGTTGCTGATCGGCGACCCCAAGCAGGCGATCTACGGCTTTCGCGGCGCGGATATCCACACCTACCTGCAGGCGCGCCGCAGCGCCGCCAAACCGACCTGGACACTCGCCACCAATTACCGCTCCACCCAGTCGATGGTGAACGCGGTCAACCGCGTATTCGCGTTTGCCGAGCAGCATCCGCAAGGCGCATTCCTGTTCGGCACGGGCGAACAGGGCCTGCCATTCTTGCCGGTCGTCGCCCAGGGACGCACCGAGCGCCTGTTGCTGCACGGCCAACCCATGCCGGCCCTGCAGCTGGCCATGGCCGCCCAGGCCGAGCCGATCAGCAAGAGCGCCTTTCAGAAATCGATGGCCGAACACGCCGCCGCGACGCTGGTGCAATGGCTGGACGCTGCCCGGCACGGGCACTGCGGCTTCGCCAACGCGGATGGCGCGTTCACGCCGCTGGTGCCCGGCGACATCGCGATCCTGGTGCGCAAGGGATCCGAAGCGGCGGACATGCGCCACGCGCTGCAATCGCGCGGACTGGCCAGCGTGTATCTGTCCGATCGCGATTCGGTGTATGCCTCGGCCGAGGCGCGCGACCTGCTGCTGTGGCTGCATGCCTGCGCCGAACCCGGTTCCGATCGCGCCATGCGCGCCGCGCTGGCCAGCCCCACGCTGGGCCAGAGCTATGCCGAACTCGACCGGCTCAATCTCGACGAACAGTATTGGGAACGCAGCGGCGAGCACTTTCGCCAACTGCATGACAGCTGGTTGCGACACGGCGCGCTGGCCATGCTGCACGACCTGCTGCACCTGTTCGAGCTGCCGGCGCAACTGCTGGCGCGCAGCGACGGCGAGCGCGCGCTGACCAACCTGCTGCATCTGGCCGAACTGCTGCAGCAGGCCGCCGCCACGCTGGACGGCGAGCACGCACTGATCCGCCACCTCGCCAGCCAGATCGCCCAGGCCGATGAGGGCCAGGCCGACACCGTCGACGAACAGATCGTGCGGCTGGAAAGCGAGGCGGCACTGATCAAGGTGGTCACCATCCACAAGTCCAAGGGCCTGGAATATCCGCTGGTGCTGCTGCCGTTCGTGTGCAGCCAGCGCGAGGTGAAATCCGGCGACAGCTTTGTCTGGCACGACAGCGAAGACCGCCCCACGCTGGATCTGCAGCCCTCCGCGCTGGCGCTGGAACAGGCCGAACGGGAGCGCCTGCAGGAAGACCTGCGTCTGTTGTATGTGGCGCTGACCCGGGCCCGCCATGCCTGCTGGCTCGGCATCGCCAACCTCAAGGATGGCCAGCGCAAATCCTCCGGCCTGCACAAGTCCGCGTTCGGCTACGTACTCGCGGGTAGCCAGCCAATCGAGCAGGAGGCGCTGCGCGCACGGCTGGAGGATCTGCGAAATGGACATCCAGACGTCCATATCGATACGTTGCCGGCCATCGCATCCCTGCAAATCCATCAGCCTGCCAACCAGGCTGCAGCGGACCAGCCAGCGCGCGAATACCGTGGTCAGCCGGTCGAGCCGTGGTGGATCGCCAGCTACAGCGCGCTCAAGATTGCCGACACCGACTACGCGCCCCGGCAAACCGCACCGGAGACCGCGCAACAGGATCTGCTGGCCGAAGCCGCTACCGAGCGGATCGAGCCACGCCTGCCGAACCGCCCGGACGCCACGCCCAGCATCCACACCTTCCCGCGTGGTGCCGAGCCCGGCACCTTCCTGCATGGTCTGCTGGAATGGGCCGCCGACGAAGGCTTCGCGCGCGTCGCCGGCGCACCACCTGCGCTGGCGGAACTGATCGCCCATCGCTGCCAGCGCCCTGGCTGGCAGGCCTGGAGCGAGGTGCTGACGGCATGGCTGCCGGCCTTCCTCACCGCTGCGATGCCACTGCCCGAAGCGGGCACGCTGTCATTGGCGACACTGGCCGGTGCGGATGCCTGTCGCGCCGAGCTGGAGTTCTGGTTCGAGGCAAACCGGGTGGACACACGTGCACTGGATCGCCTGGTCACCGCCCACACGTTGCATGGCGCGCCGCGCCCGCCGCTGCTGCCCGATCGCCTCAACGGCATGCTCAAGGGTTTCATCGATCTGGTGCTCGAACACGACGGCCGCTATTACATCGTCGACTACAAATCGAACTGGCTGGGCACCGATGCGTCCGCCTACACCGACGAGGCGATGCGTGATTCCGTGCTGCACAGCCGCTACGACCTGCAGTACGCGATCTACACGCTGGCCCTGCATCGCCAGCTGCGCGCGCGCCTGCCCGACTACGACTATGCGCGGGACATCGGCGGGGTGCTCTATCTGTATCTGCGCGGTGTCGACGGCGCTGGACATGGCGTGCATCGCGAACGCCTGCCGCTGGCCCTGATCGATGCCATGGACCAGCTATTCAGTCAGGGAGGCTTGCCCGATGTCGCATGACGACCTGTTCGACATCGACCTCGCGCAGCATCGGTTGCGCCCGCTGGACGTCGCGCTGGCGCGCTTCATGGCCGAGCGCGACATCGAGGCCTCGCCGTCGTTGCTGTGGCTGACCGCCCTGCTCAGCCGTCAGCTCGCCGATGGGCACCTGTGTCTCGACCTCGATGCACTGGCCGAACAGGCCCGCGAACAGGACTGGCCAGCGGGCTGGCGCGAGCGACTGCGCAGCTTGGATGCCCAGCGCGCTGCGCTGCTGCTTTCACCGCTGGTCGCTGACAGCGACGGCAGCCCGCTCAACGCACCGCTGGTGCTCGATGGCCCCCGGCTGTACCTGCGCCGCTACTGGAATCACGAATGCCAGGTGGCGGCAGCAATCCGCGAGCGGCTGAGCCGGACACCGGACTTGCCCTTACAGCTAGCCGACGAACTCGCCCGATTGTTTCCCCCGAGCCCGAATTCCACGGTAGGAGCGCACCCTGTGCGCGATGGAAATTGTGGCGCGGCCGATCCGCGCACAGGGTGCGCTCCTACAACATCCTCGGGCGTGGCTGCTGGCGCGCCCAACTGGCCGAAGATCGCCTGCGCGCTGGCGGCACGCGGTGCGTTCACCGTCATCACCGGAGGCCCCGGAACCGGCAAGACCACGACCGTAGTGCGTCTGCTCGGCCTGCTGCAGACCCTGCAATTGCGCGAACACGCGCGGCCGTTGCGCATCCGTCTGGCGGCACCCACCGGCAAGGCGGCGGCCCGCTTGAATGCATCCATCGCCGCACAACTGGCGCAGCTGGACGTGCACGACAGCGTGCGTGCCGCAATACCCGCCGAGGTCGATACTCTGCATCGTCTGCTCGGCGCGCGACCGGACACGCGCCGCTTCCGACACGATCGTGCCAATCCGCTGCACCTGGATGTGCTGGTGATCGACGAAGCCTCGATGATCGATCTGGAAATGATGTCGGCCGTGCTCGCCGCCTTGCCGGCAGCCGCGCGGCTGATCCTGCTCGGCGACAAGGATCAACTCTCCTCGGTGGAGGCCGGCGCCGTGCTGGGCGACCTGTGTCGCCGCGCCGACGATGGCCACTACGACACCACCACCGCCGACTGGCTGCGCGCGACCACCGGCGACGACATCCACCCGTTCATGCGCGATGACGCACAGCCACTGGACCAGCAAATCGCCATGTTGCGGCACAGCCATCGCTTCGATGACGCCAGCGGGATCGGCCAACTGGCCCGCGCCGTGAACTGCGGGGACACTCGCACGGCCCGCGCGCTGCTCGGCACGCCTTCGGCCGACCTGGCGTGGGCTTCGTCGGTCACGCGCGCCCAGCTGGCCAGCATCGCGATCGATGGCAACCGCGAGCATTTCCTCGACCGTAGCGATGCGGCACCCAAGGGTTACCGCCACTATCTGGAACGGCTTCAGCACGACCGTCCCGCTCCCGACGCGGGCACCGCCGCGCACGACAATTGGGCGCGCGACGTGCTGCTGGCGTTCAATCATTTCCAGTTGCTGTGCGCCTTGCGCCACGGCCCGCACGGCGTGGACGGGCTCAACCAACTGGTCGCCGAAACGCTGCAGGCGCGGGGGCTGATCGAAACCAGTCTCGGCTGGTATGAAGGGCGCCCGGTCATGCTGACTCGCAACGACTACAGCCTCGGCCTGGCCAACGGCGATGTCGGCATCTGCCTGCGCATGCCCAATGAAAGTGGCCAGCCGCGCCTGTCGGTGGCTTTTCTCGCCGATGCCGAAACCGGCGCCGCCACCCGTACGCGCGTGCGGCATGTGCTGCCATCACGCCTTGGCGACGTCATCACCGTGTACGCGATGACCGTGCACAAATCGCAGGGATCGGAATTCGAGCATACGGCATTGGTGCTGCCTGCCGAATCAAGCCAGGTGCTCACCCGGGAACTGCTGTACACCGGAATTACCCGCGCCCGCCATTGGTTCAGCCTGGTGGGCAGCGATGACATCGTCGACGGCGCGATCGCGCGGCGTACGCGTCGTTATTCCGGGTTGGCCGAGCGACTGGGCAGCGGCTGGGCTGGCTGAGCTCGCAAGCGCAGTGCCGTCGCGCAGAGGCAGTTGATCACTTCGCGATCGAGGCTTCCAGGCAAGTCACGCTCGCCGCGAAGCCGCGGCACGCGCGCGACGACTACGGCGTGCAACTGGCTCCGTCCGCCAGCGACTTGGTGGTGACGCTGCCGGAGCCGTTCACGTCCAGCTGCGCCGCGGGAACCTTCGTGGTGCTTTGTGCCGTGCCACCATCGAGGTAGCAGGTCACGAACGTCAACGTGGGGCTGCTGGGATTCTTGAGCTGGCCCTGCTGGCCGAACGTGATGACCTTGGCATCCTTCGACTGCATGGACACACCCGTACGCGCGGTCGTGGCGCGCAACAGGATCGCCGGGGCCGCATAGGCCTTGTTGGCAGAGGCCGCACCGGTAGGGTAGGTATACACGATCCAGCCCGTATCAAAAGTGGTGCCGCCAGCGCAGGCTGCTGCACCGTTGGCGCTCGGGCACATCGATACCAGCTGCCCGCGGTTGATCGCTTCGTTGCGCGAATAGGCCAGGCTTGCCAGCAATTCGTTGCTGGCGGAACTGACCTGGCTGCGATGCATCAGGTCGCGAAAGCTGGGCACCGCGATCACCAGCAGGATCGCCGCCACGGCAAGCGTGATCATCAGCTCGAGCAAGCTGAAACCGCGTCGTTGGCTGAAGGAAGATGTCATCGCGTTCACCAGCAGTTGCCGTTTGTAGTGGTGCCGGAAGAAGCCTTCACACCCGCGCTATTGATCGTGAGGCTGCCGCAATCGTCCTTGGTCTGGCCACCGACCGGAGCCGCCGTGGCCGTAAACGTCTGCGTGGTGCTGGCCGCGGCAGGAACCATGCTGACGCTGTAATAGCCCTTGTCGGACGGCATCGGATCGGTATAGAGAAGCTCGGTCAATGCGCCGTAGTGATTGTTGGTCGCATAGAACCGCTCCTGCCCATTGGCAATGCGCAACAGCAGTTCCTGCCCATCCACCCGATGCGCGCGGATCGCATAACGGCTGTAGGTCGGGATGGCGATGGCCGCGAGAATCGCGATGATCGCCACCACGATCATCAGCTCGAGCAAGGTGAAGCCGCGTGCACGCGCCATAGCCTGTACCCCTTTGCCGGCATTACTGGTCATTGTTGAGTTCCCGCCAGGCGCGTCGGCGCCAGATGGCATCGTCGATGTTGATGTTGCCACCACCCTGCATCTCCAGGCCTGGGATCAGCAGCTTGCCACCGCCGATCACCGTGGCCACCGGCACTGAACCTCCGGTAGGCGGATTTTTGACCAGACCACCGACCACGCTGACGCCGGTGACGCCCGTACCCCAGCTCGTGGGTCCTGGTGGCCCGGAGAGGCCACCGCCCGACCCGCCCGTGGCGGCATTGAGCACCATCAGCGCACCGGCGATGGTCGCGCTGCAGGGGTCCTGCGTGCCCGGAATCAAGGTGGTGACGATCGCACGATTGGTGTCGAACAGCGCACCCGCGGTAACCACCATACGCTCGCCCGGCGAGCTGGTGAGATCCAGATCGATATACCAACCGTTCTGGGCCGCGGTGAGTGCGTTGTCGGTCAGGCCACGCACCGTATTGACGCCATTGGTGGAGGTTGCCTGGTACAGCGTCTGCTGCTGCAGGTCGACGTGCTCGGCGGTGATGGGCAGGCCGCTGCTGCTGTCGAGTTTGTCGCGGATGCCGTAGATCGACTGCGTGGCCGCGCTGTTGCTGGTATTGTCGGCGGCGCCCAGATACTTGCCGGTGCCGAATACCACGATGAAACGGTTGGTTGCCGGATCCGGAAACAGCCGGGGCATCACGGTGATGGGCTGCGCGCCCGGGGTAACCGGCTTGTAGGCCAGCGTCACATGCGACTGCCAGTTGGCGGGGGTTGCATCGGTGAGATCGAAGCGCCACAGGTTGCCGTTGAGGTCACCGGCAAATGCCACGTCGTCCACCTGGTCGTTGTTGTAGTCACCCAGCACCACCGACGACAGGCCACCGCTGGTCACGCCGGAAATGTCGGTGCGGGTTTTCAGTTCCTGGATGAGGGCGCCGGTTTCCGCGTCCAGGATGAACAGCGAGCTGTACCCATTGGACGCTGCAGCCAGCGTGGTGCAATTGACAGGCTTGTCCGACTTGCTGCAATCGGGGAAGTAGCCACCGGGCACCAACACCGCCCACTTGCCGTTGTGCAGACGGCCAATATTGGGTTGTCCGAAGGTGTAACCCAGATTGGCCGGGTTGCCCACGCCGGTAACGACGGGTGCATCGGCGTTGAACTCCCACAGCACCTTGCTGCCGGCATTGGCCTCCGTCACCTGGGTGGGATCCGTGATATCGAGCGCGTACACGCCACGCCCGCCCAGGCGCAAGCCGCCGACCAGGATCGTGTGCCAGGTGCCGCCAAAGAACACATCGCGAGTCACCGGCGTGGCATCCACCGTCGGTGCAAACTTGAAATTGCTCTTGGCCGTCAGGTTGCCCAGGCTCGGGTAGACCGTGCGGGGCACATAGGCGAATTTCTCCGTACCCGCGCCATTGGCAATATCGGCGATCACTTGGGGCGGCGTGGCCGTGTTCAAAGTCTGCTTGGCGCTGAACGCATGCAGCATGCCGTCGTTGGCGCCGATGTAAACGATGGGCAGGCGATCCCTGTAGTAGTTCGAAAACGCCTCGTAACTGTGGCAGGTGGCAAGCGTCGGTGCGGCGGGATCGCAAGAAGTGTCGGCGGCCATGGCGGCAGCTTCTATCGAACCGGCCGGAAAGGTATTGCGATAGCCGCTCGACGGCGCACCCACAAACAGCGCCTGCGAATTGATGATGGCGCCAAGCAGATTGGTGCGTGTGCGGTACGTGCCGCCTTCCAGCGAGCGGTCGCCGCGCAGGTAGTCGAGCCGCGCCTGGCCATTGTCGCTGCCGCCACCGTTGGCCGGCGAACCACTCAGCAGGGTCTGCGCGCTTGCATCCAGGTCGCTGGAGAAGGTCTTGAACGGCGCACCCGTGTCAAAGCTGCCGTCGGTCTTTTCCTTGGATGTCAGGATCTGCCGCGTTGTGGGATCGGTCTTGGTCGGGTCGGTGAGAAACGCCGCGGCATCCCAGGGGGTGCCGGACACCGTGCCATCGGCGTTCGCATTGACCGCCTGGAACACACCACTCCAGTCGCTCGCGATGTAACCGGCCTTGAAGCCAAGTGCACCCTGCACCAGTACGCTGGTGTTGAGCGCACTGGTGGTGGCCGGCACGTTGCGCACGCTGATGTTGGTGAGGATGTTGGTCAGCTGGTCGACCAGGTTCTGCGGATTGGCCGCATTGAAGTAGGCGCCGCGACTGTTGACTGCTGCATGCCAGGTATCATCGATGCTCGGCGACGAATTGTTCGCCGGTCGCGTCCAGCCGACATTGCCGGTGGAATTGGTCTGCCCCTTGCGCAACTTGCACAAGTCGTTGGTCGCGTCCCCACAATCAGCATCGGCGGAGTAGGTAAGGTCACCCGGTACCCCCAAGGTCACCATGTACTGCACCAGATGAGGCCAGGTGGCCGGATCATTCAGCGGATTAAAATACTTTTCCAATGCCGGTGACGTGGCACCAGTCACAACGCCTGTGGTGCTATCGGGCATGTACGGCGGCACGATCAAATTGGTGAAGTCGGGGCGAAGATTCGTGGCCCAGTAGTTGAAGGCGATATTGGCCAGCGAAGACGTATAGACGCTGCCCTGCACATCCCAGAACACGCGGGATTCTGCAGCGCTCGCCGAATAGGCGGTGCCGTCCGGAAGCTGGGTGATATCCGCCTCCGAGGTCTGGAAACCTCCCGGAAGGCCCGGATCGCCCTCGTTCCAGTAACCGTCCGTCACCAGCATGTGGTAGTTCTGCCGGCAGGCGAGCTCAAGCCCATCGGCTCCGGTGACCTTCGGTGGATCCCAATACGGATCTCGCAGGTCGCCCGTGCCACCGGTGTTGCCATTGCCGCGCTGGAAAAACTTGCCGGCGCGAATGGTGGATGCGCGGTTGGGTGTGCTGCCATTGGCGTCCACCTGGAATACCCAGTTGAAGAATGCGCTGCGGTAACACCCGGGCGGAGCTGTCACCGCGCCAGACCGTTGCGTGCCCTGCGGATCGGTGCCGCTTGCATCGCAGCCAGCGTCGTCCAGGAGCCCGGTGATAATGGCATCCGTGGGCAACTTGAAGTTGCCGTCGTTGATGTTTTGCCAGGCCACGCGAAGGCTGCTGCCGAAGCCGCCCGAACTGGTGGTTGCGCCCAGGGCACCGAACACGCGCGAAATGGCGGTACGCGTCATCAGGTTGCGGGTACGGTAGTAGGCCCACCAGTTCGCCCAGTTCTGATATTGCGCGGTAGGCACCGCGACCGCCTCCCAATTGCCGTTGGCATACAACGCACCGGTGTTCGGGCTGGCGAGGGTGCCGATGTCAGCCGTGCTATTCACCCGCCAGTAATACGGCCCGCCGTTAACGGGATCGCTCTGGCCCTGGCCGCAGTACCAGTGACTATTCGGATTCACGAAATTGGTCGTGCCGGGGTTCGATGCGCCACGCGGACGGTTCTTCTGGATTCCGTCATTCCACACCGCCGTGAGCGTGGCATCCGCGTCGGGCATGGCGGTGCCGTCTGCCATGATCGGCGGCGTATAGTTGACGTTGGGGTTGTAGTAGACGCCATTCATGGCGTGGGAGCGCAGATCCGTTGGGTCACTCACCCGGGGGTCGATCAGGCCCGCGCACTTCCAGCGCCCTCCCCAGCTACCGCCATCATATGGCCGACTGTCACCCATGAAATCGCTAGCCATCGAACCGGAATCATCGAAGGTCACGACAATGTTGGGCGGAACCGCCTGGGTCACGTTGGGTGGCGTGGGGCTGAGCTCCACGATGCTCGGCGCGGTCACCGTCGCCGCCGATGCGGGGAGAAAGGCGCTGCCGGCAACCACGACCGCCATGACCGAGAGCGAGGTCTGCACCGGCACTGGTGCAGACAAGCCGCCCGTGATGGTCAGCAGCATGCTCAACCCCGCCTGCGGCAAACGTTTTGCTAGAAAATGACAGCTAAGCATGGCCTGGATACTCCGACTCAATTGCTCTTGGCGGCGAACGTGCTTTCAAGCACACGCACGGTGTTTTCGTTGGCGCCGCTGGCGCGCGCCGTGATGCGGTAGATGTGGCGACTGGTGCTGCCGGCGCCACCGTTGCTGGCGCCAGTGGCACCGGATTCATGCAACGTCCCGCTGATGCCCGGCGGAAGCTCGACGCCCATGTCCTCGATCACGTACAGCGGGTTCTTCGCGAGCTTGCCGGGCCCCGTGGTGAAATCGGTACCACCACTGACGCCCTGATACGTGGTGGCGCCGGCGCTGACCCAGCCCGGACTGTTGCGGAAATTGACGACGTTGGTGATCGGGCTGGCCGGGTCGAAGATGTAGCAATCGGTAAAGATGCCGCTGCCGCAGTTAAGATGCGCACCGACATTGCTGGTGCTGGTCCAGAGCTTCCACTCGGCGCCACGCAATGCGGTCTGGGCATTCATCCCGGCCTGTTGCGCGTTGTGCAGGCCGCCAGCCATGCGCTCCTGCAGCAGCGAGCGCCCGGACGCGCTGATCGCCAGGATGGTCAGCAGCAGCAGGAAGATCAGGGCCACCACCAGCACCGCACCGCGTTGCGCGCGGGCAGTGCCTTGCAGGGATGACAGCTTGTTCGACATCGACATGTTCGACTCCAGAGACTCTTTTACGGCCGCATCAGGGGTTGTAGTTGCGAATTGCCACCAGCGCGGTGAACTGGCGCCGCAGCAACTGATCGGGGAAGCCCTGATCGGTGGGCCTGGTGGCATGTCCACTGGGCGGCAGCAGCCCGGTGTTGGTGTCGGCGCTGTAGCTGTAGTTCATGTCATTGCCGCTGAGCGTGTACAAGGGCACCTGGCCGTCCATCAGGATGCTCACCTCGATGCTCTTGATGCCGCGCCACAGACAACCCGTCGAGGGCGTCAATGCGTTGATCTCCGCCGGCGGGCAATTGGTGGACGCATCAACTGCATTGGCATCCAGGAATACCGTGTTGCCCGCAGCGTTCTGCACGCCGTAGCTGAAATCGAGCCGCGAGATGCCACGCAGGAGTTCATCTTCCGAAGCACCTGGCTGGATGGGCACGCCACCGGCGAGACCGCCATTGACCCGGCGCATCAGGGCGCCGGTGAACGGCGCATTGCCGTCGTTGTTGACGCTGACTACCTTCAGGTAATACGTGACCGTCTGGAAATCGCGATTGACATCGAACAGCTTCGGAGCGGATTCCGGTTGCTGGGCAGCAGGATCGCTGTCGGTCCAGTTTGCTCCGCCGGGCACGGTCAGCAGGGCGCCGGCGGAAACGTTGCTGACCGCGAAGATCTGCGCATTCGAGCAATCGGCCAGCATGGCCAGGTCCGTGGCCGCGAAATTGTTTGCCGGCGGCTCGCCGACAAGCGGCGTCAGCTGGATCGTATTGATGGTGCCGGCAGTGGAGCTGACGGCAATCGAGCTGCCTGCGCCGCCAATCACCCAGCCGGTGTCCGGCTTGACGTAACGCACGGTAATGACATCGGCACCCTTGACCCGGCTACCGTCGGTTATGCCCATGGCGGGCAGCCCTGCCGCGGTCGGGTTGGCCGGCGTGCACGTGGCGAGCCCGCATTCGTAGCCGCGCATGAACAGGAACGACGGCATGGTGTACGACACTGTCGGATTGGCGGGGTAGTTGCCACCCGAGCCACTGGCCGCGCCCCATACCGTGGTCACGTCGGCCAACGCGCCGCTCAATGCACCTGCCGCCCCGGAAAGGTTCTTGGCATAGACCTTGGGGGATCGCAGCTGATCGAGGTAGGTGCCGCCCATGGCCGGCTTGGCCACGCCACCCGTATTGGTGCAGTACTGGCCGTTGGCCATGCTGAGATCGTCGCTGATGCGGGTGATCGCAAAGCGCCCTTCTTCCTGCAACCGCGCCAGTTGGTTCTGCGCCTTGCTGCTGCTGGATGTGGAAGCAAACACGGTGACGATGCCGGCGGCCACCAGCAGGCCCAGCACCATGGCCACCATCAATTCGATCAGGGTGAGGCCGCGTTCCCGTACGGGAAATTTGAAGATCGTCACGGCTGGAACCTCCAGTCAAACTGCTGTGCAATCGAAGGGGTGGTTGTCTGCTCCTGCTTGCTGCCGTTGTTCTGCTCGCTCCAGTTGATCTTCATCGCGCACATGCCGCCGTAGGGCGGGCGCAGATCGAGCTGCGCGGTGGGGTCATAGCCCACCGCGCTGGTGCCGTCGCAGGTGATGGTGGCGGTGGCATTGGGCAGAAACGCCCTCAGCTGGTCGCTCCACAGCCGCTGGTCGTGAATCGCCAGATTGGCGGAGTTGCACGGCGAACCCGCACCGCATCCGGCCGACGCCGCGGCCACGGGGTAGGCAGTGTTGTTGTAGCTGCCGTCCCATACACCCTTGGGGTTGGCGCTCATGCGATTGGCCATGTTGTTGGCCAGAAACGTCACCTGGGTGCGCAGATAGGCCGAATGATTGGACCGCGTGGACATGACCATGAGGCCCGCCAGGCCGATCAGGCCAATGCTGAAGATCAGCACGGACATCATCACTTCTATCAGCGAGACGCCCCGCTGACGCGACAAGACTTGCATGGAATTCTCCCTGATACCCCTGCATGCACTGTACCCAAGTGCCGGGCCTTGACCAGTCTCCCACCGACAAGCGGTAGCAATTGCCCGACAAGCGGCTTCTGCGAGGCTCGGAAAATCTGATTCCTGTCACGCGTTTGCGGCCGGCGCAAGGGCGACGCGCTCACCATCGGCGTTTGGGGATAAGCTCAGCCCGCAGACCGCAACGACATTCCCGCCTGCCCGACCGCCGCATCCGATGGAGTCCACATGAAAAACATCCTCAGCGCCCTCGCCACCGCCATGCTGGCCGTCATGAGCTTCAGTGCCGGCGCGACCTCGGCCGAAAACCTCGCATTGCATGCCACCGTGCAGATGCCCCAGGCACAGGAGATAGCGCTCAAGGCCCGTCCCGGCAAGGTTCTCGCCGGCATGCTGGAAGAGAAGGCAGGCGGCAGCGGGCTTCGATACGTCTTCAAGATCAATACCGGCGAGACCACGTATCAGGTCGACGTGGATGCCCGAACCGGCAGCCTGCTGCAGAACGCTATCGAGCCCTCGCCGGAAGCCACAGTGACGCAATAGAAGCGGCTGGCCACGTTTATCCTGGGCCGCCCGCTGGATGCACCGTGTCCACAAAATGGATGACCGTGGCGCGACCCCGATTCAACACGACCCCACACCCGCCATTTCAGCGGCACGCTGAATGCAAAGTCCCGTGATAACGGAATTTCCCACACCAACGAAAAAGCCCCGGAAAGCGTTGGCCTTCCGGGGCTTCGGGTCTCGCATGATCTGGTGCCGGAAATAGGAATCGAACCTACGACCTACGCATTACGAATGCGCCGCT
>JBEPVP010000086.1:0-14619 GCA_041690935.1 Rhodanobacter sp.
GCGGGGGGGGGGGCACCGCCGGCGTTTTTGGCCGCCGCGCTGGGCGTGAGTTGCACCGCAGGGCGGGCAGTGCCCGCCCTACTCGCGGACGCGCGCCTCGCATAGCCTCATGCCCACGCGCGGTGAGGGTTCGATGCGCGTCGCTCAGTTCGACGGCGGATAACGGCGGATCAGCCGCTGCTGGCGCAGGTGATGCCGCGCCAGTGCCAGCATGCCGACCGGCCGGTGCCCGCGCGCGCGGTTCGCCGCGCCCAGCGCGAACAGCAGCCGCTGCTTGGCGAACACCATGCGGTAGACCTGCCACACCGAATACTTCGGATCCCATGCATGCACCGCCTCGGAGCCGGCACCGTTCACCTCCATGATGGTGAAGCGACCGCGGCGCAGGTCCTGCAAGGTGCGGTAGCGCACATCGAAACGCCCGGCGTGGAATTGCGGCATGTCGCGCGCGATCGCTTCGATCGCCGCCAGCAGCTCCGCGGTGGCAAACGCGGAGCCATCCTCGTAGCGGCCGCCGACGCGGGTCGAGCCGATCAGCGACAGCCGCACTGTGTCGCCGGATGCCGGCACCTCGTCGGGATCGAAGCGGCATTCGTGTTCGTGCTGGTTGCGCACCGCGCGACACAAGCGCGCGTCGGCCTCGATCAGTTGCGCCACGCTGCGGATGCCATCGCCGGTCACCTGCGGATAGTGGCGCAACACGATGCCGAGCAGCCAGCCACGCGGCTGATCCGGATGGCGCACATAGAAGATCCCCGCCTCGCCCGGCTCGTCGAGATAGCGCTGCAGCATCAGCGTTTCGCCGACCGGATAGCGGCGCAGATAGTCGGCCAGCTCCAGCGCATCGTCGAGCCGGCGCACGCCGAAGCCGCACCAACCCAGATCCGGCTTGGCCACCACCGGAAACTCCAGACCGGCCTCACCCAGCGCCGCCAGTGCGGTCGCCAGCATGTCGTCGCCCATCACCTGCAACATCACGTAAGGCGCCACCGTCGAGCGCGCATGCGGACCCATGCTGGTGAAATATTCGGACTTGGTGTCGCCCACCAGGCCACCGGCGGTGATCTGCGGATTGACCGTCGAGGGCAGCGTAAGGCTGCCATGGCGCAGGCCCAGCCAGCACCACTGCAGCACCATCGGCACCAGGTTGAGCCACTTGGGTATCCGTTCGATCGTGCCCGGCCGTAGCGTGACCTGCGGCGGCTCGCTGTCCAGCACGCTGGCCAGCGGCTCAGTCATGTGCGCTCACCTCGTAGTGGATCGGCTTGTACGCGAAATTGTTCGACTGCCCGGCCGCGCATGCGGTCAATCCGATCAGCAGGTCCATCTTTGCCTCAAACACGATGTAGTCACCAGCCTGGCTCAGCGGCGGCTCGACCCCGATCACGCCCGTGGCCGGATCGATCGGCACGTTCATGAACACGTTGAACGCGGTGGGGATCGCGTCCGGCGCAATGCCGTACGGCGCCAGTGCCGCCGCTAGATTGCCGAAGCAGCCGCGATGCGGTTCGGCATCGCCATAGAGGAGGCGAAACATCTCGGCCGAGCACGGCGACAGCAGGAAATCATGGCGGCCAACGGTGTCCTCGAGGATGCGCAGCAGCACGCTGCTGCGGTTGGAGTAGATCGGGTCGCCGGTGCTGAGGTAGATCCGGCTGGCGTAGTCGATGCTGCGCCCGGACGAGATCGCCTCGCCGGTGTCGTGCCGGTTGAACGCGACCAGGTCGGCCACCTGCTCGCCGTGCGGGTCGATCACCTTCAGGCAGTCGCCGCGCTTCAGCTCGAACGCCACGCCGCTGCGCGGGGCAATCACCCGGATCATCGGCGCTCGTCCCTGTCCATCGCACGGAACGGACACACCCAGTCGGCGCCGACCTGACGCCCGCTGTACTGGCGCGCCTCGGTACTCTTGCCATGCACCGCGAGCATCGGATTGGCCGAGCCGGCATAGGCCATGTCGCGCTGGGTGATCGTCTGGCGCAGCTTCTCGTAACGCCCGTCGGCGCGCAGCTGCTCGAACTGGCTGTGCAGGTTGAACACCAGCGCCGGGCAACGGAAGCGGCGTGCGCGCCGGCTGGCACCGGGGTGCAGGCCGACCACATAGAATGCCTTGCCGCCGACGCTCATGCTGAATCGTGCGGAGGCCGGATCGTCGCTGACGCTCGCGTCCCAACCATGACTGACGCTGTCGATCGTGTGGATCGCGCGCAGGCGCTGCCACAGCGTCGCCTCGAACGCGCGCTCGGACGTGCGTGCCGAGCAGGGAAACAGCAGCACCAGGCTCACGAACAGGCTGTGCTTATCCTGGCGCAGGGCGAAATTCTGCAGGCAGCTGGTGATGCGGGGGTCATCGTCCGCGCTGGCAAGGTCGTGCGCACAGAAGTACTGCAGCCCCCGCTGCGCCTGCGCCGCTTTCGCGCCCAGGCAGGGGAACGCCGGTCTGCCGATAAACGCCTCGAACGCGCGCTGGGTCGCCGCCGCCATCGTCGACCACGCCGATATCGCGTCCGGGTGAATTTCACTTGCCAGCATCTGCCTCACCGTCCTGCCGTGCCGTCGACGCGGGCCGACCGGCCCGATCCGTTTCAAAGGACGTTACGAGCAGCACCGATTAGCGCGCGTGAAGATGATTTTCAACGCAGTGCCTTTCGCTCGCTAGAATGGCCCGATCCCCTTTTGCACGGCATCGCGCTTGTCTCCCACCCCACGCAAGATTCTCCACGTCGACATGGACGCGTTCTACGCGTCGGTGGAGCAGCGTGACGACCCCTCGCTGCGTGGCAAGCCGGTGGCGGTGGCGTGGCGTGGCGCGCGCTCGGTGGTGTGTGCGGCCAGCTACGAGGCGCGCGTGTTCGGCGTACGCTCGGCGATGCCGGCGATCCGCGCCGAGCGGCTGTGCCCGCAGCTGATCTTCGTGCCGCCAGATTTCGCGCGTTACAAGGCGGTGTCGCGGCAGATCCGCGAGATCTTCGCGCGGCATACCGAGCTGATCGAACCGCTGTCGCTGGACGAGGCCTATCTCGACGTCACCGTGACCCGGACCGGCCTGCCCTCGGCCACCGCCACCGCCGAGGCGATCCGCCTCGCGATCCGCGAGGAAACCCTACTCACTGCGTCCGCCGGGGTGGCGCCGAACAAGTTTCTGGCCAAGATCGCGTCGGACTGGAACAAGCCCGATGGCGTTTACGTGATCCGCCCGCACCAGGTCGAGGCGTTTCTCACGCCGCTGCCGGTTGGCCGTCTGCCCGGCGTGGGCAAGGTGATGGAAGCGAAGCTGGCCGCGCTCGGCATCGGCACCGTCGGTGACCTGCGCACTTCGGCGGCGGCGGCACTGGAGCAGCGCTTCGGCCGCTGGGGCCGGCGCCTGCATGAACTGGCGCGCGGCATCGACGACCACGCCGTGCAGCCCGAACGGCCAACCCTGCAGGTCTCCGCCGAAGACACCTTCGAACACGACCTCAAGCTGGACGAACTCGAACCGCACATCCGCCGACTTGCCGATAAGGCTTGGACGGGATGCCAACGCGAGCCGAACCGCGTGGCACGCACCGTCGTGTTGAAGCTGAAAACCGCCGACTTCCACACGCTGACGCGCAGCCTCACCCCCGCGCAACGTCCGCTGTCGGCAAACGCGCTGGCCGACATCGCCTGCGCCTTGCGCGATCGCGTGGAACGTCCCGCCGACAGCCGTTACCGACTGGTCGGCGTGGGCCTGGCCGGCTTCGTCGAACAGGACAGCTACCAGGCGCAGACGGATCTGTTCGCGTAGCCCGGCGGAATGCCGCCGCACTGACGCTCAGTTCGGCTTGGGCAGCGTGTACTCGAAGTCGTAAGCGTGCTTGCCGTCGGCGATGATGATCGTCAGCTGGCCGGCCAGTCCCAGCAGTTCGCCGGTGCCGGAATCCGGCACCACGCTGATGCTCAGCTGCGGTGCGCCGCGCGTCATCGTGCCGCTGTGCTGCAACGCGAACGTGCCGCGGCAGCCATGCAGCGTCCCGCTGACCCGTTCCAGCGCGACATAGCCGGCCGAACCCGGCACGTCGGTGCCGGCGGCCAGCATCTGACCCTTGCCAGTGGCTTCGAGATCGCCGTGAAACTGCTTGTCCAGCGCCATCCGGCCGATGCCGGGATCGCCGACGTCGTCCTGCGCCGGCTGCGGCGTCATCTTCACTTCGAACGTGCCGCGGGCGTGCAGGGTCATGGACGTTCTCCTAATGGCGATTCGTCGCAGCCTAACCGATCACGACTCCCGCTCACGACCGAAGCGCGGCAGGTTCCAGTGATGACGCAGCGACAGGAAGCGCAGCCCGAAGCAGCACAGGATCGGCAGCCAGGTCGCCCATACCGCGGGCCAGCGGTAATACTCGCCGACTACCGCCAGCGCGGCGCCGGCAAACGCCGCCAGCGCATAGATCTCCTGCTGCAAAACGATCGACACGCGCGCCAGCAGCACATCGCGCGCCATGCCGCCGCCGACGGCGGTGATCATGCCGAGCAGGATCGCCATCTCCGCGTTGTGGCCGAACAGCAGCGTCTTGTGCGCGCCGTACACCGCGAACAGGCCCAGCCCCATCGCGTCGAACAGCCGCACCGGATAGGTCAGCCGCTCCACCCACGGATAGGCGACGATGGTGAGCAGCGCCGCCACGATCGCGGTAAACAGGTAGCGCCAGTCGGACAGCCCCGCCGGCGGTATCGCACCAATGCACAGGTCGCGCGCGATGCCGCCGCCGCACGCGGTGATGAAGGCGATGGCGAGTATCCCGAACAGGTCGAGGTTGCAGCGCCGCGCCGCGGTCGCGCCGCTGATCGCGAAGGCGAACGTGCCGGCCAGATCGACCAGGTTGAACAACAGTTGCTCATTCATGCGGCCGATGGCTTCGCAGGCATGCCGACGACGCGGCGATGCCCGCCATTGAACCAGCTTTGCGCATGTCCCGATCGCTCCGGGGCATCCTCAACCTCAGCCGAGTCGCCGCGAGATTGCGAAGAACGCCAGATTGCCCAGACCGGTCGCGGCCGCCAGCACGGCGATCAGGCCGGGGTTGACGTCCTGCCAGCCGAACAGCTGGATCAAACCGAAGCCGATCGCCAGCGACACCAGCACGATGCCCCAGCGCAGCGAGGAATGGCGGCGGCGCTGCTCCTCGTCGCGCAGCAGCGAGTTGACCAGCTCGGCCGAGCCGCCGGCGTTGACCATCTGCCGGCGCACTCGCGCGTCGACCACGACCTTGATCGCGTAGACGATGCAGATGAACAGGGTGATCGGGATCAGTATTTCGAAATTCATGGTGGTGCTCCGGGTCGCGGTGGCGATGGAATGGTGGATGTTCGAGGGTATGGATACGGCCGGCCGGCCGCCGGTTGCAACGCGCTGCTTGCAACCATTGGCCGCTTGCGCGTATCCCTCTGGCCATGGATGACATCCGCAACAACCCCGACCGCGACCTGGTCGATGCCGTGCTGGCCCATCGGCCGGGGGCGTTCGAGCGCCTGGTTGGCGAGTACCAGGGGCTGTGCTGGCACATCATCCAGCGCATGGTGCGCAACCCCGAGGACGCGCGCGAGCTGTGTCAGGACACGTTTCTGCGCGTGCATCAGTGCCTGCACCAGTACCGCTACGAGAGCGCCCTGAAATCCTGGATCGGGCGCGTGGCGTACACCATCGCGTTGCGCCATCTGCAGCACAAACGCATCCCGCTGGCCGGGAATGGCGATGGCGACGAGGGTGCATTGGTGGAGAACATCGGTGACGGTTTCGACCTGGAGGCAGCCTGCGCGAACGCGGAAACCGTGCAGCAGCTGCACGCGGCGATCGAATCGCTGCCGCCGTTGCAGCGCACGCTGCTGACGCTGTATTACCTTGAAGAAACGCCGATCCCGGAGATCGCGCGGATCACCGGACTGGCCAGCGGCACCATCAAGAGTCACTTGTTCCGCTCACGATTGCGCTTGCGTGGCGTGCTTGAAACGCGGACCGGAGTTGCGGCATGAATCACCTCATCGACGACACTATCCCTCCCTTCGACGACGCGGCCCATGAGCGCGAATGGCTGGCGCAGGAACGCGCGATGCGGCGCGAACGGCTGCAGCTCGATCCGGCCGGCGACGATGCGCGCGGCCGGCGCTATCGCGCGGTGGCGCGGGCACTGCGCGAACCGCTGGCCGAGGCGCTGCCGGCGGATTTTGCGCAGCGCACGGCCGGGTTGGTCGCCACCGCGCAAGTTCAACGGGCGCCGTCCGGCACCCGGTTCGAGTTCGCGTTGACGCTCGTGCTCGCCGCCATCTTGACGCTCGCTGCCGGGGTGGTGACGGCGATCTACGGCAGCGCGTGGCTGCCGTCGTTCAGCGCGATCCTGCCGGCGCCCCATGCCCCGGCCAGCGGCTGGCTGCTGGCGCTAGCCGGCTGCCTCGGTGCATCGTGGCTGCTGGGGTTGTGGCAGCGACGTGGGCACGGCTGAGGGCTGATCGCCGCGCCATCCCGCGCCGCGACTACCACTCCAGCACGCTATCCAGCCCGCGATGCAGGCCGACCAGACCGGACACCTTGCGGATCGCCAGCAGCGCACCGTCCACGTATGGCTTGGCGCTGCTACCGGCGTTGTGACGCAGGCTCAATGTCTGGTCCGGCATGCCGAAGATCACTTCGGCACCGATCACGAAACCCGGTAGCCGCAGCGCATGCACCTGGCTGCCAGCCAGCGTGCCACCGCGCGTCTCACGCATGCCGGTGGTCTGCTCCAGTGGCAACTCCAGCAAGGGCTGGCGCACCTTGCCCAGTCGTCCGGCCAGCTCGCGCACCGTGCCGCTGGGCGCATCCGGCTTGCCCGCGGAGGCGTAGTCGATGATCTCCCACTGCGGAATGATCTTCGCCGCCATCTCGGCAAACTTGATCAGCAGTACCGCGGTCAGCGCGAAGTTGCCGCAGGCCAGCACGCCGCGCCGGCGCTCGCGCGCCAGCGTGTCGATCTGCGCATAGTCCTCATCGCCGAGGCCGGAACTGCCCACCACCACATGCGCGCCATGTTCCAGCGCGGCGAGGATGTTCGCCTTCGCACTGTCCGGCCCGGTGTATTCGACGAAGACATCGCACGGCTGCGCCAGCGCTTCGGCGACGCTGGCGAAGATCGTCGCATCCAGCCTGCGTTCGTCCAGCACCTCACCGAGCTTCTGCCCGGCGTGCCGCCGCGCCACGGCGCTGACCAAGGTGAGGTCATCGGCGGCGGCGATGCCACGGGCGAGTTCGGCGCCGGCCCAGCCGGTGGCACCGGCGACACATACCTTGAGTGACATGGCGGCCTCGCTTTTCGTGACGTGGGGCGGGCAGAGTAATCTGGATCGCCCCAGCTGTCCCCAGGCGCGAACCGATGGAGATGAGCATGACCAGCGCAATCCAACCCATGTCGATCGCTATCCTGCTCGGCACCGTGCGGCGCGACCGAATGGGCATACGTGCCGCCCGGCTGGTGATGCAGGCGCTGGAGTCGCGTGGCCACGAAGCAACTCTGGTCGATCCGCTGGAGGTGCAACTGCCGCTGCTCGATCGCATGTACAAGGAATACGCCGTCGGCAGCGCACCGGCCGTGCTGGAAAACCTGGCGACGCTGTATCGACGCGTCGACGGTTTCCTGATCATCAGCGGCGAGTACAACCACGGCATTCCGCCGGCGATGAAGAACCTGCTCGACCATTTCCTCGAAGAGTATTTCTGGCGTCCCTCCGGCATCGTCTGCTATTCCGCTGGCCAGTTCGGTGGCGTGCGCGCCGCCGTCGCGCTGCGCACCACGCTGGCCGAGCTGGGCATGCCGGCCATTCCCAGCGAGTGTCCGATCCCGCGCATCGCCACGGCGCTGGACGAGCAAGGGCGCGCGCAGAACGAGCATGTCACACACATACTCAATCGCTTCCTCGATGAATTCTTCTGGTACGCCCGTGCACTGCAGCGGGAGCGACTGGATGGCACGCCGTATTGAGCGCGTTTCGCGCGGACGCACGCCGCACTGAAACCGTACGTGGCTCGCAAGAATCGGGATCGGGTAAGCTCCGCGTTCGCGAATCCACCGCCCGGAGCGACTCCATGCATTTCGAAATACCGAAACTGCCCATGCGCGGCTTCAAGGACTTCGCCAAGCACTATCTGATGATCGTGCTCAGCATCCTCACCGCGCTGGGGCTGGAGGCCTGGATCGAACACGCTCACCACACGCACGCGGCCGAGTTGTCCAGCCATCAGATCCAGGCAGAGCTGCACGCAAACCTGGATGGCGTGCATACCTCGTACCGGACGAACCGGCAACGTCTTGTCTCGCTGCAACAGCTCGATGACGCGATCGCGAAAGACGTCCGCGACGGCAAGACCGACACGGCGATCAACCAGCATATCCAGGCGCTCAAGGATCGGTTCACTCTCAGCCTGGACTGGCCGATCTTCGGCAACCAGGCGTGGGATGTCGCCGTGGCCAACCAGTCCGCCACCTGGATGGACAGCACCGCCCTGAACAGCTATTCGGCCGCGTACAGCAAGCAGCGCGACGCGGCGAGCTGGATGACCCAGGACAGCACGCTGTTTCTCAACGCGCCGCTGATGGCAACCCTGCGTACCCGCATCGATCTGGGACGCGCGGTCGATCCCATCGAATTCCTGTCGGTGCTGAACCAGATGATCATCACATCCACCGAAACCCAGTCGCATCTGCAGCAGGTCGAGTCGCAGCTGAAGAACACGCTGTCGAACGACGCAGGCAGCCGCAAGGCCTGATCATCGCGCGGCCGCAGACCGGCTGAAACCGGAGAGGCTCCCTGGCGCGAGCGGCTGGACGGCACGCCGTAATAGCGACGGCGCCGAGGCGCCGGACATCAGTAGCCGATCACTTCGCCGTCCTTGCGCATCTCGGTGGCGCCCCAGTACACGTGTTGCTTCGCGTCGAGCATGATCGCCTCGTAGCCGCCGAAGTTGCCGGTGCCCGGCACGATCTTGTAACCGCGCCCGGCCAGCGCGGCCTTCACCGCGGGATCGAAACCCGATTCCATTTCCACGCTGCCGATGCCCTGCGAGGGTTCGCCGGTGGGTTCGGCGTTGCCGTAGTGGCGCCAGCGTGCGGCGTCGCCGGCGTCCTGCACGTTCATGCCGTAGTCGATCATGTTGCTCAGCACCTGCACGTGGCCCTGCGGCTGCATGTCGCCGCCCATCAGGCCGAACGCCATGTACGGCGCGCCGTTCTTCATCACGAAGCCGGGGATGATGGTGTGGAACGGGCGCTTGCCGGCGGCGTACGCATTGGCCGCCGTGGGATCGAGCGAATACAGCTCGCCGCGATCCTGGAACATGAAGCCGAGGCCGTCGGCGACCAGGCCCGAACCCATGCCGCGGTAGTTTGACTGGATGATCGACACCATCATGCCGTCCTTGTCGGCGACGGCGAAATAGGTAGTGTCGCCATTGAACAGTTTCGGGTGGCCGGGGCCGAGGTCGGGGTTGGCGTGGTCGAGGTGGATCAGCTTGCGCCGCTGCTCGGCGTACGCCTCGGACAGCAGGCCCTTCATCGGCACGTCGACGAAGCGCGGGTCGGCGTAGAACTTCGCCAGGTCCTCGTAGGCGAGGCGCTTGGCCTCCAGCATCGCGGTGATCGCATCGGCGCTGCCCACGCCCATCTTCTTCAGGTCGAAGCCCTTGAGCAGCTGCAGCATTTCCAGCGCGGCGAACCCCTGGCCGTTCGGCGGCAGTTCGTAGACGTCGTAGCCGCGGTAGTTGACCGATTGCGGAGTGACCCACTCGCCGTGGTAGCCGGCGAAGTCCGCATAGCGCAGGTCGCCGCCAATGCGCTTGAAGTAGCTGTCAATGGTGTGCGCGATGGCGCCCTTGTAGAACGCGTCGCGGCCACCCTGGGCAATCAGCGTGAGGGTGCGCGCGAGGTCGGGATTGCGGAATACCTCGCCCTCGGCCGGCGTGTGGTCGTCGATCAGATAGGTGTGGCGCGCGTTCGCGCTTTCCTCGATCAGGCCATGCTGGCGTTCGAACGCCGCCATGTTGCCTTTCCAGTATTGGGCGACCAATTGAGTGACCGGAAAGCCGTTTTTCGCATAGGCGATCGCCGGTGCGAGATCGTCGGCCAGCGACAGCTTGCCGAACTTGTCGTGCAGCGCGCCCCACGCATCGACCGTGCCCGGCACGGTGATCGGCAGCGCGCCGACGGCGGGAATGTGATCCTTCGCCGGCAGGCCGGCCTTGCGATAGGCCGCCTTCACCTCGGCCTGCATTTTTGCCAGGTCGCGGCCCTGCGCCGACGGACCGGAACCGTTGTAGCCGTAGAGCTTGTGCGTCTTCGGGTCCCACACAATCACGAAGCAGTCGCCGCCGATGCCGTTCAGCACCGGCTCCATCAGGCCGAGCGCGGCGTTCGCCGCGATCGCCGCATCCACCGCGCTGCCGCCCTTCTTCAGGATGTCGATGGCGATCTGCGAAGCCAGCGGCTGCTCGGTCGCCGCCATGCCGTGCTGCGCCAGCACCGGCGAGCGCGACGCCCAGGTGTGGCCGGAGTAGCGATCGCCGCGGCCGACTTCGGCGCTGGCGTTCATGGCCACCAGCACGGTCAGCGCGGCGGCGATCCTGAGCTGCGAAAGGTTCATCACGAGTCCTCTGGCGGAAACATGGACAGCCCACCTTCCATGGCAGCAGCGCTATTTTTTCTTCGGCAGATACAGGTCGGTAATGGTGCCTTCGTACACTTCCGCCGCCATGCCGATCGACTCGCTCAGGGTGGGATGCGGATGGATGGTGAGGCCGATGTCGGCCGCCTCGCTGCCCATCTCGATCGCCAGTGCGATCTCGGCGATCAGCTCGCCTGCGTGCACGCCGACGATGCCGCCGCCGACGATGCGATGGGTGGCCTCGTCGAAGATCAGCTTGGTGAAGCCTTCGGTGCGGTCGATGCCGATCGCACGGCCGCTGGCCGCCCACGGGAACTTGCCCATGCCGATCTTCAGGCCCTTCTCCTTCGCCTCGCGCTCGGTCACGCCGACCCAGGCGATTTCCGGATCGGTATAGGCGACCGACGGGATCACCCGCGCGTCGAAGTGGCTCTTCTGGCCGGCGACGACTTCCGCGGCGACCTTCGCCTCGTGGGTGGCCTTGTGCGCCAGCATCGGCTGGCCGACCAGGTCGCCGATCGCGAAGATGTGCGGCACGTTGGTGCGCATCTGGCTGTCGACGTTAATGAAGCCGCGCTCGGTCACCGTCACGCCAGCCTTGTCGGCACCGATCTTGCCGCCGTTCGGCGAACGGCCGACCGCAACCAGCACGCGGTCGAACAGCTTTGTCGCGGGGATGCTGTCGCCTTCGTAGCTGACCTCGATGCCCTTCTTGGTGGCCTTCGCCTCGACCACCTTGGTCTTCAGGTGCACGCCCTTCAGCCGGCTGCCGAGGCGCTTGGCCAGCGGCCGGATCAGGTCGGCATCGGCGCCGGGGATCAGTTGGTCCATGAACTCGACCACGGTCACTTCGCTGCCCAATGCCGCGTACACCGTGGCCATTTCCAGGCCGATGATGCCGCCGCCGACCACCAGCAATTTCTTCGGCACGTTGGTCAGTTCAAGCGCGCCGGTGGAGTCGACGATGCGCTCGTCGTCCCATGGAAACGACGGCAGCTTCACCGATTGCGAACCGGCCGCGATGATCGCGTGCTCGAAACGGATCAGCTTGACACCATCTTTCGTCTGGACTTCCATTTCATTGGGCGAGACGAAGCTGCCGTTGCCTTCGAGCGTGCGCACCTTGCGTTGTTTCGCCATCGAAGTGAGCCCGCCGGTGAGCTGGCCGACCACCTTGGTCTTGAAGCTGCGCAGCTTGTCGATATCGATCTTCGGCGCACCGAAACTGACCCCGTGCGCGGCCATCGCCGCCGCCTCGTCGATCACCGCGGCGGCATGCAGCAGCGCCTTGGACGGGATGCAGCCCACGTTGAGGCAAACGCCGCCAAGCGTGGCGTAGCGTTCGACCAGCACGGTGTCGACGCCGAGATCGGCGGCACGGAACGCGGCGCTGTAGCCGCCGGGGCCGGAGCCGAGCACGACGAGTTTGCATTCGATGTCAGGCTTCTTTCCAGACGATGCTGCCGCTTGCGGCGCTACTGCCTCCTCTCCCCCGTTCTTTTTTTCATTCGGGTGAGAGGATTGAGGTGAGGGGCGGGTGCTCGCGGAGGGCTGGCTGGTCTTGCTCGCTTCGTTGGAAGCACGCGGCGACCCCGCACCCTCTTCCCGGCCTTCTCCCCGGGGAGGGGAAGGAGGCGTCGTGTCGGCTGCGTCGGCGGTTTCCAAGATGACAATCACCGCGCCCTCGGACACTTCGTCGCCCACCTTCAGTTTCACTTCCTTGATCACGCCGGCGGCACTGGAAGGAATCTCCATGGTCGCCTTGTCCGACTCCAGCGTGATCAGGCCTTGTTCCTTCGCCACCGTATCGCCGGCTTTCACCAGCACTTCGATCACCGGCACGTTGTCGTGGCCGCCGATGTCGGGAACCTTGATCTCGATGGTGTTGGCCATGGCTTGCTTCCTTCGTGTTGCGGAACGTCAGCGCGCTGCGTTCGGATTTTGAGGGGGAGGGGTTTCGGCGCGGGCGGCAACCTCGGCAATATCGCGTTCGACATCGCGCGCCGCGTCGTTGCCGCCAGCTTCGGCGTCGGGCAGTGCCGGGGTTGCCGCTGCCGGCGCGTCGTCGTCCGCGCGTGGCGCGGCGCGGACCCAGCTTTTCACATGCAGATCGCGCTGCGGGAAGGGAATCTCGATCCCGTATTTTTCGAGCGCCGTATGCAGTGCCCAGTTGTAGGCCGCGGTGATCGCGCCCACCCGCCGGGTCGCCTCGGCGTTGAGCCAGACCACCAGCTGGAAATCCAGCGCGGAATCGCCGAAGCCTGCCAGCCACACCTGCGGTGCGCGCGGACCATCCATGCTCAGGGTGAATGGCACCGCCGCCGCCGCTTCCAGCGCGGCCTTCTTCACCAGCTCCTTGTCGCTGCCGTAGGCGACGCCGAACGGAATCTTCTGTCGTCGCGCCACCTCGCGCAGGGTCCAGTTGACGACCCGGCCGGTCACGAACTCCGAATTCGGTACCAGGATGTCAATGTCGTCGTTGGTGCTGATCAGGGTGGCGCGGATGCGGATCTCGCGGACGTGGCCATGCACACCGGAAGTCAGCTCGACGAAATCGCCGACCTTGAGGCTGCGGTCGAACAGCAGGATCAGGCCGGACACGAAATTGTTGAAGATCGCCTGCAGACCGAAGCCCAGGCCCACACCCAGCGCGCCGGCGAAGACGGTCATCTTCGCCATCGGCACGCCGGCCACGCTCAACGCCCACAACAGGCCGATGCTCAGCAGCAGGTAATGCAGCAGGCGCTCGACGGTATAGACGGTGGATCGGTTGACGTGCTCGTTGCGCTGGACGTAGCGATGCAACAGGCGCTTGAGCGTCGCGGCGCCGAACAGGAACAGGGCGAACACCAACACCGATCCCAGCACCGAGCCGATGGTGATGGTCACGCCACCGATTTTGACCCCGAGCTCCAGCCACTCGCCGACCTGCTTGATACCCTGGTGGATCGCCGTCGGTGCGGCGGGTGCCGTCAGGATGCCCAACTCGGCAAGCGCAGTGGGGGAAATCTGCACCGGGCCGGACCGTTACAGCAGCAGACGGCGGATGTCGCCGAGCTGGGTGGCGAGGAAGGACGCGAAGCGCGCGGCGAGTGCGCCGTCGATCACCCGATGGTCGTACGACAGCGATAGCGGCAGGATCAAGCGCGGCGCGAATTCCTTGCCGTTCCACACCGGTTTCATCACCGATTTGGAGACGCCGAGGATCGCCACTTCCGGCGCATTGACGATCGGGGTGAAATACGTGCCGCCGATGCCGCCGAGCGAACTGATCGAGAAGCAGCCGCCGGACATTTCGGCCGGGCCGAGCTTCTTGTCGCGCGCCTTCTTCGAGATCTCGCCGAGGTCGCGGGCCAGTTCCAGCAGGCCCTTCTTGTCGCAGTCGCGGATCACCGGCACCACCAGGCCGTCGGGCGTGTCCACCGCGATGCCGATGTGGAAGTACTTCTTCAGGATCAGCTTCTCGCCCGACTCGTCGAGCGAGGCATTGAACTGCGGGAACTGCTTCAGCGCCGCGACCACCGCCTTGATCTGGAACACCAGCGGCGAGACTTTCAGGTCCTTGTTCTCTTCGCCGAGTTTTTTGCGAAATGCTTCCTGCTCGGTGATGTCGGCGTCTTCGTGCTGGGTGACGTGCGGGATCATCGCCCAGTTGCGTGCGAGGTTGGCGCCTGAGATTTTCTGGATGCGGGTGAGCGGCTTTTCCTCGATCTCGCCGAACTTGGCGAAGTCGACCTTGGGCCACGGCAGCAGGCTGAGCCCAGCGACCGGGGTGGACGCGCCGCCGCCCGGACGCGCGCCGGAAGCGAATGCGTGCTTCACGTAGGCACTGACGTCCTCGCGCTGGATGCGACCACCGCGGCCGCTGCCCTTCACTTGCTGGATGTCAACGCCCAGTTCGCGCGCGAACGCGCGGATCGCCGGGCTGGCGTAGGGCGCGTCGCCGGGCATCACGATGCTGGCGTCGAGTGG
>JBEPVP010000087.1:0-14473 GCA_041690935.1 Rhodanobacter sp.
GATGCGGCTCAATCCCGACATGCTGATCGACACCCAGGGCAGCTACGCCGACATGCGCAGCGATTATTTCCGCGAGGACGCATCACTGGCGTGGCTGCTGTCGATGGTGTGCATCGCGATGCTGCTGGTGACCGCGCTGGGCATCACCGGACTGGCGAATTTCTGGGTACAGCAACGGCGCCGGCAGATCGGCATCCGCCGTGCGATCGGCGCCACCCGCGGTGACATCCTGCGCTACTTCCAGACCGAGAATTTCCTGATCGTCAGCGGTGGCATCGCGCTCGGCGTGCTGCTCGCAATCGCGCTCAACCTGACGTTGATGAAGTTCTACGAGATGCCGCGGCTGCCGTTGTTCTATTTGCCGATCGGCGCGCTGGCATTGTGGGCGCTGGGACAACTCTCGGTGCTCGGACCGGCGATGCGCGCCGCGGCCGTGCCGCCGGTAGTGGCGACGCGGTCGGTGTGATTAATGAACGACCGTACGCTTTAGCACGGGGTCACGGGGCGGGTGGCGGGCACAATCAGGTTTCTCATGGCGGAGGTTCGACTGATGAAGACGTTGTCGTTGGTGATTTGTGCAGCCCTGCTGGGCTCGATGAGTGTGGTTTCCACGGCGCAAACGGCGCCCGCCGCCCAGATCGCCAAAGGCGATGTGGCAAGCCGCGTGCAGGCGCTCAACACGCTGCTCGCCGAGCAGTGGCAGCACAACCTGCAGAACTCACCCGAGTTCGCCACCATCCTCGGCGACCTGCGTTACAACGATCGCTGGAGCGATGTCTCGCTGGAGCACCTGGCGGCCGAAACCAAGGTCACGCAGGATTTCCTCAAGCGCTTCGAGGCGATCGACACCACCGGCTTCTCCGGCGAGGACAGGCTCAACCAGCAATTGATGGTGCGCCAGCTGAAGGACAACCTGCGCAGCGTCGACCTGAAGCTGTACGAGATGCCGCTGGACCAGATGAGCGGCGCGCACCTGCAACTGGCCGGCTTCGTCAGCTCGATTCCGTTCGACAACACCAAGGAATACGACGACTATCTGGCGCGCCTGAAGGCGGTTCCGACGCTGTTCGGGCAGGTCACCGAGGTCGCCCGGCAGGGCCTGCGCGACCAGATGATGCCGCCGAAGTACCTGTTGGAAAAAGTGGTGGTGCAGATCGACAGCATCGGCAAGCCAGCCGGGATGGACAGCGCGTTCGCCGAGCCGCTGAAGAATTTCCCCAAGAGCGTTTCGGCGGCCGACCAGAAGCGCCTGAAGGCGGCGATTCTCGCGACCATCGATCAGGATGTGCGCCCGGCGTACGCCAAGCTTGGCCAGTTTGTGGCGAACGATTACGCGCCGCACGGGCGCACTCAGCCGGGGGTGTGGCAGTTGCCCAACGGCGACGCGATCTACCGTTTCATGGTCAAGCAGACCACCACCACCGACGCGACGCCCGAGCAGATCCAAGCGATCGGTCTGGCGGAGGTCAAGCGCATCGAAGGCGAGATGACCACCATCGCCAAGTCACAGGGCTATAACGAGCTGGCCACCTTCCGCGCCGCGCTGAGAACCAATCCGAAAATTCACGCGACCTCGCGCGAGGACATCCTCAACCGCTACCGCGGCTTTCTGGCGCAAATGCAGCCGGAGCTGCCGAAACTGTTCGGTCTGCTGCCCAAGACCGAGGTGGTGGTGATGCCGGTGGAGAAGTTTCGCGAGAAGGAGGCCCCGGCGGCCGAATACCATCAGGGCACGCCGGACGGTTCGCGGCCGGGACAGATCTTCGTCAACACGGGTGACTTCGCCAATCGCAGTATTCTGACGATCGAGTCGACCGCCTACCACGAGGGCATCCCCGGCCATCACCTGCAGATCTCGATCGCGCAGACGTTGCCCAAGCTGCCGCCCTTCCGCCAGCAGGCCGGCTACACCGCCTACATCGAGGGCTGGGCGCTGTATTCCGAGCAGCTGGGCAAGGACGTCGGCTTCTACAAGAACCCGTTATCCGACTACGGCCGCCTGTCCGATGAACTGCTGCGCGCCGACCGCCTGGTGCTCGATACCGGAGTGCACTACAAGCACTGGACGCGGAAGCAGATGATCGACTTCTTCCACGCCCATTCCAGCGAGGACGAGCCACAGGTGCAGGCCGAGACCGACCGCTACATCACCTGGCCGGGCCAGGCGCTGGCGTACAAGATGGGCGAACTGAAGATCCTCGAACTGCGCACGCGAGCGAAACAGGAACTTGGCGACAAGTTCGACATCCGCGCGTTCCACGACGAGATCCTCGGTGGCGGCGCACTGCCGCTGGACGTGCTGGAAGCGCAAACCAATGCGTGGATTGCAGCGGTGAAGGCCGGCGCGGCACCGGCGCATCCCGTCGCGTCGTGAGCTCATCCGCCGCTGCGGAGCTGATCCGCAGTGTCGCCGGATTGGTTATCCTGCCGGGGCCTGGGGCGACGACCCGCGGTATCGACGAGACTGTCGATACCCGCAGTCTTCGGTCGTTGGCGTGCCGTCGCATGCCGTTGGTCATGGCAACCTTTATCGTCGGAGCGGCATCCATGTCCACATGTGCAGAAGAAAGATGCGAACTGTCCTGATCATCGATGACAACCCGGCCGTGGGCGAGGCGCTGTCGCTGGCCCTGTCGTTGCACGAGATCCGCCCGCTCAGCGCGCTGACGCCCGACGCGGGTCTGGCGATGCTGGAGCACGAGGCGGTCGACGTGGTGATCCAGGACATGAACTTCACCGCCGACACCACCTCAGGCGAGGAGGGCGTGGCGCTGTTCCGTGCGATCCGCGAGCGCCACCCGGATCTTCCAGTCATCCTGCTCACCGCGTGGACGCATCTGGAAACCGCGGTGGAGCTGGTCAAGGCTGGCGCCGCCGATTATCTGGCCAAGCCGTGGGACGACAACAAGCTGCTGGCCACGGTGGAGAACCTGCTGGAGCTGTCCGAGTCCACCCGCGAGATGACCCGCGGCCGGCGCGAGCGGCGCCAGCGGCGCGAGCAGTTGCAGCGCAAGTACGAGCTGGACGGCCTGGTGTTCGCTTCCGAGGCGATGGCGCGCACGCTCGACCTGGCCTGCCAGATCGCGCGGTCGGATGTGCCGGTGCTGATCACCGGCCCGAACGGCACCGGCAAGGAGCGCATCGCGGCGATCGTGCATGCCAACTCGGCGGTGCAGCGCGGCGCGTTCGTCGCGGTGAACTGCGGCGCGCTGCCGGGCGAGTTGATCGAGGCCGAACTGTTCGGCGCCGACGCCGGCGCGTATACCGGCGCGAACAAGGCGCGCGAGGGCCGCTTCGAGCTGGCCGACGGCGGCACCCTGTTCCTCGACGAGATCGGCAATCTGCCGTTGCCCGGCCAGATGAAACTGCTGCGCGTGCTGGAGACCGGCCAGTTCGAACGGCTCGGTTCCGGCCGTACGCGGCAGGTCAAGGTGCGCGTGCTCAGCGCGACCAATGCCGACCTCAAGGCGATGATCCGCGCCGGCACGTTCCGCGAGGACCTGTATTACCGGCTCAACGTGATCGAGGTGAACCTGCCGCCGCTGACCGAGCGCAGCGACGACATCCTGCCGCTGGCCGAATTCTTTCTGGATGGCCGCGCCGAACTTGGCGATGCCGCGCGCGAGGCGCTGCTGGGCTACCCGTGGCCGGGCAACGTGCGCGAATTGAAGAACGCGATCGAGCGCGCCGCGCTGCTGACCGGCGGCCATCCGATCACCCCGGATCTGCTCAACCTGCCGCAGCACACCGCGGCGGCGGTCGCACGCAATCTCGACGAACCCAGCCGCGAAACGGTGGAGGCGGCCCTGCACAAGGCCGATGGCGTGGTCAGCCGCGCCGCGCAGCATCTGGGGTTGTCGCGGCAGGCGCTGTATCGGCGGATGGAACGTTACGGCATGGCCTCGGCCGGATGACGAGAGCTGACCTCATGGAGAGCGAGCGATGTGGCGTCGCCTGAGTTCGCTGCAGGGTCGGCTGACCTTGCTGCTGGCCGCGGCAGGGCTGGCCGGCGCGTTGATCTATGCGGGCATTACGCAGTGGCCGTTGCCGCAGTTGCTGCAATGGCTGCACAAGGATCTGGCCGTGTCGATCCGCGCGCCGATGCAGCTGGGCATCTATGGCGGTCTGCTGGCCAGCGTGATCGTGCTGTTGCCGCTGGCGTTCCTGCTGGCCGGCCGTGTGATGGCGCCGGTGAGTCGCCTGCTGCGCGCACTGGAAGGCGCGGTGGCGAGTTACCGCGACGGCGATTTCAGCTTCTCGATCGCGATCAACCGGCGTGACGAGCTGGGTGAGCTGATCCACATGCACAACGCGTTGGGGCAGACCCTGCGCGAGCAGCGCCAGCACCTGGTGCAGCGCGAGCTGCTGCTCGACACGGTGGTGCAGAACACACCGGTGGCGCTGGTGCTGACCGACTCGATCGGCCGGGTCGCCTACGCCAACATCGCCTCGCGGCATCTGTTCAACGAAGGCCGCAACCTGGTCGGGCTGGATTTTGCCGCGCTGCTGGCGGATGCGCCGGAGGCGCTGCGCAAGGCGGTGGAGAGCGGTGAGGATGCCTTGCTCAGCGTGGAGATGGAGGGCAGCGAGGAAACCTTCCACCTGTCGCAGCGCGCGTTCCGGCTGCAGGGTCGGCCGCACCGGCTGCAGCTGTTCCGGCGCATGACGCGCGAGCTGTCGCGGCAGGAAGTGGCCACGTGGAAGCGGGTGATCCGGGTGATCAGCCACGAGCTCAACAATTCGCTGGCGCCGATTTCCTCGCTGGCGCATTCGGGTGCCGAGCTGGCCCGGCGTGGCCAGCTCGACCGCCTGCCCAGCGTGTTCGCCACGATCAGCGAACGCGCGCTGCATCTGCACGGGTTCATCGCCGGCTATGCCAGCTTCGCCAAGCTGCCCACGCCGCAGCCGGTGGCGGTCGAATGGCCGCGTTTTCTCGAAGGCCTGTCACTGCATTGCCGCTACCGGCTGGCGACGCCGCCGCCGGAGCGGCCCGGGCTGTTCGATGCGGTGCAGATCGAGCAGGTGCTGATCAACCTGATGAAGAACGCGCATGAAGCGGGCGGCCCGGACGACGAGGTCACGCTGTCGATCCTGGAGGTGGGCAACGAACTGCGCATCGAGGTGTCCGATCGCGGCCCCGGCATGAGCGAGACCGTGCTGGCGCAGGCGCTGCTGCCGTTCTATTCGACCAAGCGCGCGGGCACCGGGCTGGGGCTGGCGCTGGCCCGCGAGATCACCGAGGCGCACGGCGGCCGCGTGTTGCTGGCCAATCGCGAGGGCGGTGGTTTGCGGGTGAGCCTGCGGCTGCCGCTGGCGCAGGCGTCGGCACGATAGGGCAGTCGCGGCAGGCGCCATGGCCGCTCGCCTATACTGAAGCCCTCTTCCGGGAATCAGGGGTAGGCAATGGGACAGCTTCTCGCGTTGGTCATCGTGTTCGTCGTCATCATCGGCGTGGCCAAGCTGGTACGCATTGTGCCGCAGGGCTTCGAGTGGACGGTGGAGACGTTCGGCAAATACACCCGCACACTCAGCCCGGGCCTGCATTTCCTGATCCCGATCTACCAGGCGGTCGGGCGCAAGATCAACATGATGGAGCAGGTGCTGGACGTGCCCTCGCAGGACGTCATCACCAAGGACAACGCGGTGGTGCGCGTCGACGGCGTGGTGTTCTATCAGGTACTGGATGCGTCCAAGGCGGCATATGAGGTGTCCAACCTGGAGCAGGCCTCGCTGGCGTTGATCATGACCAACATCCGCACCGTGCTGGGCTCGATGGATCTGGATGAAAGCCTGAGCCAGCGTGATGCGATCAACGCGAAACTGCTGCGCGTGGTCGACGAGGCGACCCATCCGTGGGGCGTCAAGGTCAACCGCATCGAGATCAAGGACATCGCGCCGCCGCGCGACCTGATCGACGCGATGGCGCGGCAGATGAAAGCCGAGCGCGAGAAGCGCGCCAACATCCTCGACGCCGAGGGTTTCCGCCAGGCAGCGATCCTCAAGGCCGAGGGCGAGAAGCAGTCGGTGATCCTGGCCGCCGAGGGCGAGAAGGAAGCCGCGTTCCGCGCGGCCGAGGCACGCGAGCGTTCGGCCGAGGCCGAGGCGAAGGCGACCACGATGGTGTCCGACGCGATTTCCAACGGCAACGTCAATGCGCTGAACTACTTCGTGGCCAACAACTACGTCGAGGCGCTGAAGGAAATGGCCAAGTCGCCGAACCAGAAGCTGCTGCTGCTGCCGATCGAGGCGACCGGCATCCTCGGCTCGCTGGCCGGTATCGCCGAGCTGGCCAAGGAGTCGCTCAGCCAGCAGCAGAAGTCGATCGCCCAACCGCCGCTGCGCTGAGGTCATGACCATGTGGGAACTCTCGACGCATTACCTGTGGTGGATTCTGGCCCTGCTGCTGATTGCCGGCGAAGTGTTGCTGCCCGGCTACTTCATGCTGTGGATCGGGCTGGCCGCCGCGGCGATGGGCGTGGCGTTATGGTTTGTGCCGGCGCTGGGCGTGCTGCCGCAGGCGGTGCTGTTCGCGCTGTTGGCATTCGCTGCCTGCGCGGCGTATGCGCGCTGGCTGCGGCCGCGACTGGAGCGGCGCGCACCCGGTGACGAGCGCCTGAACCGGCGCGGCGAACAGATGATCGGCCAGCGGTACGAGCTGATCGAGCCGATCGTCAATGGCCGCGGCAAGGCGCGCGTGGGCGACGGTCAGTGGCTGGTCAGCGGGCCGGACCTGCCATTGGGCAGCACGGTGGAAGTAGTTGCCGTCGAGGGCACCACGCTGCAGGTACGTGCCGCGGCATGAGTGCGAGCGCCCCCATCAGCCGGCAGCAGTTCGCCACCACGGCGCTGGCGACGCGGATCGCGTTTGTTCTGGAACTGGCGCGGCGGCTGCATCAATACGGCACCTCCGCGCCGCGGCTGGAGATGGCCGTGGCCGGCGCGGCACAACGGCTGGGGGTGTCTGCCGACGTGTGGTCCAGCCCCACCGCGATCATCATTTCCTTCGCCGATCTGGCGCAGGGCGATGAAGGTGTGGCGCAAACCACCCAGGTGATGCGGCTGGCACCGGGCGAAGTGAACCTGGAGCGGTTGTGCGCGGCCGATGACATTGCCGATCGCGCGATTGCCGGCGAGCTGGACCTGCGCGAAGGCTTCCGCCTGCTGCGCGCGCTGGGTCTGCCGGACACGCGCCGCGAGAAGATCGGCCTGCTCGCCAGTTACGGCCTTTCTGCGGCCAGCATCGCGGCGCTGTTCCTGCACAGTTCGTGGGTGGATCTGCTGGTCGCTGGCGTGATCGGCGTGATCATCGGCGGCATCACCCTGCTGGCGGCCAGCCGCCCCCGACTGGCGGTGGCCAGCGACGCGATCTGCGCGCTGGTGGCCACCGCGGTGACGATCGTGGTGAGCGCGTTCGTGGTACCGCTGGCGATCAAGTCGGTGGTGCTGGCCAGCCTGATCATCCTGATTCCGGGCATGTCGCTGACCACGGCGGTGCGCGAGATTTCCAGCCAGCATCTGGTGTCGGGCGTGGCGCGTATGGGCGGCGCCATGGCGACCCTGCTCAAGCTCACCTTCGGCACCATCGCCGCTACCCAAGTATGCGCCGCGCTGGGCATCACCGCGCGCGATTTCGCGTTGCCGGCGCTGCCGACATGGACGGACTATCCGGCGCTGCTGGTGGCAGCCATCGCCTTCGCGATCCTGTTCCGCGCCGCACGCCGCGACTGGCCGTGGGTGATCGGGGCGGTGGTGGTGGGCTATCTGGCCACGCGCTGGGGGGGCGCCATTTCCGGTTCGCTACCGGGTGCGCCGTTCGGCGTATTTCTCGGCGGACTGCTGCTGGGTGCGTTTGCGAATATCTACGCGCGATTCGCGCATCGGCCGGGCGCGGTGATTCGCGAGCCGGGCATTCTGCTGCTGGTGCCGGGCAGTGTCGGCTTTCGCAGCATGTCCTTTCTGCTGGAGCGGGATACCTCGCTGGGTATGGATACCGGACTGCTGTTGCTGACCCTGCTGGTTTCGCTGGTGGCCGGACTGATGTTCGGCGATTTGCTGGTTTCGCCACGGCGGTCTTTATAAAACAAAAGCGGGCGAAGTCACCAACCTTCACGTCCCTCGACTCACCACGAAGGCGAACCCGCACGGCACGATCGCCCCTCCCCTGCAAAGCAGGGGGAGGAATCGGCGTGTGCCTGCCCGCAAGCGGATTTTTCATTGCCTTGGAACCAACAAAAAACGCCAGCACAAGGCCGGCGTTTTTATCGGATCGCCAGAACTGGCGGGATCAGATGGTCAGATCCTTTTCCTTCTTGCCGGCCTTCAGCGCGTCGTTGAACCAGTGCGGGCGCTTGCCGCGGCCGGACCAAGTCTGCGCCGGATTGGCCGGGTTGCGATACTTCGGCGCGACAGTGCCGGTGGTGCGCTTGGCCTTGCCGCGGGCGCTGCCGAAGATGTCCTCGAAGGTGTAACCCTCGGCCTTGATCAGCGCGTGCACTTTCTCGCGCAGCTTGACGACCTTTTCCTTGCGCAACTCGTTCTGGCGAACCTGTGCCTTGCTGATCAGGTCATTGAGCTGGGTGTGATTGAGATTCTTGATATCGACGGCCATGATTGACTCCGGGGGTGAGTGTCGGCAATTAGGGTTCTGGCTATGCACCGGCCATAATCGGGAAACGGCTTGCCGCATTGAAAGATGCTGCGCTGTTGATTCTGGCTGATTCGCTGAATAGTTGTAAAGCCCCAGCCAAGTCGGCCATTTACTCACGATAATCGCGATTAATGGCGTGGCACGCGATTTTCAATAAGCAGAAATCCGCATTTTCAGGCGCCAGATACGGCAACAGCCGCTCAAGGCGGCCGTTCCGTTCAATGCGATGCGAGGGGTTCGTGGATCAAGCCAGCAGGGCAAGCAACTCGTCCTCGCTGAGCGCACGACTGTCACTGTCCGCGCGGGCGCGGTATTCCAGCGTGCCCGCGGCCAGACCGCGTTCGCTGACCACCACGCGGTGCGGAATGCCGATCAGTTCCATGTCGGCAAACATGCCGCCCGGACGCAATCCGCGGTCATCCAGCACCGCCTCGATGCCGTGCTGGAGCAGCGACTGGTACAACGCTTCCGCTGCCGCACTGACTTCGGGCAGGTTCTTCGGATTGATCACGCAGACCGCCACGTGCCATGGCGCCATCGCTTCCGGCCAGAGGATGCCGGCGTCGTCGTGGCGCTGCTCGATCGCGGCGGCGACGATGCGGCTGATGCCGATGCCGTAGCAGCCCATGGTCATCAGCTGCGCCTTGCCGGTGTCGTCGATCACGGTCGCGTCGAGCGCCTCGGCATACTTCTGACCGAGCTGGAACACATGGCCGACCTCGATGCCGCGCGCGATATGCAGCACGCCGTCGCCGTCGGGTGACAGGTCGCCCTCGACCACGTTGCGCAGGTCGGCGATGTGGGTGACGCGGGCATCGCGGCCCCAGTTGGCGCCGTTGTAGTGGCTGCCATCGGCGTTGCCGCCGCAGACGAAATCGGCGAGTACCGCGGCATCGCGGTCGACGATCACCGGAATCGACTCGGGCAGGCCGACCGGGCCGATGAAGCCGGGACGGGTACCGGTGACGGCGAGGATTTCCTCCTCGCTGGCGAGCACCGACTGCTCCGGCAGTTCGGCCAGCTTGCCGGCCTTGACCTCGTTGATCTCGTGGTCGCCGCGCAGGCATAGCGCGACCAGGCCGTCGCGGCCGCGCACGAGCAGGGTCTTCACGCATTGCTGCGGCGATACCTTGAGGAACGCGGAAACCTCGGCGATGGTTTTCTGGGTCGGTGTATCGACCCGCTGCAGGGGAGCGGATGGCGCCGCGCGCTCGACGGCCGGTGCCAGTGCCTCGGCCTTCTCCAGATTGGCGGCGTAGTCGGAGCCGTCGGAAAACGCGATCGCGTCTTCGCCGGAGTCGGCCAGTACCTGGAACTCGTGGCTGGCGTTGCCGCCGATCGCACCGGTATCGGCCTGCACCGCGCGGAAGGTCAACCCGAGGCGGGTGAAGATGCGAGTATAGGCCTGGTACATCACCGCGTAGGTCTCGGTCAGCGACGCCTGGGTAAGGTGGAACGAATAGGCGTCCTTCATCAGGAATTCGCGCGCGCGCATCACGCCGAAACGCGGGCGGATCTCGTCGCGGAACTTGGTCTGGATCTGGTAGAAGTTGACTGGCAGCTGCTTGTAGCTTTTCAGCTCGTTGCGGGCAAAGTCGGTTACCACTTCCTCGTGGGTCGGCCCGTAGCAATACTCCTGCTGCTTGCGGTCCTTCATCTTCAGCAGCTGGCCGCCGAATTTCTCCCAGCGGCCGGTTTCTTCCCACAGCTCCTTCGGCTGGATCGACGGCATCAGCATCTCGATCGCACCGGCGCGATTCATCTCCTCACGCACGATCTGCTCCACCTTGCGCAACACGCGCAGGCCCAGCGGGCTCCAGGTGTACAGGCCCGAGGCGAGCCGGCGGATCATGCCAGCGCGAAGCATCAGCCGATGGCTGGCGATTTCGGCGTCGGCGGGGACTTCCTTGACGGTGGCCAGATGAAATTGGCTGAGGCGCATGCGGGCAATTCCGGCGTGATAAAGACGCCTATTGTAGCGGCCTGCCGGTGCCGTCGCCGATGGCGCGCGGCGACAGCACCGCTGCCGCCAGCGCCGTGCCGGCTACCTGGCCTGGCAATACTGGTTGTACTGGTTCTGTGCCGAACTGGCCTGCTGCTTGCGCTGGGCGTCATCGAGCGCGGTGGGCTTGCCGTCCTGCTGCATGACCACCGGACCGCTGCCTTGCAGGGCGGCGAGGTTGGACTTCAGCGATACGCAGAGCTTGGCGCGGTTTTCCGGCGTGTCGGCCACCGGCTTGGCGGGTTCCGCTGGCTCGTTGCTGCCCTCGCTGTTCTCCCGACTGCTCGGGGCCGGGGCGGCCAGCGCTGCGACCGTGCCGTTGGTTTTCACCTCCTTGTAATTCGTACCCTGCACCGGCGGCGCTTCGGAGTAGTGCACCGTGCCGCTGGCGTCTGTCCATTTGTAGACCTGGGCGGTGGCCAGCGGAGCCAACAACAGCAGCGCCACGGCGATCAGCGAACGATGCATGGTGTTCTCCATTTCATGGCGATAAGTGGTTCACCTTGTTATCACTCCCGCGGTCCGGACTCAAGCAGCCGATGGTTTACACTGCGCGCATCCTGTCACGGTCCTGATCATGAGCGAGCCCTTGCCAGTCCGGCCGCCCCGTCACCGGGGCATTTACCTGCTGCCGAACCTGTTCACCACCGCGGCAATGGCCGCGGGTTTCTACGCGATTATCGCCAGCATTGGCGGACGCTATACCGAGGCGGCGGTTGCGGTGTTCATCGCCGCGGTGCTGGACGGCATGGACGGCCGGGTCGCGCGGATGACCGGCACGCAGACCGAATTCGGCGTGCAATACGACTCGCTGTCCGACCTGGTCAGCTTCGGGCTGGCGCCGGCGCTGGTGATGTATACGTGGTCGCTGGCGTCGTTGCGCGATTTCGGCCCGCTGTGGGGCAAGCTGGGCTGGGCTGCGGCGTTCATCTATGCCGCCTGCGCCGCGCTGCGGCTGGCGCGTTTCAACACTCAGGTCGGCGTGGCCGACAAGCGCTATTTCCAGGGGCTGGCCAGCCCGGCCGCAGCGGCGGTGTGCATGTCGTTTGTGTGGAGCGTGGACAAGTTCGGCCTGGCCGGCAGCGATTTCTGCTTCATCACGCCGGTGCTGGCGATCGTGGTCGGTCTGTTGATGGTCAGCCGCTTCCGCTATTTCAGCTTCAAGTCGCTGCCGCTGGGCGAGCGCCAGCGCGTGCCGTTCGTCTGGATGGTCGGTGCCGTACTGGTACTGGCGCTGTTGATGCTGGATACCGCCAGGGTGCTGTTTGTCGGCTTCTCGCTCTACCTGTTGTCCGGACCGGTATGGACGATCTGGGGTCTCGCGCATCGGCGTCGGACCCGGCGCAGCGTGGCATGAACGCGCTGCGCCAGCCCGTGACGGCCAGCCATCGCGATCGCGTATTGCGCGCGCTCGGTGTGACGCCGTGGGTACGGCGCGCGGTGGCGGAGCCGCCGCCATCCATCGCCGAGCCCGCGGGACTCGCGGCAAATCCGGTGGCGTGCAGCGCCTGCGTGGTGGTGTTGCCGGAAGGTTGCAGCACGCGCGAACTCGACCTGATCGGTCGCGCACTCAATGCCTGCGGCGCCACCCTGGCCCGCGCCGCGCGCGTCACCGTGCGCGATGGCCAGCTTGCACCCGACCTGCCACCGGCGCCGGCTTATCTGGTGTTCGGCGAGGCGCAGGCGCATGCGCTGGGGCGCACGTTGCCCGCCGCGGCCATGCACCAGGCGCAGATCGTGCTGGCCGATGAACCGGCCCGGGTGCTGACCGATGCGGGCGCCAAGCGCCGACTGTGGAGCGCGCTGCGCAGTCTGCTCCGCGCGCTGGCCACAGCGGGCAGTTAGCCGCATGGTCGCGGTGATCAAGCCGGTGATCCAGGTGCGCGGCATGCGCGCCGAGGACGTGGACACGGTCAGTGCGCTGGAAAACGTTTCCTACGACTTCCCGTGGTCGCCGGGCGTCTTCAGCGACTGCGTGAAGGCCGGCCACCCCTGCTGGGTGCTGTGCGTGGACGCGGACATCGCCGGCTACGGCATCCTGTCGATGGGTGCGGGCGAGGCACATGTGTTGAACCTCTGCATCGGGCCGAGCTATCGCGGCCGCGGCTTGGGCCGGCACCTGCTGGTGCGGCTGCTGGATATCGCACGCTGGAATGGCGCGGAGCGGGTGTTTCTGGAGGTGCGTCCGTCCAACCCGCTGGCGAAGGCGTTGTACGAGTCGGTGGGGTTTCGCGAGATCGGGCGACGGCCGCGTTACTACCCGGCGCACGGCGGGCGCGAGGATGCGCTCGTGATGACTCTGGAGTTTTCAACGCCTTAGCAACCCTGTACGACGCGCATTTCCGCGGCAGTGTTCAAATCACGCGAGGGCGAGCGAATGCTAGGATCGTTCGCCACTGGATCAGGATCGTGAGCTTTGGAAAATCGAGGTCAGTATTCAACCGACTGGTTCGACCAGAACATCCCGCATTGGGAAAAATGGCTCGATGCCTTGCGCGGGAAACCCGCCTTGCGGGCGCTGGAGATCGGCAGCTTCGAGGGTCGATCCACCCAGTGGCTTTGCCAACACATACTGACGGCGGCGGATAGCTCGATCGACTGCCTGGATTTTTTTCAGGCGGACCCGGTCTACGGCGACTATCACCAGAGATTTCTGGCCAACACGGCGCCGTGGCGCGATCGCATCACCGAGTTCGCGGGGCCAAGCTTCGATTCGCTGAGGCGGGTCGCGGGGCCGTACGACATCGTCTACATCGATGGCTGGCATTCCGCCTTTGGTGCCTTGGCCGACGGCGTCATGGCCTGGCCGCTGCTCAAGGTCGGCGGGGTGATGATCTTCGACGATTATCTGTGGGCTCCGCCCAGGCTGGGGCCGCCACAGCGCCCCGGCAGGTGGACTCGCAAGTGGATGCGGTGGACCGGCCGCCAGTGGTGGACCGAAGGATTGCGGCAGCAAATCGAAAGCGTGAAGACCGAAACGCCGAAACTCGGCGTGGATGGCTTGCTGGCGACTCTCGACGGCTATTACGAGTTGCTGGGCATCAGCAATCAGCTGGCACTGCGCAAGACGCGTGATTTTTCACCCGGTCAGGTCGGTCACGACACCTGAGGGAACCGGGCACGCCCATCGTCAGGCTTGCCCATCACATCCGCACATGCCGGTCCTGGCACCCATCTAACCCAGCTTCATCGTCTGTTCGCGCAGCGCAGTCAGCGTGGTGTTCCATTCGGCGATGCGCTGGCGTTCCTGGGTGACGACTTCGGCCGGTGCGTTGGCGACGAAGCTGGCATTGCCGAGTTTGCCCTCACACTTTTTGATCTCGACTTCGATGCGGCTGATTTCCTTGGCCAGGCGTGCCTGCTCGGCGCCGAGGTCGATCAGGCCGGCGAGCGGGATCAGCACGCGCATGGTGCCGACCACGGCTGCGGCGGCCGCGGGTTCATCGCTACCGGACTGGATCCACTGCGGCGCGTCGGTGCGGGCGAGGAAGCTGATCTGTGCGGCGAATTTCGTCACGCGCGCACGATCGCTGGCGTCACCGTCGGCGAGCAGTAGCGGGATCGTCTTGGCCGGCGAGATGTTCATTTCCGAGCGGATCCTGCGGATGCCGGAGAGGACGTTCTTGAACCACTCGATCTCGGCGCTGGCCGCATCGTCGGCAATGATCGCGTCGGCCTGCGGCCACGGCCGGTGCATCAGGCCGTCTTCGGTGAAGCCGAGTTTCGGTCCCACCGACTGCCAGATTTCCTCGGTGATGAACGGAATCACCGGGTGCAGCGCACGCAGCAACGCTTCCAGCACGACCAGCAAGGCTGTCTCTTAT
>JBEPVP010000088.1:0-14462 GCA_041690935.1 Rhodanobacter sp.
CCGAGGGCCTGGGCATGCGGGTGATCTTCCATGACATCGAAACCAAGCTGTCGCTGGGTAACGCGCGGGCGGTGTCCAGCCTGGACGAACTGCTCGAACGCGCCGACGTGGTCACCCTGCACGTGCCGGAAACCCCCGCCACGCAGTTGATGATACGGCGCGAACAGCTGGCGAAGATGCGCGCCGGCTCGATGCTGATCAACGCTTCGCGCGGCAGCGTGGTGGATATCGATGCGCTGGCCGCGGCGCTGCATGAAGGCCATCTGGCCGGTGCCGCGGTGGATGTGTTCCCGCTGGAGCCGAAAGGCAACGACGACGCCTTCGTCTCGCCGCTGCTCGGCCTGGACAACGTGATCCTGACCCCGCACATCGGTGGCAGCACGCTGGAGGCGCAAGACAACATCGGCATCGAGGTGGCCAGCAAGCTGATCCGCTACAGCGACAACGGTTCCACTCTGTCCGCGATGAACTTCCCCGAAGTCACCCTGCCCGAACATCCGCACAGCCGCCGCCTGCTGCACATCCACCGCAACGTGCCGGGCATGCTGTCACGCGTCAATGAAGTGTTCTCGGCCGGCAACATCAACATCGACGCACAGTTCCTGCAGACCGACAGCGAAGTGGGTTACGTGGTGATCGATGTTACCGCCGAGGCGGCCCAGGCCACCGTGCTGAAGGAGCAATTGGCGGCGATCCCCGGCACCTTGCGCAGTCGCGTGCTGTACTGAATGCGGAAATAAAAAAAGCGCCTTAGGGGCGCTTTTTTTAATGGGTTGCCGAATTGGTCGGGGCGGCCGGATTTGAACCGACGACCCTCTGCCCCCCAGGCAGATGCGCTACCAGGCTGCGCTACGCCCCGACTGTTCGGCAAGTGATCCAGTCTAACAGACTCGCCGACCCATGCCGGAAGCCATCGACAGCTCTTTGTTCTCAACGACGCAGCAAGGTCAGCACTTCTTCCAGTTCCATCCGCACCTGGCGCACGATCTGGTGCGAGATGCTTGCTTCCATCCGCGCCTGCGGGCCTTCCAGCCGTGCACGCGCGCCAGTAATGGTGAAACCCTCGTCGTACAGCAGCGAGCGGATCTGGCGGATCATCAATACGTCATGGCGCTGGTAATAGCGGCGGTTTCCGCGACGCTTGACTGGATTGAGCGCAGGAAACTCCTGCTCCCAGTAACGCAACACGTGTGGCTTCACACCGCACAACTCGCCGACCTCACCAATGGTGAAGTAGCGCTTGGCCGGGATGGCGGGCAGTTCGGTGTTATTCCCTTGATCCAGCATATCCCTCGACTCTTACCTTGAGTTTCTGTCCCGGTCGGAACGTCACCACGCGGCGGGCGGAGATCGGAATCTCCTCGCCGGTTTTCGGGTTGCGTCCCGGTCGCTGATTCTTCAGCCGCAGGTCGAAATTGCCGAAACCGGACAACTTCACCTGCTCACCGTCCTCCAGTGCTCCGCGAACCACCTCGAAATAGGCGTCCACAAATTCCTTGGCCTCACGCTTGTTGAGGCCCACGTCGAGGAAAAGCCGCTCGGCCATCTCCGCCTTGGTCAGCGCCATCTCATCCTCGCAACTTTGCCTTGCATGTTTGCTCCAACGCAGCGACCGCTTCGCGTACGCAGCGATCCGCGTCGTCGTCAGTAAGCGTGCGTGAAGCGTCCTGTAAAATCAAGCCCATAGCGAGACTTTTTCGGCCCGCTTCGACGCCCTTGCCGCTGTAACGATCGAACAGCCGCAACTCCTTCAGGCGTTCACCCAGCGTGCCGCGAACCAGCTGCTCAATCTGCGCCCAGCTGACAGCTTCCGGCAGGTCCATCGCGATATCGCGGCGCACCGCCGGGAAACGCGGGACCGCCTGCGCGCGCGGCAGGCGGCGGGCCAGCAACGGCTCCAGCGCCAGTTCCAGCACATGCACGTCGGCACCCAGGTCCAGTGCCTTGGCCAGTTGTGGATGCAGCGCTCCGAGATAGCCCACGGTCTCGCCATCGCGGGCCACCCGCGCGCCGCGGCCCGGGTGCAGCCAGCACGGCAGGTCATCGGCATGCACCGACCAGCGTTGCGGCTCGCCGCCCCAGGCAATCAAGGCATCCAGGTCACCCTTGAGGTCATGGAAGTCGAGCATGCGCGACGGCTCGCCCCACTGCTCGGCGTGCGCCGTGCCGCAGGCGACGATGGCCAGACTCGGGGTTTCCACCGGCGGATCGCCCGCTCCAAATACCCGCGCAACTTCAAACAAGCGCACGCGCTCCTGCTGGCGGGCGCGATTGTGACGCAGGGTTTCGATCAAACCGGGCAGCAACGATGGACGCATCACCGCCATGTCGACCGACAAGGGATTGGCCAGTGACACCAGCCGCTCGGTGAAGCCCCAGCTGGCCAGCAGTTCCGCTGCAACGAAGGACAGGTTCACGGCCTCGTAATAGCCCCGGGCAGCCAGCTGTTCGCGCAGCGCCAGCTCGTTGATACGCGCTTCCGGTTCGATCGCGAGCGTCAGCGCACCGCTGGGCGTGAGGGTGGGAATGTTGTCGTAGCCGAAGATGCGCGCCACTTCCTCGATCAGATCCTCCTCGCGCTCGATGTCGAAGCGGCTGCTCGGCGCGGTGACCTGCCAGCCATCGACAGTCGCCTCGACGCGCATGCCGAGCGCGGTGAAGATGCGTGCCACTTCGGTGTCGCCCACGCTCACGCCCAGCACGCGCCGGAGCCGTACACGACGCAGGCCGACGGCCGCAGGCGGCGTCAGGTCAGCGAGGTTTTCCGCCAACAGCACCGGCCCGGCGTTGCCGCCGGCAATCGCCAGCAACAGCTCGGTGGCGCGTTCCAGGGCGCGCTGCGGCAACTGCGGATCGACGCCACGCTCGAAACGATGCGAGGCCTCCGTGTGCAAGCCCAGCTTGCGTGCGCGGCCCATGATCGCCGCGGGCGCGAAGTGCGCGGATTCCAGGAAAACGTTGCGGGTGGCGTCGGTGACGCGCGAGTCGAAACCGCCCACTACGCCGGCCACCGCCAACGCCTGGTGACCGTCGGCGATCAACACGAAGCCGTCGTCCAGTTTCGCCTCGCTGCCGTCCAACAGTTTCAGCGTCTCGCCAGCATGTGCATGGCGCACCACGATGTCGCCCTGCAAGATGTCGTTGTCGAATGCGTGCAGCGGCTGGCCCAGTTCCAGCATCACGTAGTTGGTGATGTCGACCACGGCGCTGATCGGACGCAGGCCGGAACGACGCAGCCGCTCGGCCAGCCACAGCGGCGTGCGTACGGTCGGGTCGATGCCTTCGACGATACGCCCCAGATAGCGCGGTGCATCCTTGCCAGCCTGCAGCTGGATCTCGCGCCGCGCCGCGCTGGTGACCGCCACCGCCGGCTGCAGCGGCAGCTTCGCCGTGCTGCTGAACAGCGCCGCAACGTCGTAGGCCAACCCATGCAAGCTGAGGCAATCCGAACGATTCGGGGTGATGCTGAGCTCGAAGCTGGCGTCGGGCAGACCGAGATAATCCGCCAGCGGCTGACCCAACGGCGCGTCGACCGACAGCTCCAGCAGGCCGGATGCGTCAGCGTCGATGCCCAGTTCCCGGGCCGAGCAGAGCATGCCGGCCGACTCGACTCCACGCAGTTTCGCGGCCTTGATGGTCACACCGCTGGGCAGGAGCCCGAGTGCCCCTGAGGCCATGGATGGCCGAGAGGGAGCCCCCGGGAGCACCGTACCAACCATCGCCAGTGGCACCTTGATGCCGACACGCGCATTCGGTGCGCCGCAGACGATCTGCAGCAACCCGCCTTGTCCGGCGTCCACCTTGCATATCTGCAGGCGGTCCGCCTCCGGATGTTTTTCGGTGGCGACGATCTGCGCCACCACCACGCCGTGCAGGCTTTCGCCCAGCGGCGTGACCTCTTCCACTTCCAGGCCAGCCATGGTCAATGCGCGGGCCAGTGCGTCGCGATCGGCCGTGATCTCGACCAGTTCGCGCAACCAGTTCTCGGAAAATTTCATCGTTTGAGTCCGGGAATGGGGAATCGGAAATCGGGAATGGGAAGAGCAAAAGCCATGGCGTCACCGCTGCTTTTACGATTCCCGATTCCCCATTCCCGATTCCCGTTCAAGCGAATTGCTTGAGAAAGCGCAGGTCGTTCTCGAAGAACGCGCGCAGATCCTTCACGCCGTAGCGCAACATCGCCAGGCGCTCGACACCCATGCCAAAGGCGAAGCCGGTATAGCGTTCCGGGTCGATGCCCACGTTCCTGAGCACGTTGGGATGCACCATGCCGCAGCCAAGCACCTCCAGCCAGCGACTCGAACCGTCCTCTTGCTCCCAGCGGATGATCACGTCCGCTCCGGGTTCCACGAACGGGAAATAGGTGGGCTTGAACATCATCTCAAAGTCGCGCTCGAAAAACGCGCGCAGGAATTCGGACAGGGTGCCTTTCAGGTCGGCCATGCTGGATGTCTCGTCGACCAGCAACCCCTCGATCTGGTGGAACATTGGCGAGTGGGTCTGATCCGAATCGCTGCGGTAGACCTTGCCCGGCGCGATGATGCGGATCGGTGGCTGGCGGCCGGCCATCGCCCGAATCTGCACCGGCGAGGTATGCGTGCGCAGCAAGCGGCCGTCACCGAAGTAGAAGGTGTCGTGCATCGCGCGCGCCGGATGGTGCGGCGGGAAGTTCAGCGCCTCGAAGTTGTGCCAGTCGTCCTCGATCTCCGGGCCGTCGACGCGCTGATAGCCCAGTCGCGCAAAGATCGACGCGATGCGCTCCAGCGCGCGGGTGATCGGATGGATGCCGCCGCGCTCGCCGTCGCGTCCGGGCAGACTGATGTCGAGTTTCTCGGAGGCCAGCCGGCGATCCAGCTCGGCCTGCTCCAGCACCTGCTTGCGCGCGGCCAGCGCGTCGGCGAGGCGATCCTTGACCTGGTTCACTTCGGCGCCGCGCGCCTTGCGCTCATCCGGCGCCAGTGCGCCGAGGCCCTTCAGTGCGGCGGTGACAATGCCGCTTTTGCCCAGCAGGCCCACGCGCAGCGCATCGAGCGCCTCCAGCGTGTCGGCCTTGTCGATATCGGCCAGCGCCTGCGTGGCGCGGTTGTCCAGATCGTCCATAAGGTGCGCTTCTCGCTACTTCCCCTCTCCCTTCGGGGAGAGGGCAGGGTGAGGGGCCACTCTTGCGTTGTCGCCTGATCGAAGCACGCTTCGATTGAGGTCTGGAGCAAGCCCCGAACCCGCACCTCAATCCTCTCCCGAAGGGAGAGGAGGCGAACGCAAAAAGCACTCTTTCCAACAAAAACGGGGAGGAGGCTGTGGCCTCCTCCCCGCTTGCTTTACATCATATCGTGCTGACGCCGCAGCGCCCGACGATCAAGCGGCCAGACTGGCCTTCGCTTTCTCGGCGATCACTTCAAACGCCTTGATGTCGTGCACGGCGATATCAGCGAGAACCTTGCGATCGACGGTGATGCCGGCGAGGCTCAGGCCGTTGATCAGGCGGCTGTAGGACAGCCCGAACATGCGCGCAGCGGCGTTGATGCGGACGATCCACAGCGCGCGGAACTGGCGCTTGCGCTGCTTGCGGCCGATATAGGCGTACTGACCGGCCTTGATGACGGCCTGATTGGCAACGCGGAAGACCTTGCGGCGGGCATTGTAGTAGCCCTTGGCGCGGCCAATGACCTTCTTGTGACGACGACGGGCGGTAACGCCACGCTTTACACGAGCCATGGTTTATCTCCTCGTCTTACAAGTACGGCAACATGCGGGCTACACCTTTGGTGTCGCACGCCTTGAGGTGGTTCTTTGCGCGCAAACCGCGCTTCAGCTTGGTCGACTTCTTGGTCAGGATGTGTGACCGGAAGGCGTGACCGCACTTGATTTTGCCCGATGCGGTCTTGCGAAAACGCTTCGCTGCCGCCCGGTTGGTCTTGATCTTGGGCATGGGAATGCTCCTTGTGTGGGCCCACCCGTCATACGGCGGCCCCGGTTTCTGACTGATCTGGCGGTGGCCCTGAAGCCACTCTTTCCGTCCTGCCGCGATCGGTGCACGACCCATCCATGCGGGTCGAACCGGCAATTATACGGATTAAACCGGCACGATGCCAGCTGCGAATGCAGAGCGGCGACGCTTGGGTCGCCGTTCGCCTCACTGTTTCTTCTTGGGACCGATCATCATGACCATCTGACGCCCTTCCAGCCGCGGAAAGGACTCGACCTGGCCGTTCTCGCCGACGTCTTCCTGGATCCGTTTGGCCAGATTCTGGCCCAGATCCTGATGCGACATTTCGCGACCGCGGAAGCGGATGGTGACCTTGACCTTGTCGCCTTCTTCCAGGAAGCGGAGCATGTTGCGCAGCTTGATCTGGTAGTCGCCCACGTCGGTGACCGGACGGAACTTCACTTCCTTGATCTCGACCTGCTTCTGCTTTTTCTTGGCGGCCTGGACTTTCTTCTGGGCCTCGAACTTGAACTTGCCGTAATCCATGATGCGGCAGACCGGCGGGTCGCCGTTCGGCTGGATCTCGACCAGATCCATGCCGGCTTCCTGGGCCAGCGCCAGCGCCTCGTCGCGAGTCAGGATCCCGAGCTGTTCCGCCTCGGCACCAATCACACGCACCCGCGGCACACGGATTTCCAGGTTACGACGATTGCCCTTGTTGTCGGTGGTTGCGATACCACGATCCTCCAGAAGTAGTAATGAAACAGACCGCTCGGCGCTCAGCGCCGGGTTTCGGTCTCCAGTCGCTCGATGAAGTCGGCCAGCGACATGCTGCCCAGATCCTCGCCGGAACGGGTACGCACAGAAACGGTCCCCGTCTCCTTCTCGCGGTCACCGACCACGAGCAGGTAAGGCACTTTCTGCATCGTATGCTCGCGGATTTTATAGCCGACTTTCTCGTTGCGCAAATCGGATTGTACCCGGAAACCTTTGTCGACAAGGGTTTGCGTCACTTGCCGGACGTAATCCGCCTGCGCGTCGGTGATATTGAACGCCACCGCCTGTATCGGCGCCAGCCACGCCGGCAGCAGGCCGGCGTGGTGCTCGATCAGGATGCCGATGAAGCGCTCCATCGAGCCCACGATGGCCCGGTGCAGCATCACCGGATGCTGTTTCTGCGAGTGCTCGTCGACATATTCGGCATCGAGGCGCTCTGGCATCATGAAATCGACCTGCATGGTGCCTACCTGCCAGGCGCGGCCGATCGAGTCCTTGAGGTGGTACTCGACCTTGGGCGCGTAGAACGCGCCTTCTCCCGGCAGTTCTTCCCACTCCACGCCGGCGGCGCGCAGCGCGCGGCGCAGCATTTCCTCGGTGCGATCCCAGAATTCATCCGAACCGATACGCTTGTCCGGCCGCAGCGCCAGCTTGATCGCCAGGTCGGTGAAGCCGAAGTCGGCATAGACCTTCATCGCCTGCAGATGGAACGCGGTGACTTCCGCTTCGACCTGTTCCGGCGTGCAGAAGATATGACCGTCGTCCTGGGTGAACGCGCGCACGCGCATGATCCCGTGCAGCGCGCCGGACGGCTCGTTGCGGTGGCAGCCACCGAACTCGCCGTAGCGGATCGGCAGCTCGCGATAACTGTGCAGACCGGTGTTGAACACCTGCACGTGGCCGGGACAATTCATCGGCTTCAGCGCGTAGGTGTGCTTTTCCGATTCGGTGAAGAACATGTTCTCGGCATAGTTGTCCCAGTGCCCGGATTTCTTCCACAGCGACACGTCCAGCACCATCGGGCAGCGCACTTCCTGGTAGCCGCTCTTCTTGTACACGCCGCGCATGTACTGCTCGACCTGCTGCCAGATCGCCCAGCCGTTCGGGTGCCAGAACACCATGCCCGGGCTTTCTTCCTGCTGGTGAAACAAGTCGAGCTGCTTGCCGATCTTGCGGTGGTCGCGCTTCTCGGCCTCTTCCAGCTGGAACAGATACGCCTTCAGATCCTTGTCGTTGAGCCAGGCGGTGCCGTAGATGCGGGTCAGCATCGCGTTGTTGGAATCGCCGCGCCAGTACGCGCCGGCCACCTTCATCAGTTTGAACGCGCGCAACTTGCCGGTGTTCGGCACATGCGGGCCGCGGCACAGGTCGGTGAACTCGCCCTGCGTGTACAGCGACAGCTTCTCGTTGGCCGGAATGCCTTCGATGATCTCGGCCTTGTAGTTCTCGCCCAGGCCGCGGAAGAACGCCACCGCTTCGTCGCGCGATTTCACTTGGCGCGTCACCGGCAGCTGCTCGGCGACGATCTTGTGCATCTCCGCCTCGATCTTTGGCAGGTCGTCCGGCGTGAACGGACGCTCATACGCAAAGTCGTAGAAGAAGCCGTTGTCGATCACCGGGCCAATCGTGACCTGCGCGCCCGGATACAGCCGCTGCACGGCCTGGCCCATCAGGTGCGCGGTGGAGTGGCGCAGGATTTCCAGCGCCTCGGGGCTCTTCTCGGTGACGATCTGCAGGCTGGCGTCGTGCTCGATCGGGAAGCCGGCATCGACCAGCGTGCCGTCGACCTTGCCGGCCAGCGTCGCCTTGGCCAGACCGGCGCCAATCGAGGCGGCCACGTCCTGCACGGTAACGGGGTGATCGAACGGCCGCTTGCTGCCGTCGGGTAACGTGATTTCAATCATGGGAAGCATTCTCTGAAAAGCAAAAAAGGGCATCCGCCCTTCTTCGAACAAAGCACTAAGGCGTCGTGGAGATCAGCAGGAGTAGCGGGTAGTCGCCATGTCGCACACTCGGCCGGCGTAGCGCGGGCCACCTTGTCTTGTGGATACAGTCGAGACGTTAGTTTAGCTCAAGCTCACGGTCAATCCGCCTGTACGGCGCGCTCACGGGAGCCCGCGATAGAATTCGGGCGGAAACCTCAAGGACAATCCATGCGCATTCTGGTTACCGGCACCGCCGGCTTCGTCGGCGCCGCCGTGGCGCAGCGCCTGCTGGCACGCGGCGACGTGGTTCATGGCTACGACAACCACAACGACTTTTACGATCCGGCGCTGAAGGAAGCCCGCCTGGCACGCTTCATCGAGCACCCGAACTACGCCCATCAGCGCGACGACCTGGGCGACGCCGCGGCGGTGGACCGCGCGTTCGCTGCGTTCAAGCCGCAGCGGGTAGTGAACCTGGCCGCGCAGGCGGGCGTGCGCTATTCCATCCAGCATCCGCGCGCCTATGTGCAGAGCAACCTGGTCGGCTTCGTCAACATCCTCGAAGCTTGCCGGCAAAACAAGGTCGAGCACCTGGTCTACGCGTCGTCCAGCTCGGTCTACGGCGCCAATCGCAAGCTGCCGTTCGCGGTGGAGGACGCGGTGGACCACCCGGTCAGCCTGTACGCGGCCAGCAAGAAGGCAAACGAGTTGATGGCGCACACGTATAGCCATCTATACGGAATTCCCACCACCGGCCTGCGCTTCTTCACCGTCTACGGGCCGTGGGGTCGGCCGGACATGTCGCCGATCCTGTTTGCCGACCGGATCAGCCGCGGCGAACCGATCGACGTGTTCAACCATGGCAACCACAGCCGCGATTTCACCTACATCGACGACATCGTCGAGGGTGTGATCCGCACGCTCGATCATCCGGCTCAGCCCGACCCGGACTACAACGCCGAGGCACCGAACCCGGGGACCTCAAGCGCGCCCTACCGCGTCTACAACCTCGGCAACGACCAGCCGGTGCAGCTGATGCGTTTCATCGAGTTGCTGGAACAGAACCTCGGCCGCACGGTGGAAAAACACCTGCTGCCGATGCAACCCGGCGACGTCGCCGATACCTGGGCCGATGTGTCGGCACTGCGCCGCGACGTGGGCTACGTGCCGAACACCTCGATCGAGGATGGCGTGGCGAAATTCGCCGAGTGGTATCGCTCTTACTGCAGGAAATGAATGGAGGAGAAGAGAAAAACGAGTGGAAGGCACTCTCGTTTCTCATTACTCCCCTCTCGTTCCTCGCTCAAAAAGGCTTGGCGATCACCAGGTAGATCACGCCCAGCAGCAACAATACCGGCAGCTCGTTGAGCCAGCGCAGCGTGCGCGATGACGGCAGTGCGACACCCTTGCCGCTGCGCTTGAGCATGCGTCCGGCCCAGATGAAATAGGCCAGCAACACGGCAACCAGGATCAGCTTGGCGTCGATCCAGTGCATCGAGGCGGTCACGTTCGGCAGCGCCTGTGGAAACACCCGCCAGCCCTGCCACAGGGTCAGTCCAAACAGGAACGCAAGGCCGAACATGTTGTGGCCGAACTTGTACAGCCGCCGCCCCATCAGCTGCAGCCGCGCCTGTACCGGCGGTTCGTTGGCGGTCTCGGTCAGGTTTACCAGGATCCGTGGCAGATAGAACACGGTGACCATCCACGCGATAACGAACAGCAGGTGCAGCGACTTGATCAAAAGATAGGTCATGGCGGGCACAGGTGGCCGCTGCAATACGCAGCGGCTGCGATGATAACGCGTGAATGCCGGATCACATCGACGCGGCGACGCTCAGTTCGGGGCCAGCCCGATCCGTTCCAGCAGCGCCTGCAGCAAGCGTTCCTGCAGGGCGGCATCGAGCGGGGCATTGTGGCGATCCGTGAGCTGGAAGAAATCCTCCACGCGCTCGCCGAACGTGGCGATGCGCGCATCGTGGACGCGCACTTCGGTACCCAGCATCACCTGCGCCACGGCGGCCAGCAGGCCCGGACGGTCGGTGCCGATCAGGGCCAGCTGGGTGCGACCGCCGGCGGCGTGGAAGCTGATCTTCGGCGTCATCTGGAAGTGTTTCTGGTGACGCGACATCCCGCGTTTGCTCGGCTGCACGCCGGCTGGTTGCGCCAGCGCGCGCTGCAGCCGTTGTTGCAACTCTTCGGCGCGGGCGATGCTGACCGGTTGCTGGCTGTCCGCGTCGAGCAGCAGAAATGTGTCCAGCGCCATGCCGGTCGGCGAACTCAGGATGCGCGATTCCACCACCGAAAAACGCAGCCGGTCGAGCACCGCTGTGACGGTGGCGAACAAGCCGTCGCGATCCGGTGTGTAGACGAACAGCTCGGTGCTGCCGCGCACCGACAAGGGATGGACCGCCACCAGCGGCAACACACCTTGCGCCCGCATGATCGCCGCAGTCTGCCAGGCGATCTGCTCGGGCCGGTGGCGCAGGAAGCTGAGCTGCGGAAAATCCGCCCAGACCCGCAGCACATCCGCTTCGGCATGCCCCTCATTCATCAGCAGCGCCAGCGCGTATTCGGAGCACTCCTGCACGCGCACGCCGATGTCACGGGGCAACTCGACATCGCTGCGCAACGCATAACGGGTGGCGGTATAGAGATCGGACAGCAGCCGATCCTTCCAGCCGTTCCACAGACGCGGGCTGGTGCCGATGATGTCGGCGATGGTCAGCAGGTACAACCGGCCGAGCCGTTCGCGATCGCCGACAAGGTCCGCGAACCGGTGCACGACGTCCGGGTCGGTGATGTCCTGGCGCTGGGCGGTGGTGCTCATCAGCAGGTGCCAGCGCACCAGCCAGGCGACCCGTTCGACATCGCCGGGCGATAGCCGCAGCCGCGCGCAGAAGGCCCGCGCGTCCTGCTCACCCAGTGTCGAATGGTCACCGCCGCGGCCCTTCGCGATGTCGTGGAACAGCGCCGCCAGCAGCAGTATCTCGGGCTTGGGCAGACCGGCCCATATTTCGCAGCCGAGCGGAAATTCGTGCTGCCCCGCCGGGTCGGCGAACCGCGCCATGTTGCGCAGCACGCGCAGGGTGTGTTCGTCCACCGTGTAGACGTGGAACAAGTCGTACTGCATGCGCCCAAACACTTCCCCGAACGCGGGCAGGATCGCCGCCAGCAGGCCGTGCCGGTTCATCCGCCATAGCGCCTCCACGGCCGGCGCACCGCGCCGCAGAAGTTGCAGGAACGCCGCCAGCACCTCGCTGTCGTCGGCCAGCACGCCGGCATGCGCAGCGGTCGCTTGATGGATGCGGCGCATGGTGTCTGCACTGAAACCCAGCACGCCGGGCTGGTCCAGCCGCGCGATGAAGATCTCCACCAGGGCGGCTGGTCGCTGCATGAAAAGCTGCGGGTCACGCGCCGCCAGCCGCTGGCCGTAGCGCACGAAATCACGGCCTACCGCCACCGCCTCGCCGGGCGGCTCCAGCATTTCCTCGAAGCGCTCGGCCACCTGTACACCGAGTCGCTCGACCTGGCTCGCCGCGCGGTAGTAGCCCTGCATGAACTGTTCGACGCCCAGGTTCTTCTCGTGCTCGTCCTCGAACCCGAGGCGTGTGGCCAGCGCGCGCTGATAGTCGAACAGCAGTCGCTCCTCGGGGCGGCCAGCCTCCAGGTGCAACGCGTAGCGGTAGCGGCGCAAGGTGGCTTCGGATTGTTCCAACGCGGCCTGTTCGGCCGGGTCCAGCAGACCTTCCTCCACCATGCCGGACAGGTCGTCCGCCTGCGCCAGCCGGCGCGCCATCCAACGCAGCGAATCGAGCGTGCGCAGACCGCCCGGGCCATCCTTGAGGTTCGGTTCGAGGTTGTAGGCGGTATCGTCGTAACGCGCGTGCCGCGCATTGCGCTCGGCCAGCCGCGCGGCAAGATAGGCCGCGGGCGGCCACAACGCGGGGTCGTCGACGATGCTTTGCAGGCGCAGTGCAAACGCCGGATCGCCGGCGAGCCGACGCGCATCCAGCAGGCTGGTGAACACACTGGCATCCTGCGCCGCCAGCGCGCGGCATTGGGCCGGGTCGCGCACGGCATGACCGACCTTCAAGCCGACGTCCCACAGCGTGGCGAAAAACTGCTCCAGCGCGCGCAGGCGTGCCGACTCGGGTGCATTCACCAGCGCCAGCAGATCCACATCCGAATAGGGAAACAACAGGCCGCGACCGAAGCCACCGACCGCGAACAGTGTCGTCTCGGCGGCCTCGCCGAGGCAGGCCGTCCAGACATGCGCCACCACCTGCCCGACCAAGTCGCCACGCCGTCGCGCCAGTACGCTGGCATCCGCGCCATCGCGAAATGCCGCGGCCAAGGCCCGGTCGACATCACCCAGCAATTGCCGCAACGCGCGACGCGCCTCGGCCGAAACACCGGATCGCGGCACTGCCACGGGCAGGCGCGGCAAGGGTGACAAGACGATGGCGGATGGCGGCATGACAGGGGCCGAGAAACGACAAAAAGCAGGAGTGAGAAACGAGTAAAGCACATCGTGCACCTACTCGTTTCTCACTCCTGCTCCTGCTTTTTACTCGCTACTCCCGGTCAGGCCAGGGCGTGAGGATCTCGAAGCCGTCGTCAGTCACCGCCAGCGTGTGCTCCCACTGCGCCGACAGCGAATGGTCCTTGGTCACCACCGTCCAGCCATCCGGCAGTTGCCGGGTCTGCGGCTTGCCGGCGTTGATCATCGGCTCGATGGTGAAGGTCATGCCTTTCTTCAATTCGACGCCGGTGCCGGGCTTACCGTAATGCAGCACCTGCGGCTCGTCGTGATAGACCTTGCCGATGCCGTGGCCGCAATACTCCTTGACCACGCTGAAGCCGGCCGCCTCGGCATGCTGCTGGATCGCATGGCCGATATCGCCCAGCGTCGCACCCGGGCGCACCGCGTGGATGCCGCACATCATCGCTTCGAAGGTGGTGTCGACCAGCCGTTTGGCCAGCACCGACGGCGTGCCGGCGATGTACATGCGGCTGGTGTCACCGTGCCAGCCATCCTTGATGACGGTGACGTCGAGATTGACGATGTCGCCGTCCTTGAGCACCTTGCCCTCGTTCGGGATGCCGTGGCAGATCACATGGTTGACCGAGGTGCACAGGGTCTTGGGGAAGCCGTGATAGCCGACGTTGGCCGGAATCGCTTTCTGCACGTTGACGATGTGTTCGTAGGCGCGCCGGTCCAGCTCCTCGGTGGTGACGCCGGGCTTGACGTAGTCCTTGAGCAGAGCCAGCACTTCGGCCGCCAGCTTGCCGGCGACGCGCATGCCTTCGAGGTCTTCGGGGGATTTCAGGGTGATGGCCATGCATTTCACTCAGTGGGCGGCAGAAGCCCTTGCAATCCAGCAACTTGCCGCGCTGCCGGCGTACCGGCTACAATTTCGGAGTTTTGCAGATCTGACGTATCCGTCTTGACGGTCGGCCAGCGCAAAGCGAATCGGGATTGTAACCCTCCGCGGTGCAACACCCAAAACCAACGCCACACACGCATCGGCACCGTCTTCGGGGTGCTGCGGCTTGCCCACCAAAACAATCGGGCCAGTCGCGGTCGAAGCCGGGGATGCGTGGAGGTCCCAACCCCCAGGCCTTTCAAAGGCCACAAGCAGGAGTTACACCCATGGCACAAGTCACCATGCGTCAGATGCTCGAAGCCGGCGTCCATTTCGGTCACCAGACCCGTTACTGGAACCCGAAGATGGCCCCCTACATCTTCGGTGCGCGCGGCAAGATCCACATCATCAATCTCGAAAAGACCCTGCCGCTGTTCACCGACGCGATGAATTTCCTGTCGGGCATCG
>JBEPVP010000089.1:0-13976 GCA_041690935.1 Rhodanobacter sp.
CGCCGCCATACGCCATCGGAGGCCGTCTCGGGGGCTCGGAGATGTGTATACGAGACCGGGGGCGGGGTGGCCCGCTCTTCGCCGCAAAGTCAAAAGCTCTACCCCCTCCCGGCCTCCCCCTGCTTGCAGGGGGAGGAGCAAAGCGTGTGACATTGCAGTCTCGTCCATCGCGACCGTGCGCGCGCAGCTTCGCTCAACCGCGCTGCGCATCCAGATACTGGCGCACCACATACAGGTCGGCAACGTTGCCCGACAGCATGCGTTCCAGCGCGGAATGACCACCGAACAACGCTGCCACGTTCGGCTTGTGCAGCCACGCATCGGCCTGCACCGAATCGGGGAACAGGATCTGCAGCGACTTCCAGATGCCGAGCAGGTAGCTGATCCGCTCGATCGTGTCGCGTCCGAGCGCGCCGTCCTGCTGGCGTTTCCACTTGTAGAACGTCGACTCCGGCGGATCGCCAAGCAACCTGCGCTGGTCGACGATGCGCAGCTTCCAGTGTTCGGCGAGACGGAAGAACGCGCGCAGCGCCGGCGCACCGAGTTCGCCGGCGGGAGCGGTTTCGGGGAGCGGCTGGGCCAGCATGCGAAACTCTCCTCGTAAAGTTATATTACAATTTACTCCACACGAGAAGTATGGTCAATTCTTGATCAGCCCCTTCAGGAGCCGCTCGGTGCGCCCTTGCCACCCTTCGCGCAATCGCAACCGTAATCCGGCTCCGGACCGCCCTCGGCGATGAAGCGCTCGATGCGTTGCTGCAGCACCGGCAGCGGCACCGAGCCGGTGGATAGCACGGTATCGTGGAAATGGCGCAGGTCGAACTTCGCGCCCAGCGCTTTTTCCGCTTTCGTGCGCAACTCGCGAATTTTCAGATAGCCGAGTTCGTACGACAGCGCCTGGCCCGGCCAGCTGATGTAGCGATCAACTTCGTTGGCGATCTCGCGCGTCGACAGCGCGGTATTTACGGTGAGGAAGTCGATGCCTTGCTGGCGCGTCCAGCCCAGGTGGTGGATGCCAGTGTCGACCACCAGCCGGCAGGCCCGCCACATCTGGTAGGTGAGGTAGCCGAAGCGCTGGTACGGCGTCTTGTAGATGCCCATCTCGTTGCCGAGGTATTCCGAATACAGCCCCCAGCCTTCACCGTAGGCGGAGATGTAGCCGTTGCGGCGGAATGCCGGCTGGCCGTGCTGCTCGTCGGCCAGCTCCAGCTGCAACGCATGGCCGGGATAGGATTCGTGCAGGGTCAGCGCCGGCATGTTGTACAGCGGCCGCGACGGCAGGTCGTAGGTGTTGACCAGATAGACGTCCGCGCCACCGCGACCGGAGGTGTAGTACGGCGCGATATCCGCCGGCACCGGCTGGATGGTGAAACGCTGGCGCGGAAGATGGCCGAAGAATTTGGCCATCTGGCCGTCCGCCTGCTTGGCCACCCAGGCGCTGCGCATCAGCAGGTCGTCCGGCGTCTTCGCGTAGAACTGCGGATCCGTGCGCAGGAACTGCAGGAACGCGGCGAAGCTGCCCTTGAAGCCGCTGTCCTGCATCACCTGCAGCATCTGCGCATGGATCTTCGCCACCTGATCGAGGCCGATCTGGTGGATCTCGTCAGGCCCCAGATCCAGCGTGGTGTATTCGTGGATCTGCTGGCGATAGAACGCCTTGCCATCGGGCAGCGCCTCGGCCGCCAGCGTGGTGCGCGCCTGCGGCACGTACTCGTTGCGGAAGAACGCCAGCAGCTTCGCGTAGGCGGGGATCACGCCATCGCGGATCCGCTGCAGCGCCTGGCCCTGCAGCAGCTGCGCCTGGTCGGCGGGGATCGAGGCCGGCAGCTGGGTGAACGGCGCATAGAAGTTGCTCTGGGTCGGGTCCGTCAGTTCGGCCACCGCGGCGATCGACACGTCACGACCGGCCAGCACTTCGCGCGGCACGCTGAAACCGCGCTGCAAGCCGAGCCGCATGTTGGCGATCTGCTGGTCGACGTAAGCCGGGATCTGGCCAAGCCGATCGAGATATTTGTCGTAGTCCGCGAGCGTGCGCAGATGATCGCCACCCAGTTCGTAACCGATGTCCGACCAGAACGCCGAGTCACTGTTGAACGGCATCTGCCAGTTCTCGAAGGTCTGGTCGGCCACGAAGTTGCCGATTTGCTCGCGGTAGACCGCGTAGTTGACCCGGTTGGCCGGCGACAACTGCGTCACGTCGATGCCATCGAGCTGCCTGAGCACGCCTTGCCAGTAATCCAGCCGCAGCTGCTGGCTGGCGGCATCGACATCGTCGAGCCGGCCGTTGTTGGGCTGCGCTTCGCCCGACGCGCTGATCCCGGCCTGGCCGGTGCGCCATGCCCATTCGGTGGCGTAGATGTCCTTGAAGCGGGCATCGGCGCGGCCGGCGGTTTCGCTGGCCGGTGCGGCAGGGGCGGCGTGCAGCGGCAACACCGTCGGCGACAGCGCAAGGGCGACGACGGCGGCCATCATCAGGGTCTTTTTCACGCGGGCTCCTTGTTGATTGATGACACCATCATCCATCACGCGGCGTGAGATGCATGCCTATGGTCGCGATCATCGCGGTGCGCGGCAACCGTGCTGCTCCTGTCGCTCAGCCCAGATCGAGCTGGCCGACGCCGACCGCGCGCAGATAAGCGGCCAGACATCGCTGCTCGGTTTCGACGAAGACTTCGTCGCTCGGCACGCAGGTCTCGATCCGGTCCGGCCGGAAATTGCGGAAATCCTGGCGCAGCCGGCACCACGCGCCCAGCGTCCACTTGCCACCCCAGAACGACAGGCACAGCGGCTCGACCGCGCGCGCGCTGGCGCGGCCGTTTTCGTCACGATAGGCCAGCTGCAGCACCTGGTTGCCCACGATCGCCGCGTGCAGGCGATCGATCAGCGCGGCGAAATCGTCACGGTGCTGATCGCGCCATACCGGCGCGAAGATGCGTGTGCGGCTGGCCCGCTCGCGCAATTCCGGCGGCAGCACCGCCTCGATCTTCAGCAACGCGGACTGCGCGCTCTCGGCCAGCCGGGTGCCGGCGAACGCGCGCACGAAACGCGATCCCACCACCAGCGCTTCGAGCTCCTTGGCGGTGAACATCAGCGGCGGGATGTCCGAACCCTTGCGCAGCACGTAGCCGACGCCGGCCTCGCCCTCGATCGGCACGCCGGACAATTGCAGGTCGGCCACGTCGCGATACACCGTGCGCAGCGACACCCCCAGCGTCTGCGCCAGCGCGCGTGCCTGCAGCGCGGTACGCCGACCGCGCAGGGCGTGGATGATGAGGAACAGGCGATCGGCGCGACGCATCCGCGCATCATCGCCGAGGCCGGCGATGGCGAACAGCGCCGAACGTCACGGCCCATCGCATCAGGCCGCTTGCGTGGCCGCCAGCTCGGCGTCCTTCGCCGCCGCGCGCTGCATCGCCGGGCGCGCCAGCACCCGATCGATATACGCGCGGATCACCGGCAGCTCCGGCACCAGCTTGAACATGGTCGTCCAGTTCAACGCCGTGCCCCACAGCACGTCGGCCGCGCTGAAGCTGTCGCCGAGCAGGTACGGGCCCTGTGCCAGCTGATCGGTCAGCGTCTTCAGCATGCTGTCGTAGTCGCCATATCCGCAGGTCGAGGGTGGCGCCGGTTCGCGCTGCATCGACTTGTCGATCACCGCCGGCTCGAAGCACGAGCCGTAGAACACCAGCCAGCGCAGGTACGGCCCGCGCTGCGGGTCGCCGATCGGCGGTGCCAGTTTCGCCTCGGGATACAGGTCCGCCAGATACATGAACACCGCCGGCTGCTCGGTGATCAGCGCGTCGCCATGACGGATCGCCGGCACCTTGCCCATCGGGTTGATCGCCAGGTAGGCCGGCTGGCGTTGTTCACCCGCCTTCAGGTTGAGTACGTGCAGGTCGTACTCGACGCCGAGCTCCTCGAACAGCGCGCGGGTGCCACCGGAGCGGCTTTGCGGCGCATGGAAGAAGCTGACGCGGGGTGGCTGGGGCGTGGTCATGGTGGGCTCCGCTGGAAAAGTGGGTGATGGCGCAGGCCGGCCAGTGCGATCAGCAGCATGCGGCGGGGTCGGGCGGCGGGCGGGGGGTCGTCCGGCGCGCGCGGTGCCGGCCGCCGCGGCAAACTATCCCGTAGCCGCCCGTCCAGCAGCAGACCATTTAGATATAGCGGACGGTACGCCATCAGGGTGCGCTGCAGGATCCGGTTCATCGTCATCTCCTCAGGCCGCCACCGCTTCGCCGACGCACCATGGCGGCAGCTGCGCGTGCTTGAACAAGCGATACCAGTGCTCGCGGTCACTTGGGCTGTACAGATCCAGCGTGCGGATCACCTCGCGCGCGAACTCCACGCTGCCCAGGTGACTGGCCGTGATCACACCGCCATCGCTGACCGCCAGCACCGCGCTGTCGTATTGATCGGCACCGCGGTAGTCGGGCACTTGGCTGGCGATCTGGCCGGACCAGTTGCCGGTATGCCGGCAGTGCTCGAGCAGGCCGGCACGGGCCAGCGCCAGCACGCCGCTGTCGATGCCGGCCACCGGTGCGCCGGCGGCATGCAGCTGCCGGATCGCTGCTATCGCCGGCGCGCCTTCGCCGCGTTGCCACAGATGCCCGCCGGGCACGAGCAGCAGCGCCGCGCGCGGGAAGTCGAGCTGGGCCAGCGCCAGCTCGGGCTGCACGGTGAGGCCACCCATCGAGGTCACCGATGCTCTCGAGAAACCCACCGTCTGCACTTGCCAGTCGCCGGGCCGGCGGATCTCACACAAGGCCAGCGCGGCCTGCCAGTCGGCAAAGCCGTCGAACACCAGGAAATAAACCGTATTGCGCATGTCGTATCCCTCCGCTGTGGAGGTACAGCATGCGCACCCCCTGCTGCCAACGTGCTGTCAGCAGCCTGGCCATCCGATGACGCACGACATCGGGCTGGCGCCGTTCAGGCTGAGCCGGGACAATGCCGGTTCCTTCTGCCACGGACCCGACATGAAGCCCATCTCGCTGATCCAGTTCCTGATCGAGGAACGCCGCGCCGGTCACATCAACGCCGAACTCTCGCTGCTGATCGAGGTGGTCGCGCGCGCCTGCAAGCGCATCGCGGTGGCCACCAACAAGGGCGCGCTGGGCGGTGTGCTCGGCATGGCCGGCAACGACGGCGCGCTGAGCATGAACATCCAGGGCGAGGCGCAGAAGAAGCTCGACGTGATTTCCAACGAGATCCTGCTGGAAGCGAACGCCTGGGGCGGTCACCTAGCCGCCTGCGCCTCGGAGGAGATGGAAGACCCGCAGCAGATTCCGGACGGCTATCCGAAGGGCAACCACCTGCTGTTGTTCGATCCGCTGGACGGCTCGTCCAACATCGACGTCAACATCTCGGTCGGCACGATCTTCTCGGTGCTGCGCTGCCCGGACGACGTGACCGAACCAAAGGTCGAGCATTTCATGCAGCCGGGCACCGCGCAGCTTGCCGCCGGCTACGTGGTTTACGGCCCGGCCACCGTACTGGTGCTGACCTTCGGCCACGGCACCCACGAGTTCACGCTGGAGCGCGAGGTCGGCAGTTTCATGCTGAGCCGGCGCGGCATCCGCATACCGGAACAGACCGCCGAGTTCGCCATCAACATGTCGAACCAGCGCCATTGGCAGGCGCCGATGCAGCGCTACATCGGCGAACTGCTGGCCGGCACCACCGGCCCGCGCGGCAAGGACTTCAACATGCGCTGGGTCGCCTCGATGGTCGCCGACGTGCACCGCATCGTGACCCGCGGCGGCGTGTTCTATTACCCGCTGGACGCCAAGATCCTGGCGCAGGGCGGCAAGCTGCGGCTGATGTACGAGGCCAATCCGATGGCCTTCATCGTCGAGCAGGCCGGCGGCGCGGCGACCACGGGCCGCGAGCGCATCATGGACGTCCAGCCGTCCGGATTGCACCAGCGCGTGCCGGTGTTCCTCGGCTCGAAGCAGGAGGTCGAGGTAGCCACGCACTACCACCGCGAGGCGGACGGCGCGCAGGGCTGACGCCTGGACTCCCTCCGCTGCAACGCAGGGGAGGGCTGGGCGACCGGAGGGAGTCCTTCAGGTGAGGGGTTCGCTCTTCGCTTCAATCAAGATCAAGAGCCTTACCCCCTCCTAACCTCCCCCTGCTTCGCAGGAGGAGGAACCTGGCGAGAGCAAGCGCACTGCCCGGCTCGCGCCCTGTTCGCGCCATGCTCCGACCCTAGACTCGCCCTCGTCCCTCCTCTCCGATCCGACCACCGAATGCCTTCCCGCCGCCTGCTGCCACTGCTCGCCACGCTCCTGTTGAGCGCCTGCTTCCATGCCGGCAAACCCAACCCGCCGCCGCCCGCTGCGCCGCCGCCGGTGCCGCTGAAGATCGGTCTCGCGCTCGGCGGCGGTGCGGCGAAAGGTTTCGCGCACATCGGCGTGATCAAGATGCTGGAAGCCAGCGGCATTCACCCGGACGTGGTCGCCGGCACCAGTGCCGGCAGCGTGGTCGGCGCGCTGTATGCCAGCGGCATGGATGCGTTCGCGCTGCAGGAAGCCGCGTTCGGTCTGGACGAGGCGAAGATCCGCGACGTGCGGTTGTTCTCCGGCGGGCTGGTGCAGGGGCAGGCGTTGCAGGACTACGTCAATCGGCTGGTGCACAACCAGCCGATCGAGAAGTTGAAGATCCCGTTCGCGGCGGTTGCCACCGAACTGGAAACCGGCACGCGCATCGTGTTCGTGCGCGGCAATACCGGCCAGGCGGTGCGCGCATCGTCCAGCATTCCCGGCGTGTTCGAGCCCAGTGCGGTCCGCGGCAAACACTACGTGGACGGCGGCGTGGTCAGCCCGATACCGGTCGATGCGGCGCGCCAGCTCGGCGCCGATTTCGTGATCGCGGTGGATATCTCGACCCGGCCCAGCGGCAGCAACCCGCAAGGCATGATGAACATCCTCGGCCAGTCGATCAGCATCATGGGCCTGCAACTGGGCCTGCAGGAAACCGCGCGCGCCGACGTGGTGATCCGGCCGCATCTGGCCGGCATCGGCCCCACCGATTTCGAGCAGAAGAACCAGGCCATCCTGGAGGGCGAAAGGGCCGCGCTGGCGGCGATCCCGGGCATTCGCGCCAAGCTGGCGGCGATGGCGGCGGCGCGACAGGCTGCCGCGACAACGCCGACGCCGACGCCGACGCCGCATTGAATCGCGCGGTGGCGCCGAGGCGCCATGCCGTCCTGCACTTGGCGCGCGCAAAGCTCTGGTTGTAGCGTGCGGAATCCCCTGCGTCGGAATTCCCGCATGTTGAAGCGTTCGCGCCTGCCCGTCCCGTTCCTGGTGTTCACCCTTGCCCTGGCACCCACCGCATTCGCCACTTCGCCCACGGTCGATCCGCGCATCGAAAAGTTGCTGACCGAGCTGGGCAAGGCGCAGTCGATCGAAACGGTGGCGATCTCGCCCGACGGCAAGCAGCTGGCCTGGGTGATCGAGCGCGCGGGTAAACCCTCGATCGACGTGGCCGCGGCCGATGGCAGCCACGCGCGTCGGGTGAGCGCGGCGGCCAAGCCCGGCGTTTGCGCTGAATCCGACATTGCCTGGGCGCGCGATTCGCGCCATCTCGCGTTCGTGTCCAATTGCAGCGTCGACCTGACCAGCACCAAGACCATGCAGAACGACATCTACCTCGCCGATACCGCCGGCAGCGGCACGCCTGCGCGACTGGCGCAGCTGGCGGGTTACGTGCGCGCGTTGCAATGGACGAACGACGGCAAGTCACTCGGCTTTCTGTACGTGCCCGGCGCCACCCGTCATGCCAGCGCGGTGGCCGCAGCCAAGCCGGCCGCCGGCGAAGTGGGCGTGACCGGGATGGAAGTGCAGCGCGTGGCCAGCATCGATGCCGCCAACGGCGCACTGCGCGAACTGACGCCCGCCAGCACGTACGCGTACGAATTCGACTGGTCGCCCGACGGCACGCGGATCGCCTATACCGCCGCGTCGCCGCCGGGCGACAACAACTGGTGGATCGCCAAGCTCTACGTGCAACCGGCACAGCCCGATGCCGCCGCCAAGGTGCTGGTCGATCCGGCCAGCGCCAGCAGCGGCTCGTTGCACGGCCTGCAGATTGCGCTGCCGCGCTGGTCGCCGGATGGTTCGCGGATCGCCTTCATCGGTGGCCTGATGAGCGACCAGGGCGCCACCGGCGGCGACATCTACGTGACGCCTGCCAGCGGCGGCAAACTCGTCGACCTCACCCCGGGCACCCATGTCACGCCGTCGTGGCTGCGCTGGACCGGGCCGCAGTCGATGCTGGTCAGCCAGGTCAGCAACGGCCAGAGCCAGCTGGCGGATTACACCGTCGCCGCCGATCATGCGCAGCAACGGCGCGTGCACTTCACCGTGCCGGCCAGCGTCAGCGACGGCAGCGCGTCGATGGCGATGTCGCTATCCAGCGACCTCAAGCAAGTCGCTTTCCTGCAGAGTTCGTATGCGGTCGCCACCGAGGTGCATGCCGGCGCGCTCGGCCACACGCCACCGCCAGCGGTGACCTCGTCCAATGCCGCGCTCAAGCCGGCCTGGGGCAAGGCGGAATCGGTGGAATGGAACAACGAGGGCTTGCATGTGCAGGGCTGGCTGCTGTATCCGGCCAACTACGATCCGAAGAAAACCTATCCGATGGTGGTGGTGGTGCACGGCGGTCCGTCGAGTGCGGTGATCCCGCGCTGGCCGGGCGTGGGTTATGGTGCCGCGCCGCTGTCGGCACTGGGCTATTTCGTGTTCGAGCCGAATCCGCGCGGCAGTTTCGGCCAGGGCGAGAAGTATGTGCAGGCCAATCGCAAGGACTTCGGTTACGGCGACCTGCGCGACATCCTCGCCGGCGTCGATGCGGTGGAGAAGAAAGTGCCGGTGGACGATCAGCGTCTCGGCCTGACCGGCTGGAGCTACGGCGGCTTCATGAGCATGTTTGCGCCGACCCAGACCCAGCGTTTCCGCGCCGTGGTGGCCGGCGCCGGCATCTCGAACTGGCAGAGCTACTACGGCGAGAACCTGATCGACCAGTGGATGCCGCCGTTCTTCGGCGCCAGCGTCTACGACAAGCCGGCGGTGTACGCGAAGAGCTCGGCGATCAACTTCATCAAGCACGTGAAGACGCCGATGCTGATCGTGGTCGGCGACCGCGACGCCGAATGCCCGGCCCCGCAATCATTCGAGATGTGGCACGCGCTGCGCGCGCAAGGCGTGCCGACCTCGCTGGTGGTGTACCCGAACGAAGGCCATCACTTCGTCGATCCCGCACACCAGCGCGACGTGCTGCAGCGCGCGCTGGGCTGGTTCGCGACCTACCTGCCGGCCGGCGGCTGATCGCGGGCGACGTTCGGCGCGTTCCGGTCCATGCCGGAATGCGCCGAACGTCTTGATCACGGCGGATCGCGCCGGCGCGTGTGCTTGACCGCGCCGAGGATGCCGATACCCAGCAGGATCACCACGCCGACGATGATCCACTGGGTGGGTGCATGCAGCAGGACCGCGGCATAGGCCACGCCGCCGATGACGATGACCATGCCGAGCAGATAGAGCGCAAACGAGGACATCAGTGCCTCCGTGTAGGGTCGATACTGCGTCAGTATGACCGGTACCAGCATTTGATTCGCGCGGTCATCAGCAGCACGTGAAGCCCCGTCGCACGGCGCGGGTCAGAATAACTCGCCTTGCGCTGAAGCCTTGCGCGGCGGCACGAAGCGCGAGATATCCAGCGTGAGTTCGCGGGCGCGGCCAAAGCCGTGCTTGCGGCAGGCCAGCTCGAAGCGCCGCCGCAGCAGATCGGCGAACACGCCATGGCCGCGCATGCGGGTGGCGAAGTCGCTGTCGTAGTCGCGGCCGCCGTTCATCTGCTGGACCAGACTCATCACGTGTTCGGCCCGTTGCGGCGCGTGCAGCGCCAGCCACTCGCGGAACAACTGCTTCAGCTCGTACGGAAGGCGCAAGGTGGTGTAACCGGCGCAGCTCGCGCCGGCTTCCGCGGCCTGCGCCATCACCGCTTCCATGTCCTTGTCGTTCAGCGCGGGGATGATCGGCGCCACCAGCACGCCAACCGGCACGCCGGCGGCGGCCAGCGCGCGGATTGTCTTGATCCGCCGGTGCGGCGCGCTGGCGCGCGGCTCGAGTTTCGCGGCCAGCTGGTTGTCCAGCGAATTGATCGAGACGAACACCTGCACCAGTTGTTCGCGCGCCATCGGCACCAGGATGTCGAGGTCGCGCTCGACCAGCGCGTTCTTGGTCACGAGGGTGCACGGGTGATGGCATTCGGCCAGCAGCTTCAGCGCAGCGCGGGTCAGTCGCCACTGCTTTTCCACCGGCTGGTACGGATCGGTATTGCTGCCGATATTGATCGGGCTGATCACGTAGCCCGGTTTCGCCAGTTCCGCGCGCAGCACCTCGGCGAAGTTGCCTTTCGCGCGCAGCTTGGTTTCGAAGTCGAGGCCCGGGGAAAGGTTGAGGTAGCTGTGCGATGGCCGCGCGAAACAATAGATGCAGCCGTGTTCGCAGCCGCGGTACGGGTTGATCGCCTGGCTGAAGGCGATATCCGGCGAGTCGTTGCGACTGATCACGCTGCGCGCGCGTTCCTCGGTGACTTCGGTGCGCGGGCGCGGCGCGGCCTCATCCAGCAACGCGCTTTGCCAGCCATCGTCTTCGGCGTGATGACGGATGTTTTCGAAGCGGCCCTCGGGATTGGAGGCGGCGCCGCGACCCTTGAGCAGGCGGGTGGTCGGGAGCTGTTCCGACAGGATCGGCGGTGGCGAGGAGTCATCCATCGGCACAGTTTCGCGCGGCGACGTCTCAGCCGTCACGACATCATTCCGCGGCATGACCGGGCTTGCGCCGGCCCACGTTCGCCAGCGTTATGATGCGCCCGTCCGGCCGCCTGGGCGGCGTGTTTTCCTCGGTCGGGATTCCTTCGTGCGCTGGCTGCTGCTCGTCTCCACGGTGCCCGCGTTCATGCTGTGCTTCACCCGCCACAGCGCCGGCGTCTGGGGTTTCTGGATGCTGGTCGGACTGGTCGGCATCTTCGCCACCGCGCTGGCCTTCGTGCAGGCGCGCATCGCCGGCAACGCGCGCGGCGACAGCCTGTCCGGGTACGACGTGAAGCGGCTGCGCGAGGATGAACCGCCCCCTCGGTACGATCACCCCGAGCGCTAGCACCAGACTCGCTACAACCCCAGTTCGCCGACCATTGCCTCGCGCATCAGGTATTTCTGCACCTTGCCGGTCACCGTCATCGGGAACGCATCGACGAAGCGCACGTAGTGCGGCACCTTGTAGTAGGCGAGGTGGTGGCGGCAGTGATCCTGGATCTCGGCCACACTGGCGTGGCTGCCCTCGCGCAGGCGGATCCACGCGCACACCTGTTCGCCGAATTTCGCGTCGGGCACGCCGAATACCTGCACGTCCTGCACCTTCGGATGGGTGTAGAGGAATTCCTCGATCTCGCGCGGGTACACGTTCTCGCCCCCGCGGATGATCATGTCCTTGAGCCGGCCGACGATGCTGCAGTAGCCGTCCGCGTCGATCACCGCGAGATCGCCGGTATGCATCCAGCGCGCCGCGTCGATCACCTCACCGGTGCGCGCCGCGTCCTCCCAGTAGCCCAGCATCACCGAGTAGCCGCGCGTGCACAGCTCGCCCGGCGTACCGCGCGGGACGATCTGGCCGCGCTCGTCGACCAGCTTCACTTCCAGCTGCGGATGGATCCGGCCGACGCTGTCGACGCGGCGTTCCAGCGGGTCGTCGGGCACGGTCTGGAAGCTGACCGGGCTGGTCTCGGTCATGCCGTAGGCGATGGTGATCTCGCGCAGGTGCATCTCGTCGACCACCCGTCGCATCACCTCGATCGGGCACGGCGAGCCGGCCATGATGCCGGTACGCAGGCTGCTCAGGTCGAACTCGGCGAAGCGCGGGTGTTCGAGTTCAGCGATGAACATGGTCGGCACGCCGTGCAGGCCGGTGCACTTTTCCTCGGCCACGCATTCCAGCGTGGACAGCGCATCGAAACCCTCGCCGGGGATCACCATGCAGGCGCCGTGGGTGACGCAGGCGAGGTTGCCCAGCACCATGCCGAAGCAGTGGTAGAACGGCACCGGGATGCACAGCCGGTCGTGCTCGGTGAGGCGCATCGCCTCGCCGATGAACCAGCCGTTGTTGACGATGTTGTGGTGGGTCAGGGTGGCGCCCTTGGGCGCGCCGGTGGTGCCGGAGGTGAACTGGATGTTGACCGGGTCGTCAAAGCCCAGCGTCGGTTCCACCTCGCGCAGATGCGCCCGCGCGGCGGCATCGCCGAGCGCGGCCAGTTGCTGCCAGCTGCGCGTGCCGGCGGCCGCTTCGTCGTCGAGCAAGATCACCTCGCGCAGCGCCGGCAACCGCGCGGCGTGCAGCTCACCCGGCGCGCTGCTGGCCAGCTCGGGCGCCAGTTCGGCGAGGATGTCGAGATAGTGCGAGGTCTTGAAGCGGCGTGGCAGCACCAGCGCGCGGCACGCCACCTTGTTGAGCGAGTACGCCAGCTCGTGCGTGCGGTAGGCCGGATTGATGTTGACCAGGATCAGCCCCGCCTTCGGCGCGGCGAACTGCAGCACCACCCACTCGGCCCGGTTCGGCGCCCAGATGCCGACGCGGTCGCCACGCTCAAGACCCAGCGCCAACAGGCCGGCGGCGACGCGCTCCACCTCGGCGTGGAATTCGCGGTAGCTCAGGCGCATGCCCTGCGCGCGCACCACCAGCGCCGGCCGCTCGGGATACGCGGCCGCGATGCGGTCGATCAGCGCGCCGACGGTGTCGCCCAGCAAGGGCTTCGGGCTGGCGCCATGAACGTAGCTTGGTGCTGCACTCATTCACGAACTCCCGTACGCGTCGTCCGTTCCGTGAGCGCCAGCATAACGCCGCCGTCGTCCGTCACGATCGCTGCACAGCGGAACACAGACGCTTGCCCCGAGGTGACAGCGTTATCGGGTCACCCGCAACCTTTCGCTCAACCCAGGAGTTCATGATGACTGCTACCGGTCTGATCATCTTTCTGCTCATTGGCGCGATCGCCGGCTGGCTGGCTGGCCTGATCGTGCGTGGCTTCGGTTTCGGCCTTCTCGGCAATATTGTGGTCGGCATCATCGGCGCGTTTCTCGCCGGCTGGTTGCTGCCGGCGCTCGGTGTCGGCTTCAGCCTCGGCAGCCCGATCGTCACCAGCATCATCTACGCGATGATTGGCGCGATCGTGTTGCTGGTGATCATCGGCCTGATCAAACGCGCCTGACCGCGGGCAAAAGAAAACGCAGCGGCCCTCGTCGCTGCGTTTTTGTTGTGGGCCGAAGAATGTTCAGATGGTGATATCGACGTCCTTGGTCTCGGCCACGAAGAACAGACCGATCACGAACGTCATCATCGCGATCACCACCGGGTACCACAGGCCCGAGTAGATGTTGCCGGTGAGCGCCACGATGCCGAACGATACCGAGGGCAGGAAGCCGCCGAACCAGCCGTTGCCGATGTGGTACGGCAGGCTCATCGAGGTGTAGCGGATGCGCGTCGGGAACAGTTCCACCAGCCACGCCGCGATCGGCCCGTAAACCATCGTCACATAGATCACCAGGATGGTGAGCAGCAGCAGCAGCATCGGCCAGTTCACCTGGGCAGGGTCAGCCTTGGCCGGATAGCCGGCGCTCTTGAGGGCATCTCCCAGCTTCGTGCTGAACGCCCCTGATTGGGTTTTGAATGTGTCGGCATCCAGACTGGCGCCTTCGAACGAAGCAACCGTGGCACTACCGATCTTGACGGATGCAACCGTGCCGGCAGGTGCTTGCTGGTTGGCATATGGCACACCGCCCTTGGCCAGTGCGCTCTTGACGATGTCGCAGGAGTCCTTGAATACTTTCTTGCCGATGGGATCGAACTGAAAACTGCACGTGGCGGGGTCGGCAACCACCACGACGGGATTGTTTGTACTTGCTGTCTCGATCGCCGGGT
>JBEPVP010000090.1:0-13970 GCA_041690935.1 Rhodanobacter sp.
GCACCTACCTGCTAGGCACTGGGTTCCGGCTTTCGCCGGAATGACGGCTAATAGCGAGGAATGACGACACCAAGGAGGAGTGACGGCAAAGGATGCCCGCTCGATCAGCAAATCTCCGGATACAAATCACGCCAGTACGGATTGGATCGCTCGATCAGCTCCAGCTTCCACGCTCGCCGCCACTCCTTGATCGCCTTTTCGCGTGTGATCGCGAATTCCATCGCGTCATGCAGCTCGAACCAGACCAGGTCATGCACCCGGTAGCGCTTGGTGAAGCCTTCGACCAGATCGCTGCGATGTTGCCAGATACGACTCGGTAGATTCGAGGTTACGCCGACCTAAAGCGTGCCATTGCGCTGGCTGGCGAGCATGTAGACACAGGGCAGGCGTGTACGCATGATTTCGATTCCATTCGATATGCGCTGTTATCTTGCCGCAACACGAGGATGTCGTCATGCATTCCGATATCTGCCTTTCGCCGGAATGACGATCAGGGGCCAGGATCAAGGGCCAAGATCAAGGGCTGGATCGGGGATATGGCAGACGCAGCGAGTCGGCGCGGCGTTCGTATAACATGTGACGTTCAACTCTGGATCGGGCAATTTGCACGGTAGCGGAGAGTCAAGATCGAGTTCACGGATCTCGCCGTCCCTTATGACTGAATTACTTTCGCACCGACACTCCCATCTCGACGACCTCGAGGCCGAAAGCATCCACATCTTTCGCGAGGTGCTGGCGGGCTTTCGGCGTCCGGTGATGCTGTATTCGATCGGCAAGGATTCCTCGGTGCTGCTGCACCTGCTGCGCAAGGCATTCTTTCCGGCACGGCCGCCGATACCGTTGCTGCATGTCGACACCACCTGGAAGTTCCGCGAGATGATCGCGTTCCGCGATCAGGTGGCCGCGAACGGCGACGTGGACGTACTGGTGCACATCAACGAGGACGGCGTGCGCGAAGGCATCTCGCCGCTGACCCACGGCGCCACCGTGCATACCGACATCATGAAAACCGTGGCGCTGAAGCAGGCGCTGGACAAGTACGGGTTCGATGCGGCGATCGGCGGGGCCCGGCGCGACGAGGAGAAGTCGCGGGCGAAGGAGCGCGTCTTCTCATTCCGCAATGCGCAGCATCGCTGGGATCCGCGCAACCAGCGCCCGGAGTTCTGGCATACCTACAACACCCATATCCGCAAGGGCGAGAGCGTGCGGGTGTTTCCGCTGTCCAACTGGACCGAGATGGATGTATGGCTGTACATCCAGCGCGAAGGCATTCCGGTGGTGCCGCTGTATTTCGCCAAGCCGCGCCCGGTGGTCGAGCGTGACGGTGCGCTGATCATGCTCGACGATGACCGCTTCGTTTTGCGCGATGGCGAGATGGTGCAGCTGCGCGAAGTGCGCTTTCGCACGCTGGGCTGCTACCCGCTGACCGGCGCGGTGGCATCGAGCGCCGACACGCTGGCGAAGGTCATCGACGAGATGGCCAGTTCGCGCAGTTCCGAGCGGCAGGGGCGGGTGATCGACCAGGATCCTTCCGCGTCGATGGAACGCAAGAAGCAGGAAGGCTATTTCTGATGGCGACGTCGAACGAAACGGTGGCCCTGTCGCCCGCCAAGAGTCTGCTGCGCTTCATCACCTGCGGCAGCGTGGATGACGGCAAGAGCAGCCTGCTCGGACGTTTGTTGTATGACGCCGGCATGCTGCCGGACGATCAGCTGGCGGCGCTGGCCCGCGACAGTCGCCGCCAGCACGCCGATGCGGGCGACCAGCTCGATTTCGCGCTGCTCACCGACGGGCTGGATGCGGAGCGCCAGCAGGGCATCACCATCGATGTGGCGTATCGCTATTTTCATACCGCGCGGCGCAGCTTCATCGTGGCCGATTGCCCGGGGCACGAGCAGTACACCCGCAACATGGCCACCGGCGCGTCCAACGCCGAGCTGGCAGTGGTGCTGGTCGACGCGCGCAAGGGTGTGCTGACGCAGACGCGGCGACACACCTATATATGCAGCCTGCTGGGCATCCGGCAAGTCGTACTGGCGGTCAACAAGATGGACCTGGTCGACTATGACCAGCCGACCCTCGAGGCGATTGCCGCGGAGTACCGCGGGCTGGCGCAGGGGCTCGGCATCGTCGACGTGCACTGCCTGCCGGTGGTGGCGTTGACCGGTGACAACGTGGGCAAGCGGTCAACACGCATGCCGTGGTACCAGGGCGCCAACCTGCTCGAACTGCTGGAGTCGATCGACGCCGCGCCGTTTCGCGCCGCCGATTTCCGCATGCCGGTGCAATGGGTGAATCGACCGGATCAGTCGTTCCGCGGCTATGCCGGCACGGTCTGCGGCGGCCGCGTGAGTCAGGGCGACGAGATCGTGGTGCAGCCGGGCGGCCAACGCGCGCGCATCGCGCGCATCGTCACCGCCGCTGGCGATCTGCCGGCTGCGACCGACGGCCAGGCGGTGACGCTGTGCCTGGACCGCGAAATCGACGTGAGTCGCGGTGACGTGATCGCCGACGCGCGGCGTCCGGCGCCGGTCGCCGACCAGTTCACCTGCCACCTGCTGTGGCTGGGCGACGCCGCCCTGCTGCCCAATCGCACCTACAGTTTGAAGCTCGGCACGCGCACGGTGAACGCGCGGGTGATGTCGATCAAGTACAAGGTGGATGTCAACAGCCAGGCCCAGCTCGCGGCGCGTCACCTTGAGCTCAATGAAGTGGGCTACTGCACGCTGGGGCTGGACGACGCCATCGCGTTCGAGGCGTATGCGAGCAACCGCACGCTGGGCGGCTTCATCCTGATCGACCGCCAGAGCCACGCCACCGTGGCCTGCGGCATGCTGGATTTCGCGCTGGGCCGATCGGCCAATGTGCGCTGGCAGCAGGTGGACATCGACAAGTCCGTGCGCGCCGTCAGCAAGGGGCAGCATCCGCTGTGCCTGTGGTTCACCGGCCTGTCCGGCGCGGGCAAGTCGACCGTCGCGAACCTGGTCGAGCGGCGGCTGCACACGCTCGGCTATCACACCTATCTGCTCGATGGCGACAACGTGCGCCACGGCATCAACAAGGACCTCGGCTTCACCCCGGAAGATCGCGTCGAGAACATCCGCCGCATCGCCGAGGTGGCACAGCTGATGGTGGACGCGGGACTGATCGTGCTGGTCAGTGCGATTTCGCCGTACCGCAGCGAACGGCGGTCGGCGCGCGAGTTGTTCGCGCAGGCGGAGTTCATGGAAGTCTTCGTGGATACGCCGCTGGAAGAATGCGAACGGCGCGATCCCAAGGGCCTCTACCGCAAGGCGCGCGCGGGCACGATCCGCAACTTCACCGGCATCGACGCACCGTATGAACGGCCCGAAGCGCCGGATATCCATCTGCTGGCCAGCGGACAACGGGCCGAACAACTGGCCGAACAGGTTGCCGAGCGAGTGCTTGCCAGCCTGGGAGGCGGCAGCGCAGCGGCATGACGCTGCGGCCGCCACGGCCCGGCATGACTTGGATTGCCGCGGTCCGGCGACGATAATGCAGGACTTCCCCCGCAAGGCGCCTCCGCGATGACCGACCAGACCGTACTCAACGCCACCCATCGTGCGCTCGGCGCGCGCATGGTCGACTTCGGCGGCTGGGACATGCCGATCAACTACGGTTCGCAGATCGAGGAGCACCATGCGGTGCGTCGCGACGTCGGCATGTTCGATGTCTCGCACATGACGGTGATCGACCTGCACGGCGCGCGTGCCCGTGAATTTCTGCGCCACCTGCTGGCCAACAATGTCGACAAGCTGAAGGTGCATGGCAAGGCGCTGTACTCATGCATGTTGAATGAGCACGGCGGCGTGATCGACGACCTGATCGTGTATTACCTCGGCGAGGAACATTTCCGGCTGGTCGTCAACGCCGGCACCCGCGCCAAGGATCTGGCGTGGATCGAGCGGCAGGCTGCCGCGTTCGACGTGCAGGTGAAGGAACGGCCCGAGTTCGCGATGATCGCGGTGCAGGGGCCGAATGCGCGCGCGAAAGTACTGGGTCTGCTGCACGATGTGGACCGTCCGCGTATCGAGAAGCTGGGCAAGTTTGCCGCTGCCGCCGCCCAGGGGCCGCACGGCATGCCGCTGTTCGTGGCCCGCACCGGCTACACCGGCGAAGACGGCTTCGAGATCATCGTGCCGGGCGAACATGCCGTCGCACTGTGGGAGGCGCTCGTAGCCGTCGGCGTCGCGCCGGCCGGTCTCGGTGCGCGCGACACCTTGCGACTGGAAGCGGGCATGAACCTCTACGGACAGGACATGGACGAGAGCGTGCTGCCGTGGGAAGCGAACCTCGGCTGGACCATCGCACTGGACGAGGGGCGCGCCTTCATCGGCCGCGCGGCGCTGGAACAGCAGAAGGCAACCGGCGTGCCGCGCGTGATGGTGGGCCTGGTGCTGGACGACAAGGGTGTGCTGCGTCACGGCCAGAAAGTACTGACCGCCAACGGCGAGGGCGAGATCCTGTCCGGCAGTTTTGCGCCGACGCTGAACAAGGCGGTGGCGTTCGCGCGCATCCCGGCCGGCGATCCCGGCGACGTGCGCGTGGACATTCGCGGTCGCGAGGTGCCGGTGCGGCTGGTGAAGTATCCGTTCGTGCGCGACGGCAAGCCCTGCGCGGGGATCTGAACCACTGGCGCCCGCTGCACAATTTCCCCACGGCGGATGTGGCTAGAATCACCGCCTGTACCCTGACTCACATCAAACGACTGGACCACGATCATGAGCGAGATTCCCGGCGATCTGAAATTCCTCAAGTCCCACGAGTGGGCCCGCGTCGAAGACGACGGCCTGGTCCGCGTGGGCATTTCCGACCATGCGCAGGACCAGCTCGGCGATCTGGTCTACGTCGAACTTCCGGAAGTCGGTTCGGCCGTGAAGGCGGGCACCGGCGCGGCCGTGGTGGAGTCGGTGAAAGCCGCCTCGGACATCTATGCGCCGGTTTCCGGCGAGATCGTCGAGGTCAACGAGCTGCTCAACGACAAGCCCGAGATCATCAACGAAGACGCCTTCGGCGAGGGCTGGATCTTCCTGGTGCGTCCGAGTGATCGCGCCGAACTCGACGAGTTGCTCGACGCGAACGACTACGAAGCGCTGGTCGAGAACGAAGACCACTGAGTCCTCCACCATCGCGCGTGACGTTGCCGGCCGCCCAGTGCGGCCGGCACTGTTTTGGGAGTGACTGTTCGCCGCGTGCGGTTCGGCGCGGCGGAACGATCGGTGTGACCGGTGGTTCGCATCACGCCCATCCGCGGCGAACAACATCGACTCGCGTCGGCTCATCGCGACATTCCGCATCGTGTTGTTCGATCAGGGCGTGTCGATGTGGGTGCGCCGATGGCACGTCACCGTCGATGCATCGATCGAAAAAACATCCCATGCGCGCCAGCGTCGGCGAAGAGTGTCGGGCGCCGCCGACCTCGATTCGGTGACCGCTCGACTGCCCGACAGACGGGGCGAGGATAGTTTTCGGGGCACGCCGAGCGGTCTGCGAAAAGATTTCAGTCGCGTTCCGTTCATGTGTCGGATGCGGCTTGGCCAACCGCATTCTGCTCATCGAAAAAATGCATGGTGTGTGACGAAAATTTTTATCCAGCATGAGTGCATTGCCGCAGAAACGTTGTGCAGCAATGGTTTCAAGGCATGTGGATATTTTTCATAAAAAATCATTTGGACGTATGGACGTCCGATTGATTATGGACCGTGTGCCCGGCAAGCCTTGCTGCAGCGGCATTCCGGTCCGATCAGGAAGGGAGGAGCGGTTTGATTTCATGACTAAAATCAATTGACAGCTGAAATCTTCAGGGATAGCTTTCGCAACAGATCACGGGGAATGCGCTTTATGGCAACAGCAAAATTCATCAAGCCTTATGTCGAGCACGGTGAAAAGGCCAATGCAGTACGCAAGATCACCGTCTCGATTCCGCTGCATGTCTTGCGGCGGCTTTCGGATTTGCGCACCCACCGTCAAGTGAACAATCTTCGGCACGCTACCAACAGCGACTTGTTGGTCGAAGCGTTCCTGCACGCTTTTACTGGGCAACCACTGCCAACTGATGAGGAGCTTAGACGAACCATGGCCACTGCCAAGAAATCCGCCGCAAAGAAACCGGCCGCCAAGAAATCGGCCGCCAAGAAATCCACCGTGAAGAAGGTTGCCGCCAAGAAGCCGGCCGCCAAGAAAGCTGCCGTGAAGAAGGTTGCCGCCAAGAAGCCGGCCGCCAAGAAAGCTGCTGCCAAGAGGCCGGCGGCTGCCAAGAAGACCGCTGTAAAGAAAGTCGCCAAGAAGGCTGCGCCGAAGAAGGCCGCCGCCAAGAAAGCTGCACCGGCCAAGGTGGTCAAGGCCACCAAGACCGCCAAAGCCAAGAAGTAAGCCACACGCAACAAGCGACACCATCAAATAAGACAAGTCATCGATATTTCTCTCCCCGCGGTGCCCAGCGCGGGGAGAGCACTTCGAGAAGCCTTCGTCCCGGCCTGGCCGGGACGCTTCGTTTGTGGGGTTGGAAAGTATCGCCCGCGTCGCCGCACGCCGCCTTGCGCTGCCCCGTACCGGCGTCGTCGCGGACGCTCCCGGACCGCGATGCATTCAGCGCGATTGCGCTGGCCGACGGTCCGCACCCTGGAACAAATTCCATTTTTGCGTGGCGTGAATTACGCACCATTTGCCGTGCCTCGACATTGGAGTTACCTTTCGCTCATCCGCGCCGCGGTGAATCCGGGGGATTCACCGCTCCTGGATCGACAGGGGGAAAAAGCGCGGGTATCTGTCGACACTCAGTGAGAGACCATGGATACCCGATATATATCTGTTACACGCCGGCATGCGCGTGGGGCCATCAAGCCCGTAGTCATCGCCGTTGTTGCCGTCATTGCCTTGCTGGCCGTGGCGGCATGGTTCCTCATCATCCAGCCGCATCAGGAACTGGTCATGGCTGACGCGGGCGGCCATCCGTCCACTCCGGTCTCCGCGGCCACGCGATCGACGCCTCCGCCGGCGGATGTGGCGGCGATGGACGTCAATCAGTTGCTGGCCGAGGCGCGCACCGCCATGAACGAGCAGCGCTATCTCGCGCCAACCGGCAACAATGCATTCGTGTTCTATCTGCGGGTGCTGGAAAAAGACGCCGGCAACAAGGTGGCGTCCGATGCGCTGCGAGAAATCTTCCCGTTCGCCGCCACCTCGGCGGAGCAGGCGATCAACTCGCGTGATTTCAACGAAGCGCAGCGACAGATCGATCTGCTGGCCAAGGCCGACCCGACCAACTTCACGTTGACCATCCTGCGTTCCAAACTGGATGCGCAACGCAAGACGCTGGACAAGCAGCAGCAGCTGGCGGCCGATCAGCAGAAGGCGCAGACGCTGGCGTCACAAAAGGCTGCGGCAGACAAGCTGGCGGCGGACAAACTGGCCGTCGAACAACAAAGGAACCAGCTGGCAGCCGAACAGCAGAAGGCACAGCAGGCGCGTGCGTTGGAGCAGACGGGTCAGCAGGTCCCGAAGGCCCCGTCAGCGGCAGGCGACAGCACCGCGGCTACCGGTCCCGACAGCGGCAGCGTCGCTGCGCAGACCAGCGGTGCCGTACTGCTAAAGGCGGTAGGTGCGCGTTATCCGACTGCGGCGATGCGCGCACGCCAGCAGGGCTGGGTGGTGGTGTCGTTCACGGTCGATCCCAATGGGCAGACCAGCGACGTCAAGGTGGTTGACGCTCAGCCCCGCCGTGTTTTCGATCGCGCCGCGACGGATGCGGTGGAGCGCTACCGGTTCACGCCGGCGTTGAAGGATGGCGTGGCGGTTTCCAGTACCAAGCAGCAGCGGATCGAGTTCAAGCTCTAGGGCTGAACCGTTGATGTGACTCCAGCCGGACGGCGCATGTTTCGCATGCGCCGTCTTTCGTTGTGCAAGGGTATTCAGTGGCCGGTGCGGTGGCGACGCGTCGCGCGGTGGCTGCGTGGCTTCACGCGCTTTGGCGTTGCCGCAGGCGCCCTGACCCTGGCATTGCCTTCGATCTCGGCCCAATCCACATGGGGCAGGTTCAGCAGATCGTCGAACACCATCGGCATCAACCCGCTGGGGGTCGGCCCGGTGGAATTCCACAGCGTGACCACGCCGGCATGGTACTTCGGAAAGAATCCGATCATGGTGCGATAGCCGGCCACCGCGCCGGCATGATAGATCAGCGTTTCGCCGCCGTATTCATAGACCCGCCAGCCCATCGCATAGTGCGCCTCGGTCAGTCGCGCGCGGCGCCATGGCGTGGCATGCAGTTCGCTGGGCGTGGCGACGCCCGGGGTGTGCAGCACGTCCAGCAACGAAGTGGGCAGCACGTCTGGACGATCGCCCATTTGCGCGATCAGCCACTTCTCCATGTCGTGCAGGCTGGCGTTGACGCCCGCCGCCGGAGCGACCCGGTAATAGGTTTCACTCGGATCGAACGGTATCCAGCCGCGGCTGGAGGCGCGGTGCGGGCGTGCCCAGCTCTTGCTCGATTCCAGCGCGGCGCGACCGTAGCTGGCGGTGGTCATGCCCAGCGGATAGAAGATCCGCTTGTCGACCTGGTGATAGAAGAAGTCGCCGGTACGCGCGAGCACCACGTCACCGATCATGCCGAACGCGACGTTCTGGTAGCCGTAGCATTGGCCGACGCCGCAAACCAGTTTGACTTCGTCCAGCTTGCGCACCAGCTCCTCGTAGGGGATGTCGCCCTCGAGCATGTTGTCGTAGGTATTGCGCGGCAGGCCCAGTCGTTGTCCCAGGATGTCGCTCACCGTGGCTTGCGATGCGGCCTGCATGTCCCTGAGCTTGAAGTACGGCAGCACGTCGACCAGCTTGGTGTCCCAGCTCAGCTTGCCATCGTCCACCAGCAGGCCGGTGATGGCAGTGGCAAACGCCTTTGACAGCGAGGCGAGCCGAAACACGGTGTCCGCGGTGACCGGTTGTTTGGTGGCGGCATCGGCGTAACCGACGGTACCTTCGAAGACCACCTTGCCATCGATCACCACCGCGGTGACCAGACCAGCGACTGCATGGCGCTCGGCGATCCGGTTCAGCCAGCGCTGGTAGTCCGCGAGGGTTTGTTTGATGCGCGCCGGCGGAAGGTTTTGCGCGGTGTCGCGAACGCTCGCCACCGTTGGTGAGGCGGCCGTTGCGGTGGCGCAGAGTGGTGTGCAGGCCAGCCCGAGTGCGCCCGCGATCAACAGGAAGATCTTTCGAAACTGCATGGTATTCTGATGGGGTTCCGGCGCGGGGATGCGCCTCAGGGTGGAGAGTCTACCGATGGGCCTGATCATTTTTCTGGTTGTTGTCGTTCTGATTGTCTTGTACTTCGTGGCGATCTACAACGGACTTGTTACCTCGCGCAACAGCTACAAGAACGCGTTTGCGCAGATCGACGTGCAGCTGACGCGCCGGCATGACCTGATTCCGAATCTGGTCGAAACGGCCAAGGGCTACCTTGCGCACGAACGTGGCACGCTCGAGGCGGTGGTGCAGGCGCGCAATGCGGCCGTCAGCGGGCTGGCCGGTGCCAAGGCCAACCCGGGCGATCCGGCCGCGATGCAGCAGCTGGCCAGCAGCGAAAATGCCTTGACCCAAACCCTCGGTCATTTGTTCGCGTTGCAGGAGGCGTATCCGGATCTGAAGGCGAACCAGACCATGATGCAGCTCTCCGAGGAGCTGACCTCAACCGAGAACCGGGTCGCGTTCGCGCGGCAGGCCTATAACGATGCCGTGCTGACCTACAACAACAAGCGCGAGGTCTTTCCCGCCTCGTTCGTGGCGAACAGCTTCGGCTTCGTCGCGGCCGAGTCGCTGAAGATCGAGGATCCGGCCGTGCGCGACGTGCCGAAGGTTTCCTTCAGCTGATTGCCGCTGCATCGCGACGAGTCGCGATGCACACCCTCGGTTGCCGGAGCCCCCATGGATTTCTTTGCGCAACAGGCGCGTGTACGCGGCAGCAGCCGGCGGCTGGTCGCGTTGTTCGTGCTTGCGGTGGTCGCGATCGTGGCGGCGATCGATGCGGTGGTGTGGATCGCCATGGGTCATCGTCCCGTCGACGGCGCGCCGGCCGCGTCGAACCTGTCATTGCTGTTCACCAGCAGCGCGGTGGTACTGGCCGGGATCGGGCTCAGTTCGTTGTTCCGCATCATGAGCCTGTCCGGCGGCGGCAAGACGGTCGCCGAAAGCGTGGGCGCGACGCCCGTGCCGCCGGACACCCGCGACCCGCAGCTGCGTCAGTTGCGCAACGTGATCGAGGAAGTGGCGATTGCCGCCGGTGTGCCGGTGCCGGACATCTACCTGATGGCTGACGAGCCCGGCATCAACGCGTTCGCTGCGGGATACTCCGTCTCCGACGCGGCGGTGTGCGTGACCCAGGGCTGTCTCGACAACCTGAGCCGCGACGAATTGCAGGGCGTGATCGCGCATGAGTTCAGCCACGTGCTGAACGGCGACATGCGACTCAACATCCGCCTGATGGGTTTGCTGTTCGGCATCCTGGTGCTGGCGGTCGTCGGGCGCCGGGTGATCTGGTTCGGTGGCGGCCGCAGCAGCCGGCGCGATGGCGGTGGTGGTCAGGTGTGGATGATCGGGTTGGCACTGATCGTGGTCGGCTACATCGGTTATTTTTTCGCGCGCCTGATCCAGGCTGCGGTGGCGCGCTCGCGCGAATCGCTGGCCGACGCCTCGGCGGTGCAGTTCACCCGCCAGACCGACGGCATTGCCGGCGCACTGAAGAAGATCGCGATCCTCAGCGAAGGCTCCGAACTGCAGGTGGCGAACAAGCAGGAAGTGGCCCATATGCTGTTCGGCGAGGCCGGCAAGTTCAGCGCGTTGTTCGCCACCCATCCACCGCTGCTGCAGCGCATCCGCGTGCTGGAGCCCGGCTTTCGCGAAGAGGAACTGGCCCGGCTGGCGGCATCCATGCAGCGAGCCGCCGAGGCGCAGCCCGCGGCGAGTGTCGCGAGCGAGTCGACGGGGTCGCGGGGCGTGCCAGGTCTGGGAGTGCCGCCGCCGCTGCCGGCCATGGTGGCCGGCGCCGGGTTGGCGCAAGCCGTCGGCGGCGCTGCGGAATCCACGCGTTTCCAGCGCGCCGCTGCCGTGCAGCAGGCGATGCCTGTCGCGTTGACGGTTGCTGTGCAGCAGCCCGAGTCGGCGGTCACCGTCGTGCTTGCGTTGGCCATGTCCACGCAGACCGCGTTGCAGGCCACTCAGCGCCGGATCGTCGCCGACGCCTTTGGCGATGACGTGCTGCAGGCCGTGCAGACGATGGCCGGCGCATTGGCAACGCTGCCGCCGATCGCGCGCCTGCCGCTCGCAGCACTCGCGTTTCCCGCGTTGAAACAGTTGCCGGAAGGACGTCAGCAAACCTTGCTGGGTACGCTCGATGCCCTGGTTCGGGCCGATGGCAAGGTCGACCTCAATGAGTATTGCCTGGCCCGGCTTTTGCGCATGCAATTGCAGGAGGCCCGGCAACCCCGTCGCACACCGATCGACGGTCTGAAGAAACTTCCTGCCTGTCGCGACAGCGTGGTCCTGGTTTGCGCCATCGTGGCGGCAGGCGGTTGTTCCGACGAGGCGAGTGCCCGTCGTGCGTGGCTGTTGGCGATGCAGCACGCTTTCCCTGGCGAGGCGATCGAGTGGTCGCCGCCGCCCGCGGCGTGGCAGGTACCGTTTGAGCGCGCGCTGGATGATCTGGATGGATTGATGCCGGTGGCCAAGGAGTTGGTGATCCAGAGTCTGCTCAGTGCCATCGGCGCGGATGGTCAGGTCAGCGTGGAAGAGGCCGAACTGCTGCGGGTCATCTGCGCCAGCCTGCACTGCCCGGTGCCGGCGTAGAAGAGCATTCCCACACCGAAGGCAGCGCTGACGGAGCCGGTACTCAGGCGTCGCCGCGGATCAGCGCGCTGGCGCGCTCGGCAATCATGATCGTCGGCGCGTTGGTGTTGCCGGTGGGCAGGCTCGGCATCACCGAGGCATCGACCACGCGCAGGCCCTGCACGCCACGCACGCGCAGTTCGCTGTCGACCACCGCGCGATCGTCCTTGCCCATGCGGCAGCTGCCGACCGGGTGATAGATGGTCTCCGCCTTGCGCCGGATGAAATCGGTGTACTCCGCATCGGTACGGATCGAGCGCTCGGGGAACACCGGCTCGCCGCGATACGCATCGAAGGCAGGCTGATTCAGAATCTCGCGCGACAGCCGTGCCGCCTCGATCATCCGTTTCAGGTCGTGACCCTCCGGGTCGCTCAGGTAATTCGCGTGGATCGCGATTGGCTGCGCCGGGTCGGCCGAATGCAGGCGCAGCTGGCCACGGCTGCGTGGGTGCAGGTAGCAGGCATGCAGGGTGTAACCGTAACCGGGCAGGCGATGGCGGCCGTGATCGTCGAGCAGAGCGGGCACGAAGTGGAATTGCAGGTCGCAACGCTCGTCGTCGGCCAGACGACTGCGCACGAAGCCGCCGGCCTCGGCGACGTTGGAGCTACCTGGTCCATCGCGATGGCGCAGCCAGCGCAGGCCGGTGGTCAGCTCGTTGAGGTGATCGTAGGTGAGCTTCTGCCGGCTGCCGTCGAGCGTGCAGATGTCCAGGTGATCCTGCAGGTTGCCGCCGACCTCGGGCAGGTCGGCAAGCACCGCGATGCCGTGCGTGCGCAGGTGATCGGCGGGGCCCAATCCGGACAGCATCAGCAGCTGCGGCGTATTGATCGCGCCGGCCGCGAGAATCACTTCACCGGCGTCGATCCGCTCGGCATCATGCCGGCCGCGGCGCAGTTGCACGCCTACCGCACGGCCGTGATCGAGCAGTACGCGCTCGACCAGCGCATGCGTGCGCACATGCAGGTTCGGCCGCTGGCGCACCGGCTTGAGATAGGCCGCCGCGGACGAGCAACGCGCGCCATCGCGCTGGGTCACCTGGTACAGCCCGAAGCCGGCCTGCTGCGCGCCGTTGAAATCGTCGTTCCGATCGAAGCCGGCACTGGCGCCAGCGTCGACCAGGGCCGCCGACAGCACGTTGTGATGGCGCAGGTCGGCCACTCCGAGCGGGCCACCGGCGCCGTGCGCCGTACTGGCGCCGCGCGTGTTGTCCTCGCTGCGCAGGAACCATGGCAACACCTGATGCCATGACCAGCGTGGATCACCGCTGACCTGCGCCCAGCTGTCGTAGTCGGCCGCCACCCCACGGATGTAGCACATCGCATTGATCGAACTGGAGCCGCCCAGCGTCTTGCCGCGCGGCCACCACAACCGCCGCTGGTTGAGCGCGGGTTCCGGTTCGGTACGGTAGTTCCAGTTGAGCCGGCGATTGCTGGCGAGGCGCGCGATGCCCGCCGGCATGTGGATCAGCGGGTTCCAGTCGGATGCGCCCGCTTCCAGCAACAGCACGCGCTTGCCCGGATCGCTGCTGAGCCGGTTGGCCAGCACGCAACCGGCCGAACCGGCACCGACGATGACGTAGTCGTAGTCATGCTTGTTCAAGGGATTTTCCGCTGCGCTGAGTGGGCGTGACTGCATGCTAGGCTTGCCGCGCCCCACGCTGGATGTGCCTGTGAGTTTGCCCCGCCAAGCCGTTGCAGAACAAGCCGCCGCGCCAATGCTGTCCGCGCTCGCGTTCTTTTTCGTGATGACCTCGTACTACATCATTCGTCCGGTCAGGGATCAGCTGAGCGGGGCCGTCGGCTCGCCGTCGCTGCCGCTGTTCTACGGCGCGGTGTTTCTGGTGATGCTGCTGCTGACGCCGGTGTTCGGCTGGCTGGTGGCGCGTTTCCGGCGCCGCCAGTTGCTCGGCTGGAGCTACAGCTTCTTCATTGTTTGCCTGCTCGCGTTCGTGCCCGCGTTCGTGGCGCAGGACCGCATCGGTGCGCGCGAGCTGGGCGTGATGTTCTTCGTCTGGGTCAGCGTGTTCAACCTGTTCGTGGTGTCGCTGTTCTGGAGCTTCATGGCCGACATCTTC
>JBEPVP010000091.1:0-13759 GCA_041690935.1 Rhodanobacter sp.
ACGAGATCAACCGCAACTTCCGCAACGAGGGCGTGTCGACCCGGCACAATCCCGAATTCACCATGCTGGAGTTGTACCAGGCGTATGCGACCTATCACGAGATCATGGACCTCACCGAGGGACTGATCCGCGACATCGCACAGAACGTGCTGGGTACCACGGCATTGACCTGGGATGGCGCGGCAATCGACGTCGGCCCGGCGTTCCGCCGCTGGCGCATGGAAGACGCCGTGCTGGAACACAACCCGGAAATCCGGCGCGAAGATCTGCGTGATCGCGAGATGATGGCCACGCATGCCAGGCGTCTCGGCGCTCAGGTCAAACCTGGCTACGGCTGGGGCAAGCTGCTGCTGGAGATCTTCGAGAAGACCGTCGAGCACACCCTGATCCAGCCAACCTTCATCACCGCTCATCCGGTCGAAGTGTCGCCGCTGGCGCGTGAGAGCGACACCGACAAGGGCATCACCGACCGCTTCGAGCTGTTCGTCAACGGCAAGGAACTGGCCAATGGTTTTTCCGAGTTGAACGACCCGGAAGACCAGGCCGCGCGCTTCCAGGCCCAGGTCGACGCCAAGGACGCCGGCGACGACGAGGCGATGCACTTCGACGCCGACTACATCCGTGCGCTGGAAGTGGGCCTGCCGCCGACTGGTGGCCTCGGTATCGGCATCGATCGGCTGGTGATGCTGCTGACCGACTCGGCCTCGATCCGCGACGTGCTGCTGTTTCCCTATATGCGACCCGAAGCCTGATCCTTTCGATGTAGGAGCCCGCTGGCGGGCGATGCTCTTCGATCCGCATGAGCAAAAACATCGTCCGTCAGCGGGCTCCTACACGGGACGTCGCGGATAAAATCATCAACATTCACGCTGGAGTTTGCCATGTGGTACGCCATCATCGGCACTGACAATCCCGAATCGCTGGCTGCGCGCAAAGATGCGCGGCCGGCGCATCTGGCCCGCCTGCAGCAGTTGCAGGACGAAGGTCGCATGTTGCTGGCCGGTCCGTTCCCGGCGATCGATGCGGAAGATCCGGGTCCGGCCGGCTTCAGCGGCAGCCTGATCGTGGCCGAGTTCGCCTCGCTGGCCGAAGCGGAAAGCTGGGCCAAGGCCGATCCTTATGTCGCCGCTGGCGTGTACCGCGAAACTACGGTCAAGCCGTTCCGCAAAGTGTTGCCGTGAACACGGGCTCCGCTATGGCCGGGCAGCCCGTCATGGCGCGGATCCGCGAGCGCCTGCAGGCCGCGTTCGCGCCGAGCGAGCTGGACGTGCTGGACGAAGGCCACAAGCATGCCGGCCATGCGGGCGAGGGCAAGGGTCATTTCCACGTACGGATCGTCAGTGCCGCGTTCGCCGGCCAGCTGCCGATCAAGCGCCACCGGATGATCTACGCGGCACTCGACGACTTGATGGACCACGGCATCCACGCCCTCTCGATCGACGCCAGTCCAGAGAAATAATGATAAATAACATGTGGATATGCTTCACTTCTACAGTGAAACCTCATGCAGAAGCGCATTGCGGCCGCGCTCCGCGTTTGGCACAGTGCCCTGTCGCCCGCCGCTGCGGGCGTTACCGATGACCCATTGATGACCGCATGCGCCTGACCACGATCAAACTCGCCGGTTTCAAGTCCTTCGTGGACCCGACCACCCTGCATCTGCCGACCAACATGATCGGCGTGGTGGGCCCCAACGGCTGCGGCAAATCCAACATCATCGACGCGATCCGCTGGGTGATGGGCGAGAGCGCGGCCAGTCGCCTGCGCGGCGATTCGCTGACCGACGTGATCTTCTCCGGCTCCAACACGCGCAAGCCGGTGGGGCAGGCGACGGTCGAGCTGATCTTCGACAATGCCGACGGTTCGATCCAGGGCGAGTACGGTCAGTACGCCGAGATTTCGGTGAAGCGCCAGGTCAGCCGCGACGGCCAGTCCGCGTACTTCCTCAACGGCGCCCGGTGTCGCCGGCGCGACATCACCGACCTGTTTCTCGGTACCGGACTCGGCCCGCGCAGCTACTCGATCATCGAGCAGGGCATGATCAGCCAGATCATCGAGGCACACCCGGAAGAACTGCGCACGCATCTGGAGGAGGCCGCCGGCATCTCCAAGTACAAGGAGCGTCGCAAGGAAACCGAGAGCCGCATCAAGGCCACCCGCGAGAATCTCGACCGCGTGCGCGACGTGCGCGACGAGGTGGACAAGCAGCTCGAACACCTCAACCGTCAGGCCCGCGCGGCCGAACGCTGGAAGGCGTTGAAGGAAGAACAGACCCGCAAGGAAGCTGAACTTCGCGCGCTGGAATACCGCGGCCTGAAGAGCCAGCACGATGGCGAAGGCGCGGACCTGTCTGCGGCCGAAGTCGAGATCGAGAAACAGCTGGCCGGCCAGCGTCAGATCGAGGCGCAGCTGGAAAGCGTGCGCGAGCGCCACACCGCCGCCAGCGAGCATCTGAACGCGGTGCAGGCCGACGTCTACAAGGTCGGCGCCGAGATCGCCCGCGTCGAGCAGCAGGTACGCCACAACAAAGAGACGGCTGACCGCCTGCAGCGCGCCCATGGCGATGCCGAACGCGAGCATGCCGAGCTGGCCGCGCACATCGCCAACGATGGCGAGCAGGTCGAAGCACTGCGCCTGGCACTGGCCGAAGGCGAGCCGAAACTCGAAGCCCTGCAGCAGTTGCAGGACGACACTGCCGAAGCCCAGCGCGACACCGAGACGAAACTCGCCGACTGGCAGCAGCGCTGGGACAGCCACACCCGCAACGCCGGTGAATCCAACCGCGCCGCCGAGGTGGAGCGCACCAAACTCAATTACCTCGATCGCCAGGGCATCGACCTGTCACGCCGACGCGAGGCGTTGGAAACCGAACAGAAGGCCACCGACGTGGCCGCACTGGACGCCGCCGGCGAACAACTGCACAACGAACACGACATCCAGCGCGAGCGCGTCGAAACGCTGGGCAGCCTGCTCGACCAGCACAAGTCCAGCCACGAGAAGGTGCAGGAAGAAGAACGCCAGCTGCAGTCGACGTTGAACGAGGCGCGCCAGCAACTGCAGACCGCACGTGGCCGACATGCCTCGCTGGAGGCGCTGCAGCATGCCGCGCTCGGCCAGGAAGAAAGCGCTGCCAGCGGCTGGCTGGCGCGTCTCGGGCTGGACAAGTCACGCCGCCTCGGTGAATCGCTGCAGGTGGAAACGGGCTGGGAAACGGCGGTGGAAACCGCGCTGACCGGTTTCCTGGACAGCGTGCTGGTGGACGGCTCGCATGCGCTGGCGACGGAGTTCGACGCACTCGACAACGCCGACATCGCCTTGCTCGACGCCGCCGCCGGTGGTGCCAGCACCGCCGGCACGTTGGCGGCGCATGTGCGCGGCCCCGCCGCCGCCATGGCCATCCTTGGCCATGTGTTGATCGCCGAGACGCTCGACGAGGCGCATCAGCGCGTGGCCGCGTTGTCGGCGCTGGCGCCGTATCAATCGGTGATCACGCGCGGCGGCGAATGGCTGGGTCCGGGCTGGGCGCGCGTGCGTCGCGCACAGGGCAGCCAGGTCGGCGTGCTGGCGCGCGAGCGCGAGTTGCGCCTTCTGGCCGAGCAGATCGCCACCCTGGAAGCGCAGCTGGAGGAAGCCAGCGAGCAACTCGACAACCTGCGCACCAGCAAGTTTGAAACCGAGCGCGCCCGCGACGACGCGCAGCGCGAGCTGTACAACGCGCATCGCCGTCAGTCGGAACTGGGTGGCCAGTTGCAGAGCCACCGCGGCAAGCTGGAAACCGCTCGCGCCCGCGCCGAGAAAGTCACCGGCGAACTGACCGACCTGGCCGCACAGATCGACGAGTTGCAGGGCCAGACCCGGGAAGCGCGCGCCCGGCTGGATGAATCTGTCGGCCTGATGGGCGACCTGGAAGACCAGCGCCGCGAGCTGGAAAACGAACGCCGCGCGCTGCTCGAGGCACGCGAGGAAGCGCGCATGAATGCGCGTGAAGCTGCCGAGCAGTCGCATTCGCTGGCGCTGGCGCTCGAATCCAAACGCTCCTCGCTGAGCTCCCTGGAGCAGACGCTCGGTCGCATGGACGCGCAGTTGCGCCAGATCGAGACGCGGCGCAACGAGATCACCGAACAACTCGCCGCCGGCTCCGATCCGATCGCGGAACTCGAAACCGAACGGCAGGCCTATCTGGATCAGCGCCTGCTGGTCGACAAGCAGATGGTCGACGCACGTCGCGCGCTGGAAGATTGCGATGTCGAATTCCGCAAGCTCGAACAGCAGCGTCATCTGGCGGAGCAGGGCCTGTCCACCCTGCGCGAAAGCCTGTCCGAAAAGCGCCTGGCCGCGCAGGCGCTGCACCTGCGTGCGGAACAGCTGGCTGAGGCGATCACCGCATCCGGCCTCGAACTGGAAACCCTTCTGGCCGAACTGGCCGAAGACATCGACGCCAGCCAGTGGCGTCAGCAGCTTGGCGAGATCGGACAGAAAATCGCCCGGATCGAGCCGGTCAACCTTGCCGCGATCCAGGAACACGCCGAGCAGAGCGAGCGCAAGACCTACCTGGACAATCAACTCGCCGATCTGGTCAGCGCGATGGAAACGCTGGAAGGCGCGATCAAGAAGATCGACCGCGAGACCCGTCAGCGCTTCAAGGAAACCTTCGACAAGGTCAACGCCGGAGTGCAGGAGCTGTTCCCGCGCCTGTTTGGCGGCGGGCATGCCTACCTGGAACTGACCGGTGACGACCTGCTCAACACCGGCGTGTCGATCATGGCGCGGCCACCGGGCAAGCGCGTTTCCAACATCACGCTGCTTTCCGGCGGCGAGAAGGCGCTGACTGCCGTAGCATTGGTGTTCGCGATCTTCGGTCTCAACCCCGCGCCGTTCTGCCTGCTGGACGAGGTGGATGCGCCGCTGGACGAGGCCAATGTCGGACGCTTCTCCAGTCTGGTTCGCGAGATGAGCGAAAAGGTGCAATTCATCTTCATCAGCCACAACAAGGCCACCATGGAAGCGGCCACCCAGCTGTGCGGCGTGACCATGCGTGAGCCGGGCGTGTCGCGACTGGTGCAGGTGGATCTGGCCGAAGCGGCTAAACTGGCAGGCGCTGCCTGAGGAAACCATGATGACGCTGCAACCCGTACTTGCCTTTGCCTGGAACCCTGCCGTCGGCATTCCGTTGTTGATTGTCGGCGTGATCGTGCTGGCACTGATCTGGCTGTTCGGCCAGCCCAGGAAAGAACAGGGCAAACGTCGAATCGTGCCCACCCAGCATGGTGGCGAACGCCGTGAACCCACGCTGGGCGAACAGGCTGGCGAAGAGTCCTCGGCCAATGGGTTCGACCCGGGCACCGACGATCCGATGACCATGGGCGCAAGGCCACGGCAAGGTGAACTGGAGGTAGGCCTGCGCGAAGAGCTTGAACGTCTGGGTGCCACGCTGTCCGGCGAACGCACCCAGACCACCGCTCCAGTGCCACACAAGGCCAAGCCACAGCCCCGGCTGGCTGATCACGTCTCATCGATCATCGACGCCTTGCGTGCTCCCAGTGTCAGCGAACCCGCGCCGCAAAAACTGCCGGTCGTGGCAACTCCCGCACGCGAACCTCCAACAGCAGGTACGACGGCGGCCGGTACGACGCCTCCGCGCTCGGATCTGGGGCGACGGCCGGCGCAATTGCCGGTCGAACGAATCGTCACGCTGTTTGTGGTGGCGCGCGAAGGAGGGCGTTTCAATGGCCCTGATCTGGTCGTGGCTGCCGAGAAGGCCGGTCTCGAATTCGGCGATATGGGTATCTATCACCGCCTGGTCGACGGCAAGCGCGAGTTGGGACCGATTTTCAGCGTCGCCAACATGCTCAAGCCGGGCAACTTCGACCTGAGTCGCCTGGACGCGCTGCGCACGTCCGGCGTGAGCTTCTTCATGACCTTGCCGGCACCCTTGCCCGCACTCGATGCATGGGATGCCATGCTGCCCACGGCGCAGCGTCTGGCCGAGCTGCTGGACGGGCAGGTGCTCGACGAGGAGCGCAATGCGCTCGGTCGCCAGCGCATTGCGCACATCCGCGACCAGCTGCGCGGCTGGGATCGCGACCACGAAGGCAAGGAAATCATCTTCGGTCGCTGAATCAAGCCAACGCCCTCGAAGATGCCGAAAACCAGAACTTGGGCTGCGTCGAGACTTGCTGGCGGATCTTCGGCTGTCTGCAGCCGTCTGATGCACAGTCCGGCCCTTCAGGCCCAGCCGCGCAGTCGGTAGCCCCACAGCCCGATATATTCGCGCAGGCAGAGGGCACTCAAGCGGAGGGCTGCTCGCCTTGGCCACCAAGAATGACTCATGTGGCGGGATGCACCGACGGGATCGGGTGCCGGCGCAGGAATCACCGTCAAGCCCTGCCGCATGAAAGTGGCTTGGGCGCGCGGCATGTGGAAGCGCGAGGTCACCAGCAGGATCCTCTGCAGGTTCCTGCGCTTCAGGATCGAGGCCGAATACAGCGCGTTCTCGTAGGTGTTGTCGCTCGCATCTTCCGTAATCAGCTCGCTGGCCGGTACGCCCTGTTCCTGAAGTTTCTGCGCCATCTGCAATGCCTGGTCATCGCCGGAAAGCAGCATGACGCTGGCTCGGGAGCTCCGCAGGAGCTGGAGCCCGAAGCCCAGCCTGGTGGCCCGGACATGGGGATCGGCGCTGCCCCAGTCAACGCCGGATTGTGGCAGTCTGCCCCCGCCAAGAACCACGATGGCATCCGCCTGCGGATAGTTGGCAGCCGTGATTTGGGCATACGGCTGCGCCAGACCTCGTAACAGCCAGGTAGCGAACGCTGGTGTGGAACACAACCCTATCCAGAGCGTTGCGGCTGCCAGCAGCCCGATGGCGAGGAGATAGCGCCGCCAGCAAAGAAAGGGCGCGCCGAGAAAGGCGAGCATTGCCGCCTGGAGCGCAGGGTGAGTCAGGTAGTCAAGTTGTCCGATCAAGCCATGGATCCATTCAGCTGTTGCGATCGAGTACGTCAAGAGTAGGTGATTTGCAACGGCGCCTGCTGCGTTTCCACACGCTATTCCGGGGTCGCGATCCCGCTATCGCCCCGCCCGGCACTTCGGCCCCGGCGGTGGCCGCATGCGGGCGGGGCGTTCGACAGAACGCGTCTTCCAACTCAGAGTGTCAAAAAGTGTGCCAGTTCCCGATCCGAAAACGTTTCGCTTCGGGACTTGAATCGATTGCCTACTTGCTGTAAATCTTTATGTCAAGAAGAAGTGATGGAATGGAGATCACAGTTTCAGACATTGATGGGGGCAATTATGAAACTTTTCTGTTGGTTCGTCGTGTCGTGTCTTGCATGCATGTTGGCCGCTTGCGCCACTGGCGGTGACAACTCCATGCCACCGGGACTGGATCCCGCCGCGCAGGCAGTGAACACCTATCTCATTGGTGTCGACGATCAGCTGCAGATCACGGTATGGCATAACCCTGACCTCAGTGTGAGCGTTCCGGTGCGACCCGACGGCAGGATCACGGTCCCACTGATCGGCGATGTCGTGGCGGGCGGCAAGACGCCGGACCAGGTCTCCGCCGAAATCAAGGCGAAGCTGCAGTCTTTCGTGCGCGATCCCCAGGTGGCGGTGATCCTGACCGCGCTGCGGAGCAACGAATATCTGTCGCGGGTACGCGTCACTGGCGCCGTGCGCAACCCTGTTTCGATTCCGTATCGCCAGGGGATGACGGTGCTGGACGCCGTGCTGGCGGCCGGCGGCACCACTGAATTTGCCGCTTCGGATCGCACCGAGCTCTTTCGCAGGGGCAAGGGCGGCACCACGACCTCGTATGCCGTGCGTCTGGGGAAAATACTGCAGCAGGGGGATCTGGCGAACAACTATCCGGTGCAACCCGGTGACGTGGTCACGGTGCCTCAGCGCAGTTTCTGAACATGCAGGTGGGGAAGGAGCGAGACGGGGAAGGGGGAAGGTGATGAATGGGGAACTGGCACTTTTCGACGGCCTGCTGCCGGCGCTGCTGGGCGAAGCGAGACGGCGCCGGGTCGCACTGGGCCTGGCGTTCGCCGCGATCGCACTGATCGCGCTGGTAGTCGGGGTGCTGTGGCCGAAGAAGTACGAGGCTTCCATCACGATCCTGGCGCAGGAGAGCAGCATCATCACGCCGCTGATGGAGGGCGCAGCCTCACCCACCGCGAACAAGAACCGCGTGGGCATGGCACGGGACGTGATCTTCAGCCGCAAGGTCATGCAGGAGGTTCTGCTCGCCGGCGGCTGGATGGCAACACGGCCCACGCCGATCGAGCTGGATCGCCTTGTCGAAGGCATCAAGTCGCGCACCCGTGTCCAGACCGCGCACGATAACCTGATCACGATCAGCTATTTCGACTCGGATCCCAAACGCGCCTTCGACGTCACCCGGCAGTTTGGCCAGCTGTTCATTCGCGAGAGTCTGGCTTCCAAGCAACGCGAAAGCCGCGAGGCGTACGAATTCATCAACAGCCAGGTCGAGGCCTACCGGCACAAGCTGACGGATGCCGAAGGCAAGCTCAAGGACTACCGCGACTCCAACGCTGATGCGCGCCCTGGCAGCGAGACGGACACCATGGCGCGGATCAGCCAGTTGCGCACGCAGATCGAAAACACGCGTATGGCGGTGATGGAAAAACGCTCGCAGGCCGCCGCGATGGAGTCGCAATTGTCCGGCGAATCCGAAGTCAATGCGGTGCAGACGACCGAGGGCATTTACCAGACCCGGCTTGCCGAACTGCAGGCCCAGCTGGACACGTTGCTGCTGACCTACACCGATCAATATCCCGACGTGATACGGATTCGCCATCAGATGCAGGACCTGCGGCAGCAACTCGCGCAATCGAACCAGCGCAAACAGGGTGCCCTGCTCGCCGGCACCCAGGTGCCGCTGGACAGCACCGTGCAGATGAACCCTCTTTACCAGCAGTTGAAGATCCAGCTGGCGACCACACGCAGCGATGTCGCCGCGACCTCGGCACGCCTGGACGCGAGCGAATCGATGCTGCAATCCGAACTGGGGCGGAGCGCGCGTATCTCCAACTCGGAAAACGTGACCTCCGAGCTGACCCGCGACTACAACGTCAATCGCGATGTCTACCAGGACCTGCTCAAGCGTCGGGAGAATGCGCGTGTGTCGATGAACCTGGATGACGAACAACGAGGCCTCACGTTCCTCGTCCAGAATCCCGCAGTGATGCCGCTCACGCCCTCGGGGCTGCGCTTCATGCACTTCGGTCTCGTCGGGATCGCGATGTCGTTTGCTATCCCGCTCGGCCTGCTTTTTTGCATGGTGCGATTCGATCCAAGAGTTCGCTCGGTATGGCAGCTCGAGCACTCGACTGGATTGACGGCGCTGGCGACGATCCCGTTCTACCCGACGCCACGCGATCGCCGACGCGGTCGCCTGCAGAACACGATGCTGATCTTGATCGTCACGGGAGTTGCCGCGGTTTATCTGGCCCTGCTTTTGTTCAAACTGAAGGCATAGGCCGCTATTGGTCGTCACCGGAGTTGCCGCGTTCCATCTGGTCCTGGTCCTGCTCCTGCTCTTTTTCAAGCTGAAGGCATAGACATGAAGAATCGAGGAAAGAACGTCTTCTGTGCAAGTGTCGGCGATGAACCCGCGGAAATCGGGACGCGCGATTTCGCGCAGCCGCATTCGGCCAGTCACGAAATTTCACGCATGACGGTGGAGGGCGGTGCGCTTGCACCGCGGCAGCTCGAGCAGCGGCGAATGATCCATCGCGAGGAGTCGGTTCGGCGGCAGTCGGATGCCTTCCGCGAGATCCGCACCCGTCTTCTGGGGTTGGCGGAACAGCAGAACTTCGTCACCCTGGTCGTCGCGGTGAGCCCGGGCTCGGGCGCGAGTTTCGTGGCCTGCAACCTGGCGGCGGCATTCGCCTTCGATGAAGCCAAGACCAGCCTGTTGATCGATTGCAACCTTCGTTATCCGAACCAGCACAAGGCGTTCGGCGTCGAGCCGGTGACGGGTGGACTGATCGAATTCCTCGAGCATCCAAAGCTCGGTATCGAATCCATTCTCTACCGCACGGGCATTCCGCGCCTGCGCTTGATTCCGGCGGGCAACGCACGCGAGAACAGCGGCGAATATTTTTCCTCGTTCCGCATGCGTATCGCGCTCGACTCGCTGCGTTGCCGCTACCCGGACCGCTTCATCTTTCTTGACGGGCCGGCGATCAAGGGCTCGCCCGACGCACGCATCCTCTCGGACCTGGCTGATTTCGTGGTCGTCGTTGCGGGATATGGGCGTGACACGCCGGCCGCCATCAGCCAGGCCGTTGCCAACTTCGAGCCACGGAAACTGGCTGGCGTGGTTTTCAACCAGACACAGTAGGCCTTCACGCTGCGCTTCAAGTGATTTCACTGCGATCATGAGGGGGAGACATGCCGGCATCCATCACACTCGCCCGCGGGATCGCGCTGCTGCTCACGGCTGTCCCGGGCGTGGCCTGGGCCGGCACATTGGATTACACCTTCTATGCCGACGCCGAGCACAGCAACAACATCAATCTGAGCACCAGCAATCCAGTTGGTCAGGACATACTCACGCCCGGGTTCGGTTTCGCGCTCGCACAGCAAGGGTCGACCTTGCAGGCCAATGTTGTCGGCAATCTGGAATATCGGGATTACCTCGGTGGCAGATTTGACAACCAGACGCGCACCCAGCTCGCAGGCCAGGCCAACTGGACCGTGTTGCCGCAGCGGCTGGACTTCGGTGTTGAGGACTATGCCGGGGTTCAACCGGTCGATTCACTGGTCAGCAACGGGCCGGGCAATCAACAACAGACCAACGTGCTCTCGCTCGGACCGACCCTGCATTTTCGCCTGGGTGACGCGCTGCACGGTCAGGCCGAGCTGCGTTACATCAACAGCTACGCGTCGAAGACCGACGAGTTCAACTCCTCGCGCGGCGTAGCCGCATTGCGCCTGTATCGGGACATCAGTCCCACCGATCAGTTTTCAGCCAACATTGAAACCCAGGATGTGCGATTCGACAACCAAACCGGTGGCAACTTCCAAACCGGTGGCAACTTCGTTCGCAACGAGCTGTATGCGCGCTACACGAAAAAACTCGCGACAGTTGATGCCGACGTGTTGGCCGGCTGGTCGCAACTGCATTTCTCCCACGCGCGAAAGGAATCGAGCCCGCTCGCACGGGCAACCCTGAATTGGCGGCCAACGGCACGCAGCACCTTCACCCTCGCGGGCGTCTATCAGTACTCCGACGCCGCGCAGGACATGATGCAGCCGCTGGAAATGGCCATCAGCGCGAGTGGCGGGGCGATCAGCACCGGCAATACCGCGATCAACCCGCAGGTCTATCTCGAGCGGCGTGTGGAGGCGACCTATGCCTTCCACAATGAGCGACTGACGCTGTCGCTGACACCGGTATTCGGCAAGTTGCACTACCTCGGCGATGCGACCCTGGACCAGACCAATCGCGGTGGTGGCGTGAGTCTTGCCTATCGGTTGCGACCGACACTCGCGCTGTCGGCGTTTGCTGAAGGCGAGCGACGGACCTACAGCGATCTCGGTCGGCGCGATACAACGATCCGCTTCGGTCTTGATCTGAGCAAACAACAAACACAGCACTGGAACTGGCATGCCTCGGTGATCCAGCAACGGCGCAACAGCAATGCCGTGGCCCAGAACTATCGTGAAACCGAGATTTTCTTTGGTGTGGTGTACCGGCGGTGACAAACTTGGCGACGCCTCTTGAAGCCGAGACGCCTCTCTACTTCGGGCCGCGCGGAGAATTGTTCGGCTTGTACCACTGCGAAGGCACGCCGGCCCGGAAAGCGGTGCTGCTGTGTCCATCGCTGGGGCAGGAGCAGATTCGCTGCCATCGCCTCTATCGGCAACTGGCTCGGGCACTCGCCGCGGAAGGCATCGCCGTATTGCGGTTCGACTACTACGGCTGTGGCGACTCTGCCGGCGCCAGTGCGCAAGTCGACTGGCAGCGCTGCCTTGCCGACACCTGGGATGCCGCCAACGAGTTGCGTCGGCGCAGCAAGACCGATCACATAATCGCGTTCGGCGCCCGCCTCGGTGGCAGCATCGCATTGACTACGGCCGCAGCGGCCCGGTTCACCGAATTGGTGCTGTGGGACCCGATCCTGGACGGCAAGGACTACGTCGCCCGGATGGACGCTTCGCAAAACGCGCTGCGGATAGACCCAAAACGCTTCAGCACACCGCGACAGGCAACCGATGCCGCCGACCAGTGGCTGGGTTTCGCGATCAGCGCAAGGTTGCGTGAGCAGCTGGTTGCATGGCAACCAGCCCCGCCGCCCGTACCTACCCTGGTGCTGGATTCGCTCGCACCAGCGTCGACCCACAACCGGCGCAGCCTCGGCACGGAGCAGCTCCGGGTGAAGACCGTGCAGCCGGCTACCCCCTGGGACGATCCGGGTCGTCTGGAGATGGCGATCCTGTCGCACACGCTGATTCAGGCGGTGACGACGCATCTGCGGGAGCTGACGTGATGCAGGAACAGGCTTTCCGGTTTGGTCGCGCTCGCCATCTGGTCGGGATTGCCGGACTGCCGACAGCGGCCGCAAATGCAGTGGGCGTGATCGTGTTGAATGCCGGCCTGGTGCATCGAATCGGACCGTTCCGGCTGCACGTGGAGTTGACTCGACGACTCAACACCAGTGGTTATCCGACCCTGCGTTTCGACTTGTCCACGCTCGGAGACAGTGGCGCCAGCGGCGAATCGCAGACGCGCACACGGCAGGTCTGCGCCGATGTTGGCGACGCGATCCAGCTGCTGGGCCGACAGGCTGGCTGCACACAGTTTGTACTGATCGGGCTTTGCTCCGGCGCGCAGAACGTGCATACGGTGGCGTGCACCGACGAGAAAGTGGCCGGAGCGATCTTTCTGGATGGCTACGCCTACCGCACGGTCGGCTTCCATCTGCGGCACTACCTGCCGCGGTTGTTCGGCCCCGCGCGTTGGCTGCGCTTGCTCACTCGCCCGAAGCAGGCGGCTGGAGCGAGCGACAGTACGCCGGTGTTCGCGGTGGAGCGCCTGCCGCAATCAACGGTGCGTGCCGATCTGGGCCACATGCTCGATCGCGGGCTCAAGTTGTGCCTTATCTACAGTGGCGGCATCAGCCGCTACTTCAATCATGCGCGCCAGTTCCGCGAGTGCTTCGGCCGCGTGGTCAGTCGTCCCGGCATCAGCACCGGATTTATCCGCGAGGCTGACCACACCTACGTTCTCGTCGGTGATCGTGATCGCCTGCTCGATCGCATCGAGCAGTGGATCTTCCGCAACTTTCCCGTCGAGCATGAAGGAGACTCGTCATGAACAGCGTTCTTGTCACCGGTGGCGCCGGCTACATCGGCAGCCACGTCGTGCAGCAGCTGGCCGAACGTGGCGAGCGCGTGGTGGTTATCGACAACCTGTCCACCGGCTTCCGCGAGTCCGTGCTGGGGGCCGACCTGGTCGTGGGCAATGTCGGCGACTACGCCCTGGTCGCCCGCGTGATCGCCCATCATCACGTGGATGCGGTGCTGCATTTTGCCGCGAACACGGTGGTGCCGGAATCAGTAAGCGACCCGCTCAAGTACTACGGCAACAACACCTGCAACACGGAGAGCCTGCTGGCTTGTTGTGCCGCGGCCGGTGTCGACAAGTTCATCTTCTCCTCCACGGCCGCCGTCTACGGCGCCACCGCCAGCGGTATCGCCGACGAGGACACGCCCACGCAGCCGATCAACC
>JBEPVP010000092.1:0-13692 GCA_041690935.1 Rhodanobacter sp.
GCGGTGCACGAGCGGCGCGTAACGGTAGCCGGCAACTTCCCCACTCTGGTTGCGGTCAGCCCTGCGCCCGACGGCTGATCGCCAGGATCTGGCGGAACACAGCTTGCACGACATCAGCAGGCAAACCGTCCTCCTCCGCCCACTGACCGCGCTGTTCCAGCAGCGCCCGCTCACGATCGGCGTCAAGTACCGGCGCGCCCACGCTGCGCTTGGCCAGTGCCGCGCGGGCGCTGAGCTCACAGCGGCGTTGCAACAGCGCGACCAGTTCGCGATCCAGCTCGTCGATGTGTTCGCGTACTTCAAGCAGCGCGGGTGAATGCTGGCCGAGACCGGGAATACCAGGGATGGCCAGCGCGTTGCCGCCGACGGGGGCATCCGCCAGGCGCTGGTCAATCAGGGTCAGTGCCTCGATCAGGCGTTCGCGAGTTGCCGCAGCGTAAGGATTCTCCAGCTGGATCGCGTTGAACAGATGGCCCGCATCGGCGCGCACGGCAGCGATGGACGCGGCCAACGCGGCAAAGCTCGGCGGCGTCCAATGCAGGTCATCGCCCAGCCCCAGATCGAGCAGACCACGGGCAATGAAGAACGCCATCGCGTGCGTCAGTGCCATGTGCCGGTCATGGGCAGCCGGATCCATCGCGGTGACCTCGCTGCCGATCGACTCGAACAGTGCCCGCGCCTGCAGCGCAGCCAGGGGATGCCGGGAGCTCGGGCAAAGCACCGTTCGCAGCGGTTCCGCACGAGCCATGCTGAGCGGACCGAACAACGGATGGCTGCCAACATGCGGGATGGCATCACCCAGCAATTCATCCATCAACGCGCAGGGATGCTGCTTGACACTGCAGACATCCATCACCTGATGCTGGCTGCCCAGTTGCGGGCGCAGCTCACGCAGCACCGTCTCGAAGGCGCCAATCGGCACCGCGATGACAATCAGCTCGGAGCGCGCGAGCAAATCGGCGACGCTTGCCGCCGCATGCGCCGCGGGGACCGTATTTGCACTATCCCAGCCGAGCCACGCGTATCGACGCTCGGTCAGCAGCGCAGCAAACGCGGAGCCGAAGCGGCCGTAGCCGAGGATGCCAATACGCAAAGCATGGTTCATCAGGGTGGGTCTACCAAAAAGGGAATAGCCAATGAGTCACGCGAATACCGTTGTGGCCGGAGGCGGGTGTCGTTGACGTCCGTCAACCAGCAGCGCCAGCGACACATGGTACCGGCTCGGCCGGTCTGAGCACGACGATCACACAGCCCGCTTGCATCGCCGACCGGCAAGCGCGAGCTGCGCGACCCGTTGCCGATACCCAACCGCGCCCGGTTGCCACAGGCGCCGCGTATTCCAGCCGAAGCAGGACTCCGTCGCCGTACGCGTCAGCTCTTCTCGCCGAACTCCTCCCAGGCGCGCACTGCATCGGCTGCATACATCAGCGACGGCCCGCCGCCCATGTACACCGCCACCGCCAGCGTCTCGGTGAGCTGCTCGTAGCTGGCACCCATACGCAGCAGCGCCTTCACGTGAAAGCCGATACAGCCATCGCAACGCGTGGCCACGCCGATCGACAACGCCATCAACTCCTTGTCGATGGCCGACAGCACGCCCGGTGCCATCGCCGCCTGCGACATCGCCGAGAATCCCTCCAGCGTGCCTGGCTGCGCCACCCGCAAGGTACCGACCGCCTGATTGAGATCCTGCGTAAGCTGCTTGAACGACTTGCTGGACATGGGTTCGCTCCGAGTGGCGTGGGTACGATTCCAGTCTGGGGGCGATCCGGAGGCGCGGAAGTAGCTGCGACAGCGTGTCGCGGGTAGCGGTGCAAGGCGGCTTGACTTCGACGTCTCCCCTAAACTGAGTAGCACGAAGCTTTAGAGTCCGACCCCATGAGCTGAGGAGATCGGACGTGAAGAAGCGCTTTTCGGAAGAACAGATCATTGGCTTCCTGCGGGAAGTCGAGGCGGGGTTGCCGGTGAAGGAGCTGTGCCGTCGCACGGCTTCCCGGAGGCCAGCTACTACCTCTGGCGCAGCAAGTTCGGCGGCATGACGGTGTCCGAGGCCAAGCGGTTGCGTGAGCTGGAAACAGAGAACACGCGGCTGAAGAAGCTGCTGGCTGAGTCCATGCTGGAAATCGAGATCACGCGCGAGGGTTCTACCCCGTTTTCGCGGGAATGACGAAATTTGAAGACTGGATCTTAAGTAAGTGCCATTCGAACCTGACCCTTTTTCTTCGTTCTCGATGATCAACAGATCCTGCACTGACGACTCAGCCGTCATACTGTCTGGTTGAGATCAGGCAACCCCGTGACTTCCATGCATATCGGTATCGACTTCGGCACCAGCTATTCGGCCGCCGGCGCCATCATCGACGGCGAACTGCAGCTGGTGCGTTTCGGCGCCACCGAGCAGTTCCGCACCGCGGTGTTCTTCCCCGAGCTGGTGCCCGATCCGGCGCACTTCCAACTGACGCCCGAGCTGGAAGCGCAGTTGGAGATCGAGCTGCGTCTGGCGCGAACCCGCCAGCGCGAAATGGTGACAGCTGCTGCCGCGCGCGGGCAGACGCCGGTGGCGCGCAGCGAAGGCGAGCTGCAGCGCGAGGCGCTGCGCGTGGTGCGCCGGCAATGGATGGAACAGCAGACCCGCGAGGCCACCGCCTCGGTCGCCAGCTTCCAGCACGCACTGTTCGGCGAGGAGGCGGTGGAAGGCTATCTGGACAGCGGCGGCGGTAACCTGATCGAGTCGCCCAAGTCAATGTTCGGCTATCGACTGGACCCGCAGGTGCGCAAGGTGATCGTGCATATCGCCACGCACATCCTCGAGCACATCAGACTCTGCGCCAGCCGGCAGTTCGCCGTGCCGGTACGCGGCGCAGTGATCGGCCGGCCGGTGGAGTTCCGCAGTTCGATGGGTGCGCAAGGATCGGAACAGGCGATCGAGATCCTGCGCGAGGCGGCAGGCGTGGCCGGCTTCGATCAGGTGAGTTTTCTGGAAGAGCCGGCCGCGGCCGCCATGCACTATCACAAGAGTCTCGACATGAGACAGCACGCCCTCATCGTCGACATCGGCGGCGGCACCACCGACGTGGCGCATGCCGAACTCGGCGGCGGCGTGGCGCCGCACATCGCGCGCAGCTGGGGCCTGCCCAAGGGCGGCACCGATCTCGACGTGAGCCTCAGCCTGCACAGCTTCATGCCGCTGCTGGGCAAGGACAGCATCCGCGTGCCGCAGCACCAGTTCGTCGAAGCGGCCAGCGTGCACAACCTGCCCAAGCAACGCGAGTTCCGCAAGCAGGACTATCGGCTGGTGGACGAGCCTTACGCCACGCGCCTGCGCGCCCTGCAGGAGCTCGGCGCCACCACCCGCCTCAACCAGCTGGCCGAACGCACCAAGATCATCCTGAGCAGCGCGCCGCACCATCGTGCCGAACTGGACTTCGTCGAGCACGGACTGGCCGTCGAGGCCAGCAGCGACGACCTCGACGCCGCCATCGAGACCTTCCTCGGCCAGCTCGGCCGCACGCTGGCCACTGTGCGCAGCGACCTGGCCGAACTGCCCGCCAGCGTCTTCCTCACCGGCGGCACCTCGCGCTCACCGCAGATCAAGGCCCGCGTGCAGGCCAGCTTCCCCGGGATTCCGCTGGTGCAGGGTGATCCGTCGCTGGGCGTGGTGTCGGGACTGGCGGTGGCGGCGAGCGAGGTCGTTGGCTGACATCAAAGAGGCAGATCGGGGGCCGAAGAAATTGTTTCTGGCACCACTTTCCTTTTTCTTCTTCCCGCGTGACTTAACTTCCCCCGTCCCGCGGTTTCGCCACAAATGACCACCGGCACTGGTCGCTGCGGCGCCGTGCGAGGAGCATCGAGTGAACGGCGACGGGCCGCACATCAGTCCGACGTTCCTCTCGGAGGACCGAGGCCAAAGCACATGAAACGGGTCACGATCGCACGCGTCGCCGGTGCCGCCTTCTTGCTTTACGTGGTGGCCGGCGCGACCAACGAATTCTTGATGGCGCGCGCGACCGACGCGGACGGCGTCACCGCTACTCTCGTGCACCTTGCCGCCAACGCGACGGACGTGCGGCTGTCCATTCTGCTTTCACTCGCCGAGGCCTTGTCCGCCTTTGTGCTGGCAGTGACGCTGTACGGACTGACGCGCGACCAGGACGCCGACCTCGCCCGCTTCGGTCTGCTCTGTCGTAGCGTCGAAGGACTGCTCGGCGCGCTGGGTATCCAAAAGAAACTTGGCTTGCTGTGGCTGGCCGGGGCCGGTGCGACCACCACGCCACCCGACGCCACGCTGTCGGCGGTGCTCGGCCCGCTGTTCCTGTTGTCTGGTGGTGCGCTGGGCGCCATCTTCTTTGCACTGGGCAATGGCGTGTTCGCGCACTTGCTGGGACGCGGGCGCATGATTCCACGCGCATTGGCAGTTCTGGGCGTGATCTCGTCAGCGCTGCTGGTCGTGGTGTTGCCACTGCAATTGGCCGGGTTCGCGGACGGCGTCTGGGTCAATGCCCTGTGGATACCGGCCTTCGTCTACGCGCCGCTGGTCGGCGGATGGCTACTGCTGCGGGGCGTGCGATCGTGATGGACGGGGGCGAGACGACGCCGCGTCGCGCCGCGAAGGTGGCTGGCGCCATGTACCTGCTGGCATTGGCGCCAGCGGTGTACGCCGAGTTCGTCGCGCGCGGATCTTTGATCGACAGCGGCGACATGGCTCGTACGTTGGCCAACCTGTCCGAGCACGAATCCCTGTTCCGGCTCGGCATCGCGTGCAACCTCGGCGTGTTCGCCGGCGACGTCGTGCTGATCACCGCTCTGTATCTGGCTCTGCGCCGCGCTGGTCCGGGCCTGGCCTTGCTCGCCGCCGCCTGGGGCTGGGTGGAGACCGCCGTGTTGGTGACCGCAACCTGGAGCGACTTTGAGGCACTGCGCCTGCTGACGAACGGCGGCGTGCTGCCCGCACTGGGGGACCCGATGCGCCAGGCCCTGCTGCAACTGGCGCTGTCTGCCCATGGCGACATCTACAACGTCGGCCTGGTGTTCGCTGGCCTGCGCAGTGCGGCATTTGCGGCCCTGTGGTGGAAGTCCGGGTATGTGCCGCGCGTCCTGGCTGGCTTGGGTCTGGCCGCCTCGGCACTCATGGGCGGCTGCGCGCTCGCCTTTGTGGTCGCACCGGATGTGGCGGGTCGGATTCCGGTCGGTGTCTACGGCGGCCCGATCTTCCTGTTCGAACTGGCCATGGGCGCTTGGCTGGTGGCACGGCCGCTGCGTGGCACTGTTTCGACTTGAGCGCGTCGCTGGAACAGACCCAACGCGTCGCGCCGATGTCGAAGCAAAACAGGGGTCAGAGTCTTTCCAGAGCGCGCGGGGAAAGTGCATGACTTCCTGCACGCGGCGATTCCTCAAGGATTTGCCTAAGCTTCGACGACTGACAACCGGAGATGCAACGATGCGCCACGGCTGCATGCAAGGGTTCATGCTGATGACGGTGCTTGCCGTGACGTGTGCTGCGCGCGCCGCGGAGACCGACATCGCCGCGATCACACGTTTGTCGCAGGCCTTTTCCGACGCCTCGGCCAGTGGCAACGCGAAAGCACTGGATGACCTGCTCGACGCCAATGTGGTGTTCATGGGCGAGGACGGGACGCTGTCCAGCAAGCACGACATCGTCGCGGGCGCTTCGCCGCCACCGAAGGGCGTCAGCAACACGTTGGTGCAATCGGATTTCCATGTCGCGCTGCACGGCAAGGTAGCGGTGACCAGCTTCACCGACCATGCCTCCTTCGAAACCTACGGACAGACGGCCCACGACAGCTTCCGTTCGACCGAAGTCTGGCTGAAGGAGCACGGTAGCTGGAAGATGATTTCCAGCCAGACAGTCGAAGTACCGGTCGAACCGCCACAAGTCCGATTGCCGGCGGGTGAACTCGACCAGTACGTCGGCGCGTATCAGCTCGCCGCCGGGCATGCCATGCGAATTGAGCGGCAGGCCGATGGCCTGGTCATCATCGGCCGCGACAACAAGCCGCTTCCGTTGCTGGCGGAAGCGCGCGACGTGATGTTCAAAAAGGGATTGCCGCGCGTGCGCTTTGTCTTCGATCGCGACGCCAAGGGACGAATCACCGGGCTTGACGTCCGCCGGGCGGGGCACGACTTGCAGCACTTCGCGCGCGGCTGAGCGCTTCGATCATCGATTCGCCTTGCCGGTCAGGCGAGAAGGACGCGCAAGCTGCTGTCGACAATTGACTTTAAAACGGGACGGAGAAAGTTATATCGCTTTTTCGGCCGCCGCGATTTCCGCCGCTTTCTGCGCGAGTTCCTTGATCTTGAGCACCCGCATCTGCTCAGACTTTTTGAGTCCTTCGCGAGCCTCTTTGATCACTTCGTGGGCCAGATTTTGGCTGGTGTGATGCCGCTTCGCATCGATAGCGGCATCCAGCCGCTGCTGGGCTGCGCGGATCCCCTTGTCGACGCGGTAGAGGGGAGCATGCGGGTTCGTCGCCAGCGGTGGATCGTAGCTTTTCGTCATGGTGGTTCTTCGTGATCAGGGCGGCACGATAGCCCGGTTGACTGCGCTACGCACGTGCTCGGCCGCTGCGTTGCAGGAGCATTCGCGAAAACCGGGATCAGCGTCGGAGTTTCCCGAGCTTTCCTTCGCTGTTTCTGGACCCGGCTATTTGGCGCCCGCCGCTACGCGTCGGCCAGCATCCAATCCACCGCGGCCTGCGCGTGCAGCTCGGTGGTGTCGAACAGCGGCACGGTGGCATCGCCGGCATCCACCAGCAGCGCGATCTCGGTGCAACCCAGGATGATGCCCTCGGCGCCCTGCGCCACCAGTGCTGCCATCACACGGCGGTAGTCATCACGCGAATTGGCAAGCAATTGTCCCTGGCACAGCTCCTCGTAGATCACCCGGTGCACCAGCGCGCGATCATCGGCGTCGGGCAGCAGCACCTCAAGGCCTTGCTGCTGCAGGCGCTCGACGTAGAACGGCTGCTCCATGGTGAAACGCGTGCCGAGCAGGCCGACCCGACGCACACCGGCCCGGCGCACCGCGGCGGCGGTGGCATCGACCACGTGCAGCAGCGGGATCTGCACCGCCGACGCAATCGCTGGTGCCACGATGTGCATGGTGTTGGCACAGATCAGCAGCGCGCTTGCGCCCGCCGCCTGCAGCCCGCGCGCCGCCTGTGCCAACTGCGCGCCGGCGGCGTCCCAGTCGCCGGCGCGCTGCAACTGCTCGATACCGGCAAAATCCACGCTGTGCAGCAGCAGCGACGCCGAGTGCAGCCCGCCCAGGCGGGTCTTGACGGCCTGGTTGATCAGTCGGTAATACGACGCCGTCGATTCCCAGCTCATGCCACCAATCAAGCCAATGGTTTTCATCGTGTGTTTTCCGGGAAGTGGGTTCAATGGACCAGCAGAGTCTGGCAGCGGGCCAGGTTTGGAGCCATTGTCCATGACACCACCTTTGCCCCGCATTTTGGAACGCGTCTTTGCCCCGTATTTCATCCGCCCTGCGTGCCGCTTGTCCGCGTCGCTCGCCGCTCGTCATAAAGGCGTCGCCTCGAGCGGTCAGCCGATCCAGTGTGCAGGCCACACTACGACTGGAGCACGCCATGATCTTCGCTACCACCCGCCACCTGCCGCGCCTGGCGCTGGCCTTTGCGCTGGCTTTTCCCTTGCTGGCGGCGGCGCAGCCGCCGGTCGATCTGCATGCCCAATTGGAGCAACGCGCCAAGGCGTTCTTCGCCGATAGCAAGCCCGGTGGCGTGGTGCTGGTACGCAAGGGCGACCAGATCCTGCTGCGCGAAGGCTTCGGCTTGGCTGATGTCGAGAACGCGGTGCCGATGACGCCGGACAAGGTCCTGCGCCTGGGTTCGGTCACCAAGCAATTCACCTCCTTCGCCGTATTGCAGTTGGTGCAGGCTGGCAAGTTGCGGATCGATGAGCCGGTGGGCGAGGTGTTGACCGATTTGCCGGCGGCCTTGGGCAAGGTGACCTTGCGCCAACTGCTCACACACACCTCGGGCGTGAAGAACGTCAGCAAGATTGCCGAGTCGCGCGCTGCCCGCCGCAACGAAGCGACCGTCGACTCGCTGATTGCTTTCTTCAAGGATCTGCCGCTGGGCTTCGAACCCGGCGCCCGCTTCGAATACAGCAACTCGAATTACATCCTGCTGACCAAGGTGATCGAAACGGCCAGCGGCACCGCCTATGCCGACTACATGCAGAAATCCGTGTTCGTGCCACTGGGCATGCTGCACACCCGCTTTGGCAGCAACACTGATCTGGTGGCGGGCCGCGCCCATGGCTATCGCATGGTCGGCGATGCACTGGAAAATGCCGAATTCATCAGCATGACGCAACCGCAAGGCGCCGGCTCGCTGATCAGCACGGTGGACGACCTCAATCGCTGGGATCTCGCGCTGTCCGCGGGTCGACTGGTCAAGCGGACGCTGATGCAGCAAGCCTTCAGCAAAGTGAAACTACGCGATGGCAGCGAGATGCCCTATGGCTTCGGCTGGATGATCAGCCAGGTACAGGGGCGGCCCAGCAACGAGCACAGCGGGTTTATCAATGGGTTCTCCACCTACACGCTGCGTGTGCCCGGACAGAAACTCTACGTCACCGTGTTGACCAACTCCGAACAATTCTGGACGGACGATTTTGCAGTCGAGCTGGCCGCGATCGCACTTGGCCAACCCTTCGACAAAACGCCGGCCAGCAACGTGGACTCAACCGTTTGGCTGGGCCGCTATGACTTCGGCAAGGATGGCATGCGCGAACTGAAACAGGACGCCGGCCAGCTGTCGCTGCTGCAGCAAGGCGAGAAGCCGATCAAGGTGACGCCGGCCTTGGACGGCCGCTACTACCTCGACGAAGGTCTGGATTACCTGAGCTTCGAGCGCCGTGCAGACGGCAAGCTTGCGATGACGCAACACAGCCGTCTGATGGGCGACAGCACCGGCACACGTTGAAGCAGCGGAACTAGAGGCTGAGCAATTCCTTCAGGCGCAGGCTCTGGCGGCGGGAGACTTCCACGTCCCCGCCGCCTTTCAGCGTCAACTGCAGGCCACCGTTGGTCCACGGCGTGATCTGCTCGACGTAGTTGAGATTGACCAGATGGCTGCGGCTGGCGCGAAAGAACACCGCCGGGTCCATTTGCGCTTCGATGGCGCCCAGGGCGCGATAGACCATCGGCGAATGCGCACCGAAATACAGACGGCTGTAATTGCCGACCGCTTCAATCAGGCGGATCTCGCGCGGCTTGACCAGCCAGCAGCGTTCGGCGTCCTTTACATAAATCGGGGCGTCCGGCGAACGCGCCGTCGGGGCAGGCTCCGGCTCGTGATCCAGCTTCGCGATCGCCCGCGCGAGTCGCGCCGGTTCGATCGGCTTGAGCAGGTAATCGATGGTGTTGACGTCGAACGCACGCAGCGCAAAGTGCTCGTAAGCGGTGGTGAAAATGATCTGCGGCACGTGCACCAGGCGCTCCAGCAACACGAAGGCGTTGCCGCCGGGCAAGTCGATGTCAAGGAAGGCCAGCCTCGGCGTCTCGCGTTCGATCAGCGCTACGCCGCTGTCGACATCGCCGGCCTGACCCACCAGGCGCACCTGTGGATGCGCCTTGAGCTGGTGTTCCAGCTCGAACCGTGCCAGTTCCGAATCCTCGATGATCACCGCGTCGATCATGTCGCTTCCTCAAAAAGCAGGCTGGCCAGCACGCAATCGCCGTCCTGGCGCAAGTCGAAACGCGCCGAAGCACCGAACGCAAGTTGCAATCGTTGTTCCAGATTTTTCAACCCCGAGCCGTCGCTCGCCGCGCGATCACGCAGTAAGCCGGTGTTGCGCACTTCGAGGCGCAGGCCTCGCCCTTGCCGCCGCACGTCCAACGTCAACTCGCCGGGCTCGGGCGTCAAGCCGAGGCCATGCTTGATGCCGTTCTCCACCAGCAGTTGCAGCGCGTGCCTGGGCACATGCAGTGCCAACGCGTCTTCATCGACGTGCTCGCTGTAGCGCAGGCGTGCGCCCAACTGCAGTCGCATCAGATCGATGAAGTCGCGCACCACCGCCATCTCCTCGGCGACCTTCACCAGCGCGGCATCCTGCTGGTTGAACTGGTAGCGCAGGGTCGCCGCGAACTTCCCCAGCATGACGCGCGCCGCTTCCGCATCCTTGAGGATCAACGCGCGAATATTGTTGATCGCATTGAACATGAAATGCGGGCCAAGATGGCCGAGCAGCGCCTGAAGCTGCGCGTCCTTGAGAGCCAGCTGCAGTTCCCGTTGGGCGATCGCCGCCTCACGCAGGCGTTGCTGGCGACTCAGTGCCACATACAGCAGGCTCCACAGGAAATAAGCCACCAGCAGCAGGGGCGCGTGCGCCAGAAACGGCTGGTTTTCATGCAGGGCAGACAAGGATGGCTGGATCAGCGTTGCCACCCAGATGCTGGAATAGAAAGACAGATCCACCAGCAGCGCAGCCGCCGCGCTGCAAGCCGCAACCAGCCCAAGCATTCGCAACTCGCTGAAGCGCGCCGCCTGGGCACGACGGTACGCCGCCCGAAGCGCCATGCTGCCGATCACGGCCAACGCCGTCAGTGCCACCGCCAACAATTTCGGTGACGCGCCCGGCACCGGCGCATCGGCAGGCTCGGCCACCAGTTGCAGCAGCGTGAATGCAAACCAGCCGATGGCTTGCAGTAGCCAGAACCGCACGAACATTGAAGTCTCCCAAACCCACTCGCAACAAGATTACACAGTGTCGCGGCAGCGAACAGGCTCAGGTTCACTTGTCGGACCGACTCTCAGAGGCCTGAGGTAGTTGTAGGGACGAAATTGGCTCCGTCCACTTTTGTTGCTGCTATCGCAGCGCCATGCGCTCGATCTCCAGTTGCCGCTGAGCAAGAAGACTGGCCTTCGCGACGTTCAACAAGGCGTTGGACGGCTCAGTTCGCTCACGCCTTCTGGCAAGGACCAGGATGTTTCGAATGATCTGCCAGGGCGTCAGCAAAATTCCGCCGGGAAAACCCCACCACCCCAAACCGAAACTGAAACCAAGCGCGTTCCAGTTGTTGTGCCGGCCGCACTTTTCGCAGCAAACCGCGCGCTTCGTTTGCCAGCTCGTGAAGAGTATCGCGGACCAGACCCAATACGATTCGCGTACTTCCACGCCAGACTCCGTTCGACGACAGCGCGGGCATGCGCCGCGTTTGATGTCCAAAGCATGCTGGGCGACAGCATGCTCCGGGATATCCAGCCTGACCGCCTTCAATGGCCCGATCGGCACGCCACGCTCATGAAGCACATCACAGATGGCGTCGCTGGCCTCGTCGGTCAGCTCACTTGTCGCAAGCCTGTGCAGCAACAAGGCGGTTTCCGTACCCTTGAATCGCTCAATGAAGTCCGCGCGCGAGTACATCCGGCTCCCCTGTTGGCTTCAAATTCTCAAAAGACAACGAGGCCAGGTTCATGTGCCCCATGCGGACCCATGAACCTGACCTCGTACTTTGCTTGCTCAACCTGCTTGATCGCCCGATGGCATGGCCGCCGGATCCATCCATAGCGCTCCCCAGGCGTGGCCGTCAGGATCCGCAAAGTCGCGGCCGTACATGAAGCCATGGTCCCGCACGGGATTGATGTCGCCTGCCCCGCCGTTGGCGGCAGCCGCTGCGTTCATGGCATCCACGGCCTCTCGACTATCGCAGGAGACCGCAAGCATCACGCCGCTTGATCCTGCGGGTGGCAGCGGGCGATCCGTGAAAGTGCGCCACTTGGCGAGCGTGAGCAGCATGACGCTGATGGTCTCGCCCCAACCCATGAACGCAGCGGTTTCATCGCTGAAGTCGGGGTTGTGCTTCAAACCGATGGACTTGTAGAAAGCCATCGATGCATCGAGGTCCGTTACCGGCAGGGTCACAACGATCGTTCGAGTCATGGTGTTCGTTCTCCAGGTTGTCTGAAAGTAGTGACGGTGCTTGTGCTCCATCACTTGTCTGGCGAACAGCAAACGGCCATTTCGACATGGGGGAGAAGGCCGAACAAGGAGATCGGATTCACTTGCCCGGTTGAATCAAGTGAATCTGATCCCGTTTTGCTGGACCCCGTTTTGTCGGGTTCGGGAAAAGCATACTTAGGTATTGACCTTAGTATTTTTCGCCGATATAGTCTGTCCGCAAGGTGGGGTCACCCAACCAATCGACTGGTGTTGAAATGATGCAATCCGCCGTCGCCGACAAAGTCTTTCTTGCCTTGTCCAATTCGACCCGGCGGAAAGTTCTGGAGCAGCTGTCTCTCGGACCAGCCACAGTCGGCGAGTTGGCCGCACCGTTCGACATGAAACTTCCCTCGTTCGTGCAGCATCTGTTGGTACTCGAACAGAGTCGTTTGGTGAAGTCAAAGAAGCGAGGGCGGGTGCGGACGTATGAGATCACACCCCAAAGGTTCACGGTCGTTGAAGACTGGCTGACCGAGCGCCGTCAGCTGTGGGAAGCCCGATTGGACCGGTTCGACGACTACGTCAAACAACTCAAGGCGAAGGAATCAGAATCATGAACAAACAACTCACGATCAATCCGAAACTCGATATCGTTCTCGAACGGTTTATCGACGCTCCCAGGCAGATCGTCTGGGAAGCGTTGACGAAACCGGAACATCTCAAGGAGTGGTACATGCCCAAGCCTTGGGGAAGTGTTTCGAATTGCGAACTGGACCTGCGACCGGGCGGCATCTTCAGCATCGACATCGCAACGGCAGACGGTCAGGTGGTTCCCAACCTCGGCTGTATCCTGGACGTCGTTCCGATGGAGCGACTTGTCTGGACCTCGATGTTGTTTCCCGGCTATCGCCCTGCTGTCTTTGACGACGTTCCCATCACCGCCGTCATTACGATGGAAAGCGAGGGAACCGGCACACGCTACATCTTCACGGCGCTGCATCGGGATGAAGCCGACCTTGAGACCAACAAGACGTCAGGCTGGCTGCAGGGCACCGAGATCGCCGTCGACCAGTTTGTGACGCACGTGAAGTCGATGAAATAATTCAGGGCGACTTGCGGTGGGCGGCCGTTGTCGCAGGGCGTTTTGCTGCCGCTGGCGCGGTCCTTACCCCCTAGAGGGGTATTGACCGCTCAACCTGACCTCTTTTCGTATCGGGCAATTCAATTACGGCTGGGTGCGGCAATCCAGCGGCAACCATTTGGCGGGAACATCGCCGGCGCACGACCAACGTACGGTGCCGTCGCGCACGTAAGGCGTGAGTTGCAATAGATGACCATGCAAGGGTGGCTTGGCGAACGCGACATTCAGCGTCCCGTTGTCGCCGAGGGTGATAGTCGAGACATTCGGGTCCGCCGCGAATGGCGCCATGCCCGCCTGTTCCATCGAGTCGGGCCACTTCTGGTGGCTCGCGCCGTACTTTGCCACCGCGTCGCGATAAGGCGCGCTGTCTGTCATCGCCGCGCTCGCCGTGGCCCGTCCCAGATAATCCTGATAGGCCGGAATTGCGATAGCGGCAAGAATCGCGACATAGGCGATCACGATCACGCCGCCGCCGATGCCCAGCCCCGGGACGCGCGGCAGGAACAGGCTGATCAGGTAGGCAAACGGATTGCGCCGGCCGAGCACTGGTTCGCGCTGGTCAGCGAGCGCGTGCAGCCATGCGTGACGCTTGTTCAACCATGGGTAGTCGCCGACCAGCTCGT
>JBEPVP010000093.1:0-13684 GCA_041690935.1 Rhodanobacter sp.
GCGTCCAGCGCATCGAACGAGGCCAGCTGCTGCGCCTGCATGAAACGCAGCAGCTTGGCCAGATCGCGGCGATAGCCGCTGACCGTATGCGGTGAGGCATGCCGCTCGCCGGCCAGACGGTCGAGCCAGCGGTCGACCTGTTGTGCGGGCGTCATCGTCGGCTCAGGAGATGTCCCGCGAGCGCGCCAACGCGGCGGTGATGGTGGCGGAGATCATTTTCAGGAACAGCGTACCCATGCCGGGCTGGAAACGATCGGGATCGTGGCTGCCGATCACCAGCATGCCGGAGTCGCCCAGGCGCATCATCGCCACCGAACGGATTTTGCTGGCGGTCTCGCCAAACAAGCGCTGGAGTTTCTCAACCGACAGTCGGCCCGAAACCGGTTCGTCCTGATCCAGAAACTCGGCGAACTCCGGCAGCGCCGCGGGGCCGGCCACCTGCTGCAACCAGTCCGCGCGCGGCAGCTGCGGCTCATCGCCGAACAGCACCAGGCGCACCTGCTCGGTATGGAAGTCCGCGCTGAGCCGCGCGACCACGCTGCGCGCGGTGACCTCCATCGTGTTCGCGCGCAGCAGGGCCACGGTGAGCGCGTGCACGCGTTCCATCAGCTGCTCGTTTTCGGCGGCAATCCCGATCAGCTCGGCCAGCCGGCGTTCCAGTTCGCCGTTCTTGTCGCGCAGGCTTTGCAGCTGATAGACCGCCAGCGACGACACCGCGCCCTGCTCGCGCGGCATCGTCAGTTTCGCAGCGAGATCGGGATACTCGCTGAGAAACTCCGGATGGCGTTTCAGATAGGCGGCGACCACGCGGGCCTGGGTGGCGTCGTCGAGCAGGGTTGCGGTCATGCGAAGGTGTCCTTGGAACCGTTACGGGGCGTGCGGAAAGGGCGCGCCGTCTGGCTGGAGTGTGCGATGGACGCGGGCGCGCTTCAACCGCCGCGTCAGTCGATGCGGGCCGGAACCGGCCATTCGCCTTCGAACGCGAAGGTGGCCGGGCCGGTCATCCACAGCGCGTGGCCGGGCCCGCGCCAGTCGATCCGCAGGGTGCCGCCGGGCAGTTCCACCCAGACGCGATCGTCGACCTCGCCGCGCTGATGCAGCACGGCCATCGCCGCGCAGGCGCCGGTGCCACAGGCCAGCGTCCAGCCCGCACCGCGCTCGTGCACGCGCAGGCGCAGATGCGCGCGGTCGAGCGGCTGCACGAAACCGATGTTGGCGCCCCGCGCAAAGCGTTCATGCACGGACAGCAGCGGACCGAGCCGTTCCAGCTCGGGATCGGCCAAGTCGGGCACGACCACCACCGCATGCGGGTTGCCCATCGAGACCACGCCGATGTCCAGCACGTCGTCACCCACGATGATGCGGTGTCGATCCGTGGTCCGTTCGGCCGCGAACGGTATCCGTGCCGGCGCGAAGATCGGCGCGCCCATGTCCACAGTGACTTCGTCCGTGCCCAGCAGGCGCACGCTGACCGGACCGGACGGACTCTCGAGCATGACGCTTTCGCCGAGCGCCAGCGCGCCGGCACGATGCAACCAGGCGGCCACGCAACGCACGCCGTTGCCGCACTGGCCGGACGGCGAGCCATCGGCATTCCAGATGCCGTAATAGAACGCACACGCCGGATCACGCGGCGGCTCCACGCTCAGCAACTGGTCGAAACCCACGCCGCTGTGACGATCGGCCAGCGCGCGGATCTGCGCGACATCCAGTGGAAACCCGCCGTGGCGGCAATCCAGCACGACAAAATCATTGCCGATGCCGTGCATCTTCGAAAAAGGCAGCTGCATGATCGCCGTGACTCAGCGCGGACTCGCTGCCGGCATGGCGCTGCTGCTGGCCGTAGCCGGAGCTACCGGCGCGGGCGCGGTGGTGCTCGACGCGGGCCGCGGCGGCGGCAGCACCAGTGGACCCTTGTTGCCACAAGCGGCAAGCGTGGCGGCAACAAGACAAAACGGCAGCAGCAGGATGGATCGGCGCATGGCGGGGTTCCTCGGGACGAGCGGAGTATAGCGACGGCAGACGCATGCGCCGCAGCAGCCTGGCGTCGCCCGTTATGATGCCTGCACAAAGCGCCCGCCGTTGCGCTGAGGAAAATCCGATGGAGTGGAGCACGCTGCTGCGCCTGCCGATGACCGTGCTGCTGATACTGGCGGGCGTCTTCCTGCTGCTGACGCTGGTGCAGCTGGTGGCCTTGCGCCAGCGCCTGCACAGCGGCCGCCGGCTCGCCGCCAGCTGGCGCGCGCTGGTGTGCCTGCTCTGCTTCGCGCTGACCCTGCTGCTGGCGGGCACCGGCTATGCATTGCGCGGCTATCGGCTGCTCGCCGAGGAGGCGCCGGTGGTCGACATCGACGCGCGCATCCTGTCGCCGCAGCGCTGGGCGCTCACCCTGACCTGGCCCGACGGCAGCACGCGCCAGGTGCAGTTGTCCGGCGACGCCTGGCGCGTCGAGGCGGTCGTGCTGAAATGGAAACTGCCCACGCTGCTGGCCGGCGTACCGCCGCTGTACCGGCTCGATCGCCTGTCCGGCCGCTACGACGCCGCCGCGCAGGAAGTCGAGGCGCCGCGCACCGTGATCGACCTTGACGAAACCGGCGCATTCGACCTGCTCACGCTGAGCAAGCACTACCCGCAGTGGCTGCCCGAGGTCGACACCGTCTACGGCAGCGGCGCGTTCCTGCCGCTGGTCGACCAAGGCCACTACAGCGTCAGCCTGATGCGCACCGGCGCCCTGGTGGCGCGGCCGGATGAAGCGACCGAACACCGGATCGGACAGCCGCTGGGCGGGTGAAGGAGGCGCCGGTCGCGGGCAACCACGCGCGGGCGACACGCGTGATCATCGACGCTCAGCCCAGCGCCTTCTCATACCGCCACGCATCCGCGCCATCCTGGTAGTACCGCGCGTAGCTGCCGATGCGCTGAAAGCCCTGTCGCTCGTACAGGCTGATGGCTACCGGGTTGTCGGTGCGCACTTCCAGCCGCAGCGCGCGGCAGCCGCGGCGTTTGGCGGTGTGTGCGGCAGCTTCCAGCAGGGCCGAGCCGACGCCCTTGCCGCGCGCCTCCGGTTGCGTGGCCAGCGAATACAGCCGCGCCACGCCGCTGCCCTTGCGAAAGAACAGCACGGCGGTGCCCAGGAAGTTGCGGTGATTGGCGCTGGCCACCAGCACCTGGGCGGAGTCGCTGTCAAGGTGACGGCGGTATTGCGCGCGGCTCAGCCGGTCGCTGTCGAAGGTGCGTTCCTCCAGGGCCGCCAGGTCGTCGAGATCGGACGCTGCAGCGCGACGTACGCGCACGCTGGCGCTGACTGGGGGTGGGTGCATGCGGGAGTTCCTTCCGGCGCGGCGGACGCGCGCGTGGTGCGGCGAGTGGGAATGAATCGGCTGGCGCGGACTCTAGCAGCCGGGGTCGCGGGCGGGCGTAATTCGCTGCGCCGGCGCTTCGTTCACTCGGCCTTCAGCGCTTTGCCTTGTGCGCCACCGGCCCTGTGCCAAACTGCGCGCTTTGCGTCATCCAGCCGCCCGCCAGCGGGCATTCCGCCGTAGTCGTATCGCCCGAGTGATGTCATGACCCGTCTGGTCATCGTTGTCGAAAAAGCCTCCGACTGGGGCTCGTACTATCCGTCCGTCGACGTCATGAGCGCGATGGATTACCTGCGCGAGCCGGTCGGTGTTGACGATGAGCGCACCCATGTGATCAACCTGTGTCGCAGCTACAAATACCTGGGCACCGGTTATTACGTGTCGCTGCTGGCCGAGGCGCGTGGGCATCGGGTGATGCCGTCGGTGCGCACGGTCAACGACCTGCGCCGGCGTTCACTGTACGGCGTGGATATCGAGGATCTCAGCCAGAAGCTGACCCATTTTCTTCCGGCCGGCGGGCGCGACACCACCGACTTCGGCATCCTGGTGTACTTCGGCGAGACCGCGTATCCGGCGCTGCAGGATCTGGCGCGGCAGGTGTTCGAGTCGTTCCCGTGTCCGCTGCTGCGGATCGAGTTCGAGCGTGACCGCGTGTGGCAGGTCAGCTCGATCAAACCGGTCGGCCTGCACACGCTGGACGATGCGCAGGAGGACGCGTTCGCCGAGGAGCTCGACCGCTTCTCGCGCAAGCTGTGGCGCAAGCCGCGCGCGCGCAAACTGTATCGCTACGACGTCGCGATGCTGGTCGATCCGGCCGAGCAGATGCCGCCGTCGAACAAGAAGGCGTTGAAGGCATTCGTGGCCGCGGGCAAGCAGCTCGGCATCGAGGTCGATCAGATCGGCAAGAACGATTATCAGCGCCTCGCCGAATACGACGGTCTGTTCATCCGCGAGACCACCGCCAGCGACAATCACACCTATCGCTTCTCGCACCGCGCCGAGAAGGAAGGCATGGTGGTGATCGACGATCCCACCTCGATCCTGCGCTGCACCAACAAGATCTTCCTCAACGACCTGATGGTGTCGCGCAAGCTTGCCGTCCCTCGTACAGAAATCCTCTACCGCGACGACAGCAAGGGCATGAAGGAAGTCGTCGGCAAGCTCGGCTTTCCGCTGGTGCTGAAGATTCCCGACGGCTCGTTCTCGCGTGGCGTGGTCAAGGTGGAGGACGAGGAGGCGCTGGCGAAGGCCGCCAGCGGCCTGTTCCAGCACAGCGCCCTGCTGCTGGCGCAGGAATATGTCTACACCGAATTCGACTGGCGCATCGGCGTGCTCAATCACGAGCCGCTGTACGCCTGCAAGTACTACATGTCGCGCGGCCACTGGCAGATCTACAACCACGGCGCCAAGGGCACCGCGAAATCAGGCGGCTTCGAGACGATCGCGGTGAAGGACGCGCCGGCCGAGGTGGTCAGGCTGGCGCTGAAGGCGACCCAGCCGATCGGCGACGGCCTGTACGGCGTCGACCTGAAACAGGTCGGCAGCAAGCCGGTGGTGATCGAGGTCAACGACAATCCGTCGATCGATGCGGGCGTGGAAGATGCCCACCTCGGCGATGAACTGTATCTGCGCATCATGCAGGAGTTCCTGCGCCGGATGGAGCGCAAACGCCAGGGCGGCGCCACGCACTGAGCGTCCTCCGGGTCGACCTGGCCCGCTCCCTCTCCTGCAACGCAGGGGAGGGCTGGGGAGGGGTCGCTCTTCCCGCAGCCTCAATGCCAGACCACGCCGCTCACCACCACGCGCCGCCGCGGCCGGCACAGCGTCAGCAGCTGCCGCGGCAACGTCGGTTCCAGTACCAGCAGCACGATCAGTGGCGCACCGAGCAGCCAGAATGCTGGCGTCCAGCCCAGTACATCGGTATGTGCCGGCACCAGCGTGGTCAGCAGCAAGGCGCTGCCGCCCAGCAGCCACAGTATGGCGGCGCCGAGCAGGCGTTGATGGTGCGCCGAAGACAGCGGTTGGGTGTGCATGGTCCGTATCCGTTCGATGGTGACGGCCGCAGGTTGCGCGGCGTCCATCTCACCGGTTGCGACGGGGCGGCTTGCTGCAGGAGTCCGCGGGCGGGTGATGCGCCTGTTCCAGGTCCTGAAAGAAACAGCATCGCCCGCCTGCGGACTCCTACAATGGGCTTCAGCATGCTTTTCGGGAATCCATATGCAAGACCAGTTCGCTGTGTTCGGCCATCCGATCGGGCACAGTTTGTCGCCGCAGATCCACCGTGCGTTCGCGCAGCAGTTCGGCATCGTGCTCGACTATCGGGCGATCGACACGGCGCCAGCCGGGTTCGTCGCGACGGTGCAGCGCTTCTTTGCCGACGGCGGCCACGGCGCCAATGTCACCCTGCCGCACAAGGCCGCCGCGTTCGCGCTGGCGGATGAGCGCAGCGCGCCGGCCACGCGCGCCGGCAGCGCCAATGTGCTGACCCGGCTGGCCGATGGCCGGCTGGCCGCGCACAACACCGATGGCGACGGCATGCTGCGCGACCTCACCGAGCGCCACGGCATGGATCTGCGCGGGCATACCGCCCTGCTGCTCGGTGCCGGCGGCGCCGCGCATGGCGTGGCGTGGAACCTGCTGGATGCCGGCGTGGAGACGCTGACCATCGTCAACCGTTCGCCCGAGGCGGCGGACACGCTGGCCGATGCGATCGGCGAGCCGGCGCGGGCGCACACCCGCTACTGGGAGGATCTGCCCAACATCGGCAGCTACGATCTGATCGTCAACGCCACCTCCGCCGGTGTGCTGGGTGCGGCGCTGCCGTTGCCGTTCTCGTTGGTCGGCGCGCGTGCGCTTTGCTACGACCTGTCGTACGGCGCCGCGGGCGGAAGCTTCCTGGCCTGGGCGAAGACTGCCGGTGCACGCTACGCGTTCGACGGGCTCGGCATGCTGCTGGAAACCGCCGCCGATGCATTCGAGCTGTGGCATGGTCAGCGGCCGGATACCGAACCGGTGTATCGGTCGTTGCGGCAACAGGCCGCGTGAGCGCACTGGCTTGCCGGATCGGCTGCGGCGCCTGCTGCATCGCGCCGTCGATCAGCTCGCCGATCCCCGGCATGCCGGGCGGCAAGCCGGCCGGCGTGCGTTGCGTGCAGCTGGATGAAGCCAACCGCTGCCGCATCTTCGGTCGGCCCGAACGGCCGCGGGTGTGTGCCAGCCTGCAGGCGGAACCGGCGATGTGCGGCGCTGATCGCCAGCATGCTCTACGCTGGCTGGGCGCTCTGGAAACGGCCACTGGCTGAGCCGCGCGGCGAACCGCCGCACGGATCGACGCTACCGTACGGGCTTCCAAACGCGATAATCCCGGCGCATCGTGGGGCGTGCTAGCGTGGGCGGACAGGGGGTTACATCCATGCGGAGTCACGTCATGACGAAGAAGGAGATTTTCCGTCGCAACCTGTCCGGGCTCGGCCTGTGCCTGCTATTCACCGCCGCCGCGCAGGCCGCACCCGCCACCGCTGATAATGGTTACACGATCGGCTCGCGCGATGTCGCGGTGGCCGATCCCACCGTGCCGCGCCCACCGGGTCGAGCGTGCGTGGTCGAGCTGTTCCACGACGTGACGTTCAGCGACTTCAACACCCGCCCGTACAGCTACGCGCCACCGCCCGGCTGCGGTCACGGGCATTGGAAGAAGGTGGTGCTGGAGGCGGATTTCTCGGTCACCGCCGGACGCCAGTTCGACCGCACCGCCACGCTGTGGCTGGGCGGGGTGAACCTGTATTTCGGCACCACCCAGGAGCCGTCCGCCACCGTCGTGCCGAGCTGGCACGTCGAGCGCGACCTCACCGACTACAGCGCGCTGCTGCGCAACGCCGGCCAGGGTCAGGCGATCATTGGCAACGTCGTCAACGACACTTATACCGGGGTGATCCACGGCACGGCGCGGCTGCTGTTCTATCCCGGTCAGGGACCGCTGGGAGAGCATGCCGTGCCGGATGCGGTGTATCCGCTGGGCAGTGACGCGGTCGGCAACACCACCGTGCTGAATGGCCCGACCGACAAGCTGGCGAAGACGCTCAGCCTGCCGCGCAACGTGACGCGCGCGTACCTGGACGTGTTCACCCAGAGTCAGGGCGGCGACGAGTTCTGGTACACCTGCGTGCCGGACGCCTACGCCGCGCAGACGCAGGAATGCGGCGGTGGCAATTTCCGCGAAGCCGAGGTCAGCATCGACGGCCAGCCGGCCGGGGTGGCGCCGGTGCTGCCGTGGATCTACACCGGCGGCATCGATCCCTACCTGTGGCGGCCGACGCCGGGCGTGCAGACGCTGAACTTCATGCCGTACCGGGTCGATCTCACCCCGTTCGCCGGCATGCTCAGCGACGGCGCGATGCACGAAGTGGCGGTGAGCGTGGCCGGCGCGAATGGCTATTTCTCCGCCACCGCCGCGCTGCTGGTCTATCAGGACGAGCACGCACGGCAGATCAGCGGCGGCATCGTGCGCAACACGCTGGCCGGCCAGCCGCCGGTGCCGACGATCGGCAGCACGCTGGTCACCGACGCGAGCGGCAACGTCAGCGGCGATGTCACCACCGCGGTGCATCGGCAGTACGTGATCGAGGGTTATGCCGACACTGCGCGCGGTCGCGTGCACACCACGGTGACCGCCAACGTCGGTTTCGACGATCGCCAAACGTTCACCATCGACGCCAGCACCTATCGCCAGCAGACCGATCAGACCACCACGGCTGACAGCACCAGCGAGAGCCGCCTCGGCGCACAGTCGATTGGCAGCTATCACCAGCACGTGAGCTATCCGCTGCAGCTGGACTATGACCAGCAGGCGGCCAGCGATGGCAGCGTCGCGGTGGCGACCACCGTGCACCAGGGTATCGGCCTGCAAACCGACCGGCGCCTGTGGGGGCTGACGCTGTACGCGAGCACGCTGGACAACCACATGGATACCGCCGACACGCTGCAGTTCGATGCCAGCGGCGCGCTCACCGCGCACACCGGCCAGCACAGTGCGCAGTCGTTCACGTTCCGCGACTCGTGGGGCAGCTGCTATCAGGGTGGCGTGGTCAGCGCCGACGGCATGCTGTCCGCCTATAGCCAGGGCCAGGGCTGCCCCGGCGGGCGCAACCGCGTGTCGTGGTTCAGCCATCCGGACGGCTCGCCGGACAGCCGCAGCTGGGCACCAGTGTTCTGAGTTTCCGGCGCTGGCGGACATCCGCGTTCGGTGACGGCAGCACGCCGTCACCGAACGGACACACGCCGTGGCTACCGTGACGACATCCGCCGGGAATGCGCCGACCCGCGACGTTTCAGCGTGCGGCCATCGTCAGGCAGCCGACACCATGCTTTGCTCTTTCTCCGGCGCCTCGCGTCGGTATGCACTTGTTTCCGTTTCATTGCTGATCCTGGCCGCCGCCGGGATCGGCGGCATCTTCCGCTACAGCCACAGCACCGCCGACGCTTCGTCGATCGACGCCGGGGCAGGAGTGGACGGCGCTTCCGCCGCCGCCGCGCAGAGCGGCACCGGGATCCTGCTCGGCCTGGCCCGCGACGCCATGCATGACGGACGGCTGGTGGCGCCGGCCGGCAGCAACGCCTATGAGTTCTACCTCAGCATGCTGCAACTGGAACCGGAGAACCCGCTGGCCCAGGAGGCCTTGCGCGAAGCCTTCCCGCGTGCCGCGGTGGAGATCGAACGCACCATCAACCGGACGGATCTGGAGGAGGCGCGTCGGGAGATCGATCTGTTGCGCGAATTCGACAGCAACAATTTCACGCTGGCCCTGCTCGACGGCAAGCTTTCTGCCGCGCGCAACATCGTGATGAAGCAGCATGAGGCGGAGGCCGCGCGCATCCGCCAGGCGAATGCCGCGGGGACGTGATCCCGCGTTAGCGCTGCGGCGTCATCAGGCCGAGGTCAGATACGCGTCTTTCAGCCGCACGTAATGGTCGGCCGAGTAATGCAGCTGCTCGATCTGGCGGTCGCTGAGCAGGCGCACGAACTTCGCCGGATTGCCCAGCCACAGCTCGCGCTCGCCGACCACCTTGCCCGGTGGAATCAAGGCGCCGGCGCCGACGAAGCCGTACTTCTGCACCACCGCGCCGTCGAGCACGCTGGCGTGCATGCCGATCAGGCAGTAGTCGCCGATCGTGCAGGCATGCACCACCGCGGCGTGGCCGATGGTGACGCCCTCGCCGATCAGGCACGGGAAGCCGGGGCCGTACGGGCCGGCGTGGGCGACATGCACGATGCTGCCGTCCTGGATGCTGGTGCGCGCGCCGACGCGGATATGGTTCACATCGCCGCGCAATACCGTGCCGGGCCAGATCGAGACGTCATCGCCAAGCACGACATCGCCGATCACGCAGGCGGCCGGGTCGACGTAGACGCGTTCGCCGAGGATGGGCGTGACGCCCTTGAAGCTGCGCAGGGGATTCATCCGCGCATGGTAACGGTTGCGCGCCGGGGTGATGGGATTGCGGTGATGGGACCGCTCGGCTGGCGACGGCGCGCGCGTCACCGGAATGCTGGTGCTTGATTTCGCCTCGCGCGATCGCCACGCTGGCGTTCTGATAGGAGCATTCATGAGTCACGACAATCCTCTGCTGGCCGACGACATCCTGCCGGCGTTCTCGCAGATCTGTCCCGAGCATGTCACGCCGGCGATCGAGACGATCCTGGCCGAATACCGCGCCGGCATCGACGCGCTGCTCGCGCCCGGGGCGCCGCGCGATTTTGCCGCGGTGATGCTGACCCAGGAGCGGCTGGAGCAGCGGCTGGCGCGGGCCTGGGCACCGGTGTCGCATTTGCACTCGGTGGCTGACAACGAGGCCTTGCGCAAGGTGTACGGGCCGGCCGAGGAGCAGCTCACCAACCACGCGATCGAGCTCGGCCAGAATCGCGACCTTTACGGCGCCGTGCAGGCGCTGGCCGATGCGCCGGACTTTGCCGGCTTGCCGCGCCCGCAACGCGCGCTGGTCGAACACGCGCTGCGTGACTTCAGGCTCTCCGGCGTGGCACTGGAAGAGCCGGCCCGTTCGCGTTTCCGCGAGATCGGGGTGGAGCTGTCGAAACTTTCCACCGAGTTCTCCAATGCGGTGCTCGACGCCAGCGAGGCGTGGCATGAGCACATCACCGACGAGCGCGATCTCGCCGGCATTCCCGAATCCGGTCGCGCGGTGCTGCGTCAGTACGCCGAGGATCAGGATCTGGACGGCTATCTGGTCACCCTGAAACAGCCCAGTGTGCAGGCCGTGCTGAGCTACGCCGACAACCGCGACCTGCGCGAACGGGTGTACTGGGCGTACCAGACCCGCGCCTCCGATCAGGGTCCGAATGCCGGCAAGTTCGACAACAGCGCACGCATCGAGAAGATCCTGGCGCTGCGCCACGAAGCGGCGCAACTGCTCGGCTTCGCCAACGCCGCCGAGGAATCGCTGGCGACCAAGATGGCCGTTTCGCCGACCGAGGTGATGGAGTTCCTGCATGACCTCGCTGCGCGCGCGCGGCCGGTCGCGCAGCAGGAGTTGGCCACGCTGCGCGAGTTCGCGCGCAGCGAGCTGAAGCTCGATAACCTCGAGTCGTGGGATGTCGGCTACGCCTCGGAGAAGCTGCGCCAGCAGCGTTACGCGCTGGACGAGGAGCAGTTGAAACCGTACTTCCCGTTGCCGGCGGTGATCGACGGCTTGTTCGAACTCACCGAAAGGCTTTACGGCATCACCCTCGCCCTGCGCGAAGGCATCGACGTGTGGCATCCGGACGTGCGCTACTACGACGTGCGTGCCACCGACGGCCGCGTGTTCGCCGGTGGCTACGTGGATCTGTACGCACGCAACGGCAAGCGCGGCGGTGCGTGGATGGACGTCTGCCGCGCCCGCTTCGATGATGGCGCACAGCGGCAGTTGCCGGTCGCCTTCCTCACCTGCAACTTCGCGCCGCCGACCGAAGGCAAGCCGGCCCTGCTGACCCACGACGACGTGCTGACCCTGTTCCACGAGTTCGGCCACGGCCTGCACCACCTGATGACCGAGATCGCGCTGCCATCGATCGGTGGCATCGACGGGGTCGAATGGGACGCGGTGGAACTGCCCAGCCAGTTCATGGAGAACTTTGGCTGGAACCGCCAGGCGCTGGACCTGTTCGCGAAGCACTACCAGACCGGTGAGAAGCTGCCGGACCAGCTGTTCGAGCGGATGCTCGCCGCGCGGCATTTCCACGCGGGCCTGTTCCTGGTGCGTCAACTGGAATTCGCGCTGTTCGATTTCCTGCTGCACCTGGAATACGACCCCGCCGAGGGAGGCCGCACGCTGGCGGTGCTGGAGAGCGTGCGCAAGCAGGTTGCGGTGCTGCATCCGCCGGCCTGGCAGCGCTTCCCGCATGGCTTCAGCCACATCTTCGCCGGCGGCTACGCGGCCGGCTACTACAGCTACCTGTGGGCCGAACTACTGAGCGCCGATGCGTTCGGCGAATTCGAGGAGCGCGCCGGGAAAAACGGGAGTGTCATCGATCGCGCCACTGGCGAACGCTTCCGCCGCGAATTTCTCGCCGTCGGGGCCAGTCGCCCCGCACTGGAAAGCTTCATCGCGTTCCGCGGCAGGAAGCCGGAGCCGGAGGCACTGCTGCGCAGCCACGGGCTGGCGTGATTTCCCGCCCGCTCGTCCAGAACGACATCGGCCGCGCAGCGGCCAGAGTCGAAGGACATGGCCGGCCGGAACGCTTCGCGGCGCTTCGACTTCGCTCAGCGCGAACGGATGTGGTGATGCCACGGGGCTACCAAATCCGGGACAAAAAAAAGCCCGCCGAAGCGGGCTTTTCAAGATCGCTCAATTCCCGAAGGAATCAGGCAACCTGGACTTCCTCAGCCTGCAGGCCTTTCTGGCCCTTGGTGACGACGAACGTGACGCGCTGGCCTTCCTGCAGGGACTTGAAGCCCGTGCCCTGGATCGCGCGGAAATGCACGAACAGGTCGTCACCGCTTTCCGGGGTGATGAAGCCAAAACCTTTGGCGTCGTTGAACCACTTGACTGTACCGCTCTGACGATCCGACATGTAACAATACCTTTGAAGCTATGGATGGTTTGCGGCTCGGAGCGTAGTGCACTTGACCGCAATGGAAGCAAGAAGATCGGAGTTGCCCCTGACTCTTGCTATCCCAGCATACACTGGAATACCGACTTTCGGTGATTTCCCTGCACAAATTCCTCGAGGTCGATCCGCCGGCAACGTCGAAAGCCCGCGCTTTCCGGACTTGAACCGCGCTGCAGCGCCATTCCCGCGCAACGGTCGCCCGGTTCCGGATGAATCCATGTCCCCTCCCATGGACTCGATAGCGGCCGCTGACTCAGTCCGGGCAACCCGCACGGGCGCATCCCTTACAATGCCGCGATGAAAATCGCCTCATGGAACGTCAATTCGCTGAAGGTGCGCCTGCCGCACCTGACCCAGTGGCTGGCCGACGCGCAGCCGGACATCGTGGCGCTGCAGGAAACCAAGCTGGAAGACGCCAAGTTTCCGCTCGACGAACTGGCCGCGGCGGGCTATCGCGCGGTGTATTCGGGCCAGAAGACCTACAACGGTGTGGCGATCCTCGCCCGCGAGCAGCCGACCGACATCATCACCGACATCCCCGGGCTGGCCGATCCGCAGCGGCGGATCCTGGCCGCCACGATCGGCGGCCTGCGCGTGGTGGATCTTTACGTGGTCAACGGCAAGGCGGTGGGCGACGAGAAATACGCCTACAAGCTGGACTGGCTGGCCAAGGTGCGTGAATTTCTGGCGCGCGAGCTGGAGCGTCACCCGAATCTGGTCGTGCTGGGCGATTTCAACATCTGCCCGGACGACCGCGACGTCTACGATCCGCTCGCCTGGGGCGAGGATATTTTGTGCTCGCCGCCGGAGCGCGCCGGGCTCAGGGCGATCACCGACCTCGGCCTGCACGACAGCTTCCGGCTGTTCGAACCCGGCGCCCAGCATTACAGCTGGTGGGACTACCGGCAGGCCGCGTTCCGCCGCAACATGGGCCTGCGCATCGATCTGATCCTGATCGGCGAGGCATTGAAATCCGCCGCCACGGCGGCGGCGATCGACCGCGAACCGCGTCGCTGGGAGCGCCCTTCCGACCACACGCCGGTGACGCTGGAACTGAGTATTTGACTGACATGACCGCAAAGACCGAATGGCCCAGTTCGCTGGACGACAACGAACTGGATGAACTGGATCGCTACCTGCGCGCGCACACCGGCGAAGGCGACCTGCTGCTGGACGGCGTGCACGGCCTGCTTAGCGCGCTGGCGGTCGGCCCGCTGCT